>DAOUKZ010000058.1:0-48109 GCA_034420775.1 Dehalococcoidia bacterium
CCAGCGCGACATCGACACGCTTAAGGACCTCTACGATCGGTGGGCCGGCCACAACACGATCAAGGTCAAGCGCGAGCTCTGGCGGAACCTACTAACCGCCGCCTTGGGCCAGATCGCCCGCACGGACGATGAGCTCGACGGCCTCTTTGTCCGTCACACCTATTTGACCGCCGTCATCGGCATGGTGGTGCAGGCGCGCTTCGGCGGCGAGATCGTCCGCCTGGCCGCCGAGGACCCCGCCGATTTGCTGCTCGGCCGCGACTTCCGCAACAAGACCGGCCTGCAGGGCGTCGTCGAGTCGGACTTCTTCGCGTGGCCGACCGAGGTCGGTGGTAAGCCCTTCCTCAAGACCCTTGGCCGACGCATCGCCAAGTTCGACTGGCAACAGGCTCCCAACGACGTCGCCGCGATCCTCTACGAGATTGTCATCCCGCCCGAGGAGCGCCGCCAACTCGGCGAGTACTACACCCCCGGCTGGCTCGCCCGCGCCATCGTCCGCGAGGTGGTCACCGACCCCCTCGACCAGTCTGTCCTCGACCCCGCCTGCGGCTCCGGCACCTTCATCGGCGAGGCCGTCGCCCACTTCATCGAGGCCGCGCGGGATACCTCCCTCCGTCCCAAGGACCAGTTGGAGTGGCTGCGGTTCTCCATCCGTGGCATCGACGTTCACCCCGTCGCGGTCCACCTGGCCCGCGCCGCCTGGGTCTTGGCCGCCCAGCCCGCCCTCCAGGACGCCGTCAAAGACGGCTTCGCCGGCGACGTCACCGTTCCCATCTACCTGGGGGATGCCCTCCAGCTCGGCCTCCGCACCGACATGTTCGCCCAACACGAGGTCACCATTCCGGTCGAGGACGAGGACAATACCGAGCTCGTCTTCCCCATGAGCCTCGTCGGTCGGGCTGAGGACTTCGACGGCTTCATGGGCAACGTCGCCGACGCTATCGAGAACGGCGACGACCCCTCGTTCGCCCTCAAAGATTACGGCATCACCGACCCCGACGAGCGGCAAATTCTGGAAAAGACCATCGCCGCGATGCAGCGGCTCCACGCCGAGGGCAGCGACCACATCTGGGCCTACTACACCCGCAACCTGGTCCGGCCCGTCGCCCTGTCTCGTAGCAAGGTCGACGTGATCGTCGGCAACCCCCCGTGGATCAACTACAACCAGACCGTCAGCACCCTCCGCACCGAGCTCGAGCGGCAGAGCAAGGACCTCTACGGCATCTGGGCCGGCGGCCGCTACGCCACCCACCAGGACGTCGCCGGGCTCTTCTTCGCCCGCGGCGCCGACCTCTACCTGAAAGACGGCGGCGTGATTGGCTTTGTGATGCCCCACAGCGCGCTCCAGACCGGCCAGTACTCCAAGTGGCGCACCGGTTCATGGAAGGCACGGCAGAGTGGACGCAGCCTCGCCGTTGACTTCAGCCACAAGACCGCATGGGATTTGGAAGGTCTGAAGCCCAACACCTTCTTCCCCATCCCGGCCTCGGTGGTTTTCGCCAAAAGAGTCGGCGAGGGCGACAAGGCAACAGCAACACCCCTGCGCGGCGAAGTGGAGCGCTGGTTAGGCGAACCAGGGAAGACCGCTAATCGTGAAACGTTCATTACCATCACTGATACGTCGTCAGAGGCAGTTTCTCCATACGCCGCATTGACTAGGGAAGGCGCGACGGTGGTTCCGCGTTGCCTATTCTTCGTGCATCAGACCGAGAATCCTGCCGCCATCCAAGCTGGTCAGACGATCACTGTGAATCCGCGGCGGGGAACTTACGACAAAGACCCCTGGCGCAGCCTCGACCTCGCCGGCATCACCGGCCAGGCGGTCGAAAGGCAGCACCTCTGCGACGTCCACTTGGGCGAGTCGCTCGTCCCCTATGCGACCCTTGACCCGCTCAAGGCACTCCTTCCCTTCACTCGGAGGGACACCGGCCTTCCTGCGGATGCCGATGGAGTGGGCGGTGTCAATCTCGGTGCGTTGAGCCAACGGATGCGCGACCGCTGGCGGACCGTCAGTGGCCTTTGGAGGGAGAATAGAGCCGAAGCCAACAGCCTGGAGCTGCTGGAGCAGTTGGACTTCTACGGCAAGTTGTCGGCGCAACTCGATTGGAGACGAGACCCCGGCACTCGATCCGTTCGAGTGATCTACAACCAATCGGGTGCGCCAACGGCCGCTCTGCTTCAAGACAATGGCGCGCTCGTTGACTACACCTTGTTCTGGATCGTCTGCCAAGGCGTCCAAGAAGCCAACTACCTGCTGGCCATCATCAATAGCGACACACTGGCGACTGCCGTCAACAAGTTCACAACCGCGAACTGGGCTGGCAACACCCGTCACTTGCACAAGCACCTCTGGAAGCTGCCCATCCCGGAGTTCGACCCCGCGAATGCCCTGCACGTCGAGGTCTCCCAGGCCGGGCAGGCGGCGGCGGATGGCGCCGCCCAGCGTCTCGCGCAGCTTCGCCAAGAGCGCGACCGCGTCACCGTCACCATCGCCCGCCGCGAGCTGCGGGCGTGGCTGCGGGAGTCGGCGGAGGGGAAGGCGGTGGAGGATGCGGTGGGCCGGCTGCTGGGGGCGTAGCCCGAACCCGCCCTCTCATCCCGCCCATAAGGGGCGGGAGGCCAGACCTCTCCCGGTCTGGCACAAGCACGCCCGGCCCGCCGTGCTACCATTGTTCCTGGAGTGACAGTCCGGTGCGAGGGGCGGTTCCCGCAATGGGGCTGCCCCTTCTCTTTTTGGGATAGGAAGGGGCGCGTCGCGACGCGCCCCTACAGGGGAGGCGTGGCGAGTTTCGCTCACCGGTGGCGGTTGGCGCGGGGCCCCTCATCTCAATCTTCTCCCCACGTGAGAAGAGGGGAGACCCCCCACCGGCCCTCTCTCAGTCTCCCCCAAGCTGGGGGAGAGGTTTAAGGTGCTCCCCCTGCGGGGGAGGGTTAGGGTGATGCCCCGCCCCCTCCGGCCATCTTTCCACGGAGGCGTTTGCGTAGCGGCTCCGGTTGTGGGGACGGGCGCGTCGCGACGCGCCCCTACGGGAGGTGTGGCGAGTTTCGCTCGCCGGTGGCGGTTGGCGCGGGGCCCCTCATCTCAATCTTCTCCCCACGGGAGAAGAGGGGAGACCGCCCCCGACCCCTCTCTCTCATCTCCCCCACAAGGGGGGAGAGGCCAGACCGGCCCGGGAGGACAGACCGCTAGGCGCGGAGGGCTTCGGGTATTGCGCCGAGGGACGGCAGTGATTCGAGGCGGCGGACGGCGTCGAGCAGGGCCTTGCCCCGCTGGCGCGGGATGACGTTCCCGGCAAGGATCCAGAACTTCTCCTCGACCTCGGCCTCGGTCATGGGGTTCTTCCAGTGGCCCTTGTTGTAGGTCACCTTGGCCCGCGTCTCGCTCCCGTCATCCGTGCGGAGGGTGAGGGTTGTCAGCATCGCCTCCGGCCAAAGGGTGGCGGCTTCGTCGGAAGCGGTCACCCGCACCTTCTTCAGCGTGTCCCTGACGCGCGGGTCGCTCAGGGTCGGCTCGTCGAAGTGCGGCACCGCGACCTCGCCGAACGTCAGCGCGACGGCGACGCCGTAGGGAATGCTGTGGTCCGCCGTCTCCCGGTCCTTCGGATCCCACTTCTGGTCGTCGCCGGCCATGATCTGGATCGCCGCCGGGCAGGTCTCGACGTGGACCGACGCGATGCCGGCTCCGGCGGGCATCTTGCTTCGCGCCTCGAGCGCCGCCTCCAAGGGCGTCTGGCCGAGGTAGCCGAGGGGGAAGCGCTTCAGGCTCGTCTCCCGGCAGCGGTAGGCGCCGGCGCTGAAGTCGACGTCGAACGGCTCGCCGCTCACCGTGCGGACGAAGCCGCCGTCGCCCTCGAAGACCCGGCCCGGCCCCGTCATGCCGAGGCCCGCCAGCCGCGCCGCGAAGACGGCGTTGCGGCACGCGTTCGCCGAGGCGCACCCCTTCCACATCGAGACGTCCCCCAACCGGGTCTGGAACAGGGCCACGTTCGGCGCCGTGGCGAGGTTGACCGCCTCGGTCGTCTGCTCCGTGGACAGGCCGAGGAGCTTCGCGCTCGCGGCGGCGGCGGCTATCGCCTTCAGGATCACGTAGTCGTAGCCCCGGTCGCGGATGTTCGCCCCGTCGGCGAGCCGGCAGAAGACCTCATACGCCACGACCGCCGCCTCGATGAACTGCCGTCCGTCCGCGTTGGCCGCCTCGCCGACCGCGAGCAGCGGCGCGAACATGTCGCTGGGGTGGCCCAGCTCCTTGCTGGTGTAGGTGTCGTTGAAGTCCAGATAGCGGACCGCCACCCCGTTCGCGTACGCCGCCATCTCGGGCGTGGCGCGGACGCCGGGGCCGAACAGGGTCGCCCCGGCTCCGGCGGGGCGGAAGTCGGCGGCCAGCGACCGCGCGATGCGGGCGGGCTCCGAGTCCAGGCCCGCGGCGGCGCACCCCAGCGCGTCGACGAGGTGGCGCTTCATCAGCGCCGTCACATCCTCGGGCAGCGCCTCGAAACGGACGGCCCCCGCGAACTCCGCGATCCCGTCGGCAATCGTGCTTCCGCTCATATTCCTGCGCCTCCTCTGCGTCCCCGCGCTTCTCGCCCTCATGGTATCCTTTCGCCTCCAACCATTCGACCTGGAAGGTGCAAGCCCGTGGCATTCGACCGCACGATCCTCAACCCCGACGGAGCCCCACCGAACCTGGGCCGCTACTCCCACGTCGCGCGCCTGAAGGCCGACGAGCTCCTGTTCGTCGCCGGCCAGGTAGGGTTCGGCGCCGACGGCGTCCTCGTCGGCCCCGGCGACGCCGCCGCCCAGACCAAGCAGACCCTCGCCAACATCGGCGCCATCCTCGAAAGCCAGGGGGCCGGATTCGGCAACGTCGTCGAGTTCACCACCTACCTCACCTCCGCCGACCTCATCCCCGCCTTCATGGAGGCCCGCACCGAGGCATTCGCCGAGATCTACCCCGACGGCGACTACCCGCCCAACACCCTCCTCGTCGTCGACCGGTTGGTGCAGCCGGAGCTGCTGGTGGAAATCAGCGCGATCGCCGGCATTTGATGACGCATCCGGCCATCCGACGGCGCCTCCGCTGCGCATCCCGCGCGCTTCTGTTGGTTGACCCGTCAGGGCCCTTCAACTAGGCTAACCTCGGAGGATAAGCGTCTATGGGCGAAATCATGCTGGCGGGGACGACGCACTACCCGCTCCTGCTCTACACCGACGACTTCATGCCCGCCCAGATGGAGCGTCACTGGAAGAGCGACCTCGTCCCTCCCGAATGGAAGGACCAGAACAACTGGCCCGCCCAGATGCGGCAGGAGTACGGCCCCGACGGCGCCAACGCCATGGTCTCCGCCGCCGCCCACCGGGAGCGCCTCGTCGACGGCTTCCGCAAGGTCCGGGACGAGATCGACGCCTTCCAGCCCGACTTCGTCCTCATCTGGGGCGACGACCAGTACGAGAACTTCCACGAAGACCTCGTCCCGCCCTTCAGCGTCTACATCTGCGACGAGTACAAGACCCAGCCCTATCACAAGCGCCGCTACAAGGGCGACGGCGACGAGGTCTTCAACGTCTGGGGCGAGGACATGGACCACGTCTTCACCCACGCCGGCCACCCCGAGGCCGCGAAGTTCCTCGCCACCCGGCTGCTCGAGATGGGCTACCCTATGCCCTATGCCTACAAGACCCTGCACTTCCAGGGCCTGCCCCACGCCTTCCTGAACACCCTGCTCTTCCTCGACTATGACCGGAAGGGCTTCGACTACCCGGTGATCCCCTTCCACGTCAACTGCTACGGCAGCGCCTTCGTGAAGAACAGGGGGGGAAGCCCGCTGCAGGCCGACGAAGACGCCGAGCCCGACCCGCCCGCCCCCTCGGCCAAACTCTGCTTCGACGTCGGGGCCGCGACGGCCCGCGCCTTCAAGGACAGCAAGTACCGCGCCGTGCTCATGGGCTCGTCGAGCTGGTCGCACGCATTCCTCGTACCCAAGCACCACATCCTCTACCCCGACGTGGAGGCCGACACCGCGCGCTACGAAGAGCTGCGCGACGGCCAGGTGCACAAGTGGGCCGAGCTCTCCATGGACGCCATCGAGGATGCCGGGCAGCACGAGTTCCTCAACTGGATCTGCGTGGGGGGCGCCCTGCACGAGCTCGGCTACGAGCCGAAGATCCACGACTTCATCACAACGTATATATTCAATTCATCGAAATGCTTCATGACGGCGACGGCGGACGGGTCCCGCTGAAGTGAGCGGCATGAGGAGCCCGGCGGTTCGGACGCGCCGGGCGGGAGGGCAGCGATGGTTGGCGTAGCGCCGGAAAGAGAAACGGTAAGCCCGGACGTACGAGAGACCCGGGACGAGGCCTATGGGTCGTCCCAGATAGGCCCCTTCGACTACATCCCCAAGGTCGGCTTCCGCGAGTATTGGTACCCCGGCGTCTGGGCCAAGAAGGTCGGGCACAAGAAGCCCGTCAAGGTCGAGATGCTCGAAGAGGACATCGTCTTCTTCCGCGGCAAGGACGGCAAGGTCGTCGCCCTCTCCGACTGGTGCCCCCACCGGGGCGCGCGCTTCTCCCTCGGCGTCTGCGACTTCAAGGGCACCATCACCTGCCCCTATCACGGCTACGTCTTCGACGAGAACGGCCAGTGCGTTGCCGGGCTCATCGAGAGTGTCGAGTCACCTCTGGCCTCGAAGATGCGCGCCCGCAAGTACCCCACCGAGGAGCGCCACGGCGTCGTCTTCGTCTGGATGGGCGAGACCACCCCGGTCCCCTTGGACGAAGACCTGCCCTGGGAGTTCAACGACGACTCGCTGAACGTCACCAGGTACAGCCGGGTGAAGATCTGGGACACCAACTGGACGGAGCCGATCTGGCAGGGCATCGACTACCACGAGTTCTACCTGCACCGGTCCACCAAGTTCTGGAATCTCATCAACTTCCGGCAGCCCTTCTTCCGTCCGAAGCCGGTCGTCACCAACGGCGTGCGCATCGTCGACAAGGGCGACAACTTCATCACCACCACGCAGCAGAACATCGAGTACGGCCAGAAGGAATACCCCAAGATCGGCAAGTGGCCGCAGCACAACTGGTGGCGGAAGCTGGGCAAGGCCCCGCCCGTGGGCGGCCGCTTCGGGAGCCACCACAACGTCCAGCTCCCTTCGATCGTGCGCGTGCCCCTCGGCGGCGCGAACCACATGCGGTGGGGCGTCCCCGTCAGCGAGTGGGAGACGCGGATGTGGACCTTCACCATCGCGCCCAAGCCCGGCAATGCCGCCCGCCAGCTCTGGCAGGACATCTGGTACTACGGCTACCGCAGGGGCTACGGCGTCATCTCCATCAACGAGAACGAGGACTTCCCGATCTTCCACAAGGACGCGATCAACCCCTTCATCCCCCAGAAGCTCGGCATCTTGGATCTCGCCGTGATCTACTACCGCCGGCACCTCGCGAAAAAGGCCAGGGACCACCAGCGCCTCGGTGGCGCCTACGGCTGCATAAAGCAGCCGCCCGACCCGACGAAGGTAGCCGAGTGGACCGCGCGCCGGGTCGCCGAGTCCTCGTAGGCTGCTATGACCACATCAACTCCACAGGACAACGCTCCCGCGGCCGACGGCGCCCTCGGAGCGGACGTCATCAAGTGCGCCGACGTGCACAAGTTCTACTTGGCCGGCGACCGCTCCGTCTACGCCCTGAAATCGATAGACCTTGAGGTCAAGGAGCGCGAGTTCGTCAGCATCGTGGGCAAGAGCGGCTGCGGCAAGTCCACCCTCTTGCACTGCATCGCGGGACTGCTTCCGGTCAGTCACGGCCAGATTTGGATCAACGACGAGGAAGTGACGAAACCCGGGAGCCAGGACATCGGGCTCGTCTTCCAGACCAGCGCCCTCCTGCGCTGGCGCAGCACGCTGGACAACGTGCTCCTGCCGATTGAAATGTTCGGCCTGCCGCGCCGCGACTATGAAGAACGCGCCCGCGAGCTCCTGCGCCTCGTCGAGCTCGAAGGCTTCGAGTCCCAGTACCCCAACCAGCTCTCCGGCGGCATGCAGCAGCGCGCCGCGATCGCCCGCGCGCTGGTCCATGACCCCTCGGTCCTCCTGATGGACGAGCCCTTCGGCGCGCTCGACGCGCAGACCCGCGAGTCGATGAACGTCGAGCTCATGCGCATTTGGGAAGCGACGCCCAAGACGGTGCTCTTCGTGACGCACGATCTGCAAGAGGCCGCCTTCCTCTCCAACCGCGTCGTCGTGATGAGCGCGCGGCCGGGGACGATCCAAGAGATCGTCGAAGTGCCGATCCCTCATCCCCGGACGCCCGACGTGCTCTATTCGGACATGTTCGTCGAGATCACGCGCCACCTCCGTGAGCTCCTCGTGGAGCAAGGGGAGGACGACGAGGCGTGAGCTCCCAGCCCCAGCGCCTGCGCGGATCGGACGACGAGCTCTTCCGGCACTTCTACGATGTGGAAGTGCAGGCCGAGCGCGTGGACGGCCGGCGCCAATTCGCGATCAACTTCATCGGCCGCCTGTTCATGGTCTGCCTGATCATCGGGGGATGGTTCCTCCTCGCCTCGTTCTATTCGGCCGTCATCGTCCCAACCCCGGTCGAAGCGTGGCAAGGCTTCACCAAGGGGTGGGAGCTGATCTTGGAGCACGTGCCGGCTACCGTGACCGTCATGGGGCTCGGCTTTGGAACGGCCCTCGTCTTGGGCATCGGCATCGGTTCGCTCGTCGCCCAGTCGCGATGGGCCGAAGTCATCGCCCGCCCCTATCTCGTGATATCGCAGGCCGTCCCCAAGGTGGTGCTGGTACCCATACTGATCATCCTCTTGGGTCCCGGCCTCCTGCCCAAGATCGCCGTCTCGTCGCTCATCGCCTTCTTCCCGCTCTTGGAAAACACCATCACCGGCCTGCTGCGGGTCGATCCCGACAGCCTGCGCCTCTTCCAGTCGCTGGGGGCGAGCCGGTGGAAGATCTTCCTCAAGCTCCGGCTCTACAGCTCCCTCCCCCTCGTCTTTGCCGGGATTCGCATCGCGGCCGTCCTCGCCACGCTCGGCACCATCGTCGCCGAGTACTTCGCGGGTAACGAGGGGCTTGGGGCGCTCCTAGCCATCAACCTCGGACTACTGAATGGCAAGCTCATGTACGCCACGATGGTCGTGCTGACGCTGCTGGCCTTCACCGTCTACGTCTCCGCGCTGTACGTGGAGCGGAAGGTGCTGGAGAAGTACAACTTGCAGGCGGAAGAGTAGCGGGCGCCGGATAGAGCATGGCTACCGAGACGTACGACGACGCCGCAGTTGCCGAGGTTACCGCCGAGGAGCTTGCCGCCGTCGAGGCCGCCAAGCTCACCGCCAAGGCGCGCCGGGAGCGGATCCTTCACAATTTGGCGCGGGTCGCCGTCTTGATCTTGTTTATCGGGGTGTGGGAGCTGCTCTCCCGCAGGTACAACCCAACGCTCCTCCCCAGTCCCCTCGAGACCTGGGAGGGGCTGGAGCGAGGGTGGATCCTCATCCGGGGCGCGACCGTCGACACCATCATCGCGATCGCCTATGGCTTTGGGGTCGGTGCGTTCTTCGGGATCTCCTTGGGGTCCCTCCTCGGCCAATCGCGGACGTCGGAGGGTGTGCTCCATCCGTTCCTCGTCGTCTACCAGTCCGTTCCGAAGGTCGGCCTCGCGCCCATACTGCTGCTCCTTCTCGGCACCGGCGTCATGCCCAAAGTGGCGCTCGCCGCGATGTCCTCGTTCTTCCCCCTGCTGGAGAACACCATCGTGGGGGTGCAGCGCGCAGACCCGGATAGCTTGCGGCTGTTTCGGGGTCTCGGAGCGCATCCGTTGAAGATCTTCTACAAGCTTCGCCTGATTACGGCGCTCCCCTATGTGCTCACCGGCATCCGCATCGGCGTCGTCTTCGCGACGGTGTCCGTCGTCGTCGCGGAGCTTGTCGCCGGCCGTATCGGCCTGGGGTCGGTGATCGTCGTGGCCTACGCGGAGAACGATAGCCCGCTGGTCTACGCCGCGATCTTAGGCATCACCGTCGTGGGGTTGGCCTACTACTCCCTGGCGGTGGTGATTGATTTTCTTGTGCTTCGGTGGTTCAATCTGCAGGCGCCTTCTAACTAGCGGCATGTGACGCCCTCGTGAGGTCCTTCGCGGCGCGGAGACTCGCGGGGCTTTTCTTGTGACGGAGGCGTTACGGAAGTGAAGCGAGGTAAGGAGAGTTGAAAGGAGTTCGAATGAAGAGAAAGAACGTATGGCAGCGGTTCGCGACGGTTGTTGCCTTGATGGTCGTCGTCGCGCTCGTCGCCGTTGCTTGTGGTGGGGACGACCCAACCGCCGTCCCGACCCGAGCGCCGGAACCAACGGCGGCCCCCACCGCTGCACCGACTGACGCACCGGCGCCGACTGACGCGCCGGCGCCCACCGACACGCCGGTTCCGACCGAGGCGCCGGAGCCGACCGAGGCGATGATGGAGAAGGAGCTGACGACGGTCAGGCTCGGACTCCCGACGCCTCCCAGCGTGGGCAACATGTGGTTCGACCTGGCCAAGGCCAAGGGCTGGGACCACGAATTCGGCATCGACTTGCAGATCGAACGGGCGACGGGCGGCGGCGCGGTCACCGCGCTGGTCGTCGGCGGCGCTGTCGACATCGGCGGCGGCGTACCCGATTCGCTCCTGAACGCGGTGGCGCAGGGTGAAGACCTCGTCTCCATCCGCAAGCTCCATCCGCCGACGAAGGTGTTCCCGGTCTTCTTCGCCCTTGGGCGAAAGGACGCGGGCATCAACTCCTGGGCCGACCTGGAAGGCAAGAAGTTCGGCATCCTCGGCCCCGGGAGCGCCACCAAGTTCTCCACGGACCTGATGCTCTTCGCCAACGGCGTCGATCCCAGCAGCGTCGAGTACGTGAGCCTGGGCGGCATCGGCGCCTATGTCGAGGCGCTGAAGGCCAAGACGGTGGACGCCGTCGGCTCCTGGCTCGGGCCCAACCAGACCGTCTTCAGGCCCGACACCGAGCTCTGGAACAACCTGACGGTCCTGCCCGCCGACCTCTACCAGGGCGACGTCTACCTGGCCAAGCGCAGCTGGGTCGAGGAGAACGAGGAAGCGGTCATCGGGTTCAACATGATGGTCGCGAAGGTGTTGACCTACTACGTCACCTACCCCGAGCTGTCGGTCGACTACGGTCGAGCGAACATCCCGGAGATCGCGGCGACGGACCGTGAGGTCGGCATCAACACCGTCCGGACGAACCGGCCGGCGCGGAGCCTCGACGGGCTCATCAACCCGGCGGACATCGAAGAGTACATCCCGCTGGCGCAGCAGGCCGGCCTCATCACGGATGAGTTGGACCCGTCGTCCATCGACGTGTACGACATCTTCCTCAACAAGTACGCCGAAGAGGCGATCACCCGCCTCTATGCCTCCTCGGAAGAGGTGGACGGCCTCCCGACGATCAAGCTCGGACTGCCGACACCGCCGAGCGTGGGCAACATGTGGTTCGACATCGCCAAGGCCAAGAACTGGGACAACGAGTTCGGCTTCAACCTCGAGATCGAACGAGCCACGGGCGGCGGCGCGGTCACCGCGCTGGTCGTCGGCGGCGCGGTCGACGTCGGCGGCGGCGTGCCCGACTCCCTCCTGAACGCCGTGGCGCAGGGTGAAGACCTCGTCTCCATCCGCAAGCTGCATCCGCCCACGAAGGTCTTCCCCGTCTTCTTCGCCCTCGGGCGCAAGGACGCGGGCATCAACGACTGGACCGACCTGGAAGGCAAGAAGTTCGGCATCCTCGGCCCCGGCAGCGCCACCAAGTTCTCCACGGACCTGATGCTCTTCGCCAACGGCGTCGATCCCAACAGCGTTGAGTACGTGAGCCTGGGCGGCATCGGCGCCTACGTCGAGGCGCTCAAGGCCGGAACGGTTGACGCCGTCGGCTCCTGGCTCGGGCCTAACCAGACGGTCTTCAGGCCCGACACCGAGCTGTGGGACAACCTCACCGTCCTGCCCGCCGACCTGTATCAGGGCGATGTCTACCTGGCCAAGCGGAGCTGGGTCGACGCGAACCCCGATCTGGCCAAGGGCTTCGCGAAGATGCTCGTGAAGGTGTTGACCTACTACGTCACCTACCCGGCGTGGTCGGTCGACTTCGGGCGCGAGAACATCCCCGAGATCGCGGCGACGGACCGTGAGGTCGGCATCAACACCGTCACCACGAACCGGCCGGCGCGGAGCCTCGACGGGCTCATCAACCCGGCGGACATCGAGGAGTACATCCCGCTGGCGCAGCAGGCCGGCCTCATCACCGATGAGCTCGACCCAGCGTCCATCGACGTGTACGACATCTTCCTCAACGAGTTCGCGCAGGCGGCGATTGAGGAGATCTACGCCGAGTACGAAGGTTAGGTCGAAACGGTAACGAGACCGCTGTCGGTCTCGTAGAGAGTAACGGCCCTGGCGCGCCGGAGACCCCGGGCGCCGGGGCCTTACTCTTTGGAAAGGGCTGCCATGTTCAAGCAGGTAGGCGACCTCAACGTGCACTACGACGTCCAGGGCGAGGGCTACCCCCTCGTGCTCCTCCACGGAGGCGGCTCCCGCGCGCAGAGCTACGAGGAGATGGTCCCCATCCTCTCCAAGCACTTCCGCGTCTACATCTACGACCACCGTGGCTTCGGTGAGACGGAGCGCCCGGCGGACACCAAGCTCTCCCACGACTTGTGGCGGGAAGACCTCGCCGCCATCCTCGACGCCTTTGGCTTGGACAAGGTCGCCCTCGGCGGCTGGTCGCTTGGCGGGGGGATCGCCCTCGACTTCACCCTGAAGTACCCCGAGCGCGTCACCCACCTCGTCTGCATCGGCGCCAGCAGCCCGCGCCTCGAACGCACCGACCGCTCCGGCTTCGAGCGCCGGCGCGCCCTCATCGAGCGGGGCGCGACGCCCGAGGAGATCGTCGCCGAGACCTTCGAGTTCACGAAGAAGGCCTTCAGCCCCCACAGCGTCGAGCACAACCCCCACGCCGTCGAGAGCATCCGGCACGAGCACCTGAGGAACAACCCGCAGTCCTACCTGGAGATGATCATCGCCAACGAGAACCGCCCCAAGATCGGCGGCCGCCTCGGCGAGATCGCGTGCCCGACGCTGCTCATCGTCGGCGAACACGACGGCCGCACGCCCGTCGAGCAGTCGGAGGATCTCAACAAGGCGATACCCGGCTCCCTGATGAAGATCATCACCAACTGCGGCCACTTCTACGGCTACGAGCAGCCGGAAGCGACCTGCGAGGCGATCATCGCCTTCCTCAACGCGTTTGGCGCTCGCGAGCAAGTCGCCGGTGTTTGATATCGAGGCGTCTACGTGGCGAGCACGTTACGAGCGAACAAGTTATCCACTGTAGGCGGCGTACGCAGAAGCCCTTGCTCAACCAGGTAGCTCCCAAACGTCTCCAGCTGCCCCCGGTTTGCCTCCACCCCGTACGGCCAGAAGTCCTCGCCCATCAGCCCCCGCATCGCCTCGACCTCGGAAACCACCCACGGCAGCGTGATCTTCAGCGCGTCCGTCTCGTAAAGCTCCCGGTAGGCCAGCCGTTTCGCCTCGGCGAACGCGTCGAAAAGACTAACCGCCACCCAGGGGTTGGCCTCGTAGACCTCGCGTTGGAGCACGACCGTGTGCATGATGGGAAAGAGGCCGGTGCGCCGGTAGTAGTCCTCTTCGACGGGGCGAGACTCGGGGAAGAGCCGCGCCACGTTCGGAGAGCCCGCCAGGAAGGGGGAGGGGAAGTTCGGCGTAATGAGTGCGTCCAGTTCCCTCGCGTCGAGCATGCCGGAGAGCGTCTTGCCCTCCGGTATCGGCGAGACGCTGAACGCCGCCGGCAGGTCGAGCGCGATGCGGGCGCTCCCGCCGGGCGCTTCCTGCCCTCCCCAGAACCACTCGACCGACTCCGGAAGGACGCCATAGTCGTGGTGCAGCATCGCCCGCGCCCACACCGCCGCCGTCATCTGGTAGTTCGGCGAGGCGATCCGCTTGCCGGCGAGGTCTTCCGGGCGGTTGACGCCCGCCTTGGTGTGGACGTAGATGCAGGAGTGGCGGAACATGCGGGACGGAAAGACCGGGATAGCGATGAACGGCGACTCGCCCCGCCCGGTCATGATGGTGTAGTCGGCCAGCGACATCTCGCTGACGTCGAAATCGCGGGTCTTCCACATCCTCGCGAAGAGCTCGGCGGGTTCCATCACCGTTCCGGCGAGGTCCACGCCCTCCGCTTGGACGGTACCGTCGAGGATCGGGCGCGTGCGATCATAGTCCCAGCACGCCAGGGTTAGACGAAGCTTGCTCATGACACCACCACGGATTGATCGGGCGCCATTCTCTCAGAGAGCGCCGGTCGCACGCAAAGCATCGACGCACGGCGCCGCCGGAAGGGCGGCTCCATGAAGTTCGGCGTCTCGATCTCCTCCATGGTGCAGGTCCGCGAGGGCGAGGATATGGAGCGCCGCCTGGAGGACGTGCTGGCGTTCGTCGGCGAGGCGCGGGACCTGGGCTTCGAGTACGTCAGCATCGGGCAGCACTACGTCGCCCACCCCTATCAGACCTTCCAGCCCATCCCGCTGCTCGCCCGCCTGGCAAGCGAGACGGGGTCGATGCGACTCCACACCACGATCCTGTTCTGCCTCCACAACCCCGTCGAGCTTGCCGAGCACCTCGCTACCCTCGACGTCATCACCGGCGGACGGTTGACCGTCGGCGCCGCCATCGGCTACCGCGACGAGGAGTATGCGGCCTTCGGCGTCGATCCCAAGACGCGTGTCTCCGCGACCATGGAGTGCCTGGAGGCGGTGCGACGGCTATGGACGGAGGATGCGGTGACGATGCACGGCCGCCACGTCCACCTCGATGGCGTCCGCGTCCCCACCAAACCGGTGCAGAAGCCGCACCTGCCTCTTTGGATCGCTGCCAACGGCGACGGGGCCGTCCGCCGCGCCGCCCGTCTTGGGTTCCCCTGGCACGTCAACCCGCACGCGAACTTCGAGACCATCGCGCGCCAGGTGGCGCTCTACCGGGAGACGGCGCGAGAGGCCGGACAGCCCTGGGACATCGACCTTCCCATGAACCGCGAGCTCTACTGCGCCGAGACGACGGAGCAGGCCTTCGAAGAGGCAAAGCCCTACCTGGGCCTCAAGTACGCGACCTACGCCGGATGGGGGCAGGACAAGGCCCTCCCCGGCGACGAGGACTTCACCCAGGACTTCCGCGACCTGCTCCGCGACCGCTTCACGGTGGGGAGCCCCGAGGACTGCGTCGAGCAGCTGCGGCCCTGGAGGGAGTTGGGCATCGGCCTCATCAATCTCCGCATGACGTGGGCCGGCATGCCGCTCGAGCTGTCTCTGAAGGGCTTAAAGCTGGTCGCCGAGCGGGTGGTCCCGCAACTACGGTGAGTGAGGGCTTGGAGTAGGCGTGGAATTCGGAGTCTGGGTCTGGTCGAATCAGGCGCCCGTCGGCGAGGACATGGCCGGCCGGGTACCCAACATTCTCCGCTGGGCCCGCGAGGCCGAGGAGCTCGGCTACAAGCACCTCAGCATCGGCCATCACTACGCCGCCGACCCCTACCAAGCCCTCCAGCCGATTCCCACGCTCGCCCGTCTCGCCGGCGAGACCCAGTCGGCCCGCCTCTGTGCCACCATCTTGTTCTCGCTGCACCGCCCCATCGAGTTGGCCGAGCAACTGGCGACCCTCGATATCCTCTCCGGCGGGCGTCTCACCGTCTGCGCCGGACCCGGCTACCGCGAGCAGGAGTTCGCTGCCTTCGGCATCGACCCCAAGACCAAGGTCTCGCGCACCCTCGAATGCCTTGAGGCCGTCCGCCGCCTCTGGACTGAAGAGTCGGTGACCCTGCAGGGCCGGCACGTCCGGCTCGACGATGTTCGCGCCACCATGAAGCCGCTCCAGAAGCCGCACCCGCCGCTCTGGATGGCCGCCAACGCCGACGTCGCCGTCGAGCGCGCCGCCCGGCTCGGCATACCTTGGTTCGTGAACCCCCACGCCGACTACGACACCATCGCCCGCCAGGTCGCCCTGTACCGCAAGGCCGCGAGGGAGGCGGGACACCCCGCGGACATCTCCCTTCCGGCCATACGCGAGCTGTACTGCGCCGAGACGACCGAGCAGGCGCTCATGGAGGCCGCGCCCTACGTGGGCGCCAAGTACGCCGCCTACGCCGATTGGGGCCAGGACAAGACGATCAGCCCGACGGAGGACTTCCGCCGGGAGCTTGCCAAGCTCATGGAAGGCCGGTTCATCATCGGCAGCCCCGACGATTGCGCCGCCGACCTCGCGCGGTGGGAGGCCTTGGGGCTTGGGCCCATCGTCCTGCGCATGCACTGGTCGGGCACGCCCTTCGAGCTCTCCCTCAAGAGCCTGCGGCTCTTCGGCGAGCACGTCATCCCACGCTTCCGCGGCGCCGGTTGACCCACACCAACCCTGTACACTAGGGCCGATACGGAGGATATCTATGCGCTTCGGCATCATGGTCATGCCTCAACACCCCGCCACCGACTCGCCGGTCAAGCGGTTCCGGGAGACGGTCGAGTTGACGCGCATCGCGCGCGACGCGGGCTTGGACGGCATCTGCGCCGGCCACCACTACCTCTCGCCTCCCTATCAGAACCTCCAGCACCTGCCCCTGCTGGCCCGCCTGGCCGCCGACTCGGGGGACATGGACGTCATCCTGTCCATCGTGCTCCTGGCGATCCTGAACCCCGTCGAGGTCGCCGAGAACGTGGCCACGCTGGACGTCATCACCGAGGGCCGCGCCGTCTTCGGCATCGGCCTCGGCTACCGCGACGTCGAGTACCAGGCCTTCGGGGTCCAGGTGAAGGACCGCGTCCCCCGCATGTACGAGGGGCTCGACCTCATTCGCCGCCTATGGACTGAGGACCAAGTCACCTTCCGCGGGCGGTTCTTCAACCTTACCGACGCGACCTGCACGATTCGGCCCATTCAGAAGCCGCATCCGCCCATCTGGGTGGCCACCAACAGCGACGGGGCCACCGAACGGATCGGCGCGCAGGGCTTCCCCTGGTTCGTCAATCCCCACGCCGCGCTGCCGACGCTGGAAAGCCAGGCCAAGCTCTACGAAGACGCCGCCGCCAAGGCGGGCACGCCGCTCCCCAACGCGCGACCCATCCTCAAGGAGATGCACGTAGCCGAGACCCGGGAACAGGCGATTCGCATCGCGCAGCCCTATCTCGCCGGGAAATACCAGCGCTACGCCGACTGGGGACAGGACAAGGTGCTCCCCGGCGACGAGAGCTTCCGCATTCCCTTCGAGGAGCTCTCCGCCGATGGGCGCTTCATCGTCGGCAGCGTCGACGACGTCATCCACCAGATCGAGCTGCACCGCGACCGGCTCGGCGTCGACTACTTCCTCTTCCGCATCTGGTGGCCCAGCATGGAGGCCTACCACGCCTACCGCGTCGTCGAGATCCTCGCCGAGCGCATCATCCCGCACTTCAGGAAGTCGGCGGCCTAGCAGCTCCCCACCGGCGATTACTCCTCCTTGTCATCGTCCTCGTCGTCTTCGGCTTCCGGCATGAGGACGAATTCGGGGTAGGCTTCGAGGCCGAGTTCGGCGGCATCCTGGCCGAGGCGCTCGACCTGCGGCGGCACCCGGAGCGTAATCGTCATGTCCAGTACGCGCCACAGTACCCACGAGACCGCGAAGACGAACGCGCCGATCGTCACGATGCCGAGCAGTTGGACGCCGAAGTCTCCGCCGGCGGCGATGCAGACGGCCAGCGTTCCCCAGATGCCGGCGAACAGGTGGGCTGGTACGGCGCCGACCACGTCATCCAGCCGCAGCTTCTCGAAGAGCTTGAGGCCCAGGGTGCAGATGAGGCCTCCAATGGCGCCGATGACGACCGCCCAATAGTGGTCGACAAAAGTGGGACCCGCCGTAATCGACACAAGTCCCGCGATCGCCCCGTTCAGGCCGGCGAAAAGGTCTATGCGTCCGAGAATGTAGCGGGACACGGCGAGGGCGGCCATGACGCCGGCCGCCGCCGCCAGGTTGGTGTTGGCCAACACGTGGCTCATCGACACCGCGTCGGCCGCGCTTCCCAGCGCCAGCTGCGAACCCCCATTGAAGCCGAACCAACCGAACCAGAGGATGAAGACACCCAGCGTCACCACCAAGATGTTCGAGGGCGGCGTGGGCCTTGGGGTGCCGTCGCGGCGGAATTTGCCCAGCCTTGGCCCGATGACCAGGATGCCCGCGAGCGCCGCCCAACCGCCGACGCCGTGGACGATGGTCGACCCGGCGATGTCCTGGAACCCTTCCTGGTGAAGCCAGCCGCCGCCCCACGTCCAAGCCCCCACGATGGGGTAGATGATCGCGGTGAGCAGCAGCACGAACAGGAAGAACGTCCACATCTTCACCCGTTCGGCGAGCGCGCCCGAGACGATGGAGGCTGCCGTCGCCACGAATACCATCTGGAAGAACCAGTCCGACATCGTGGCGTAGCTGCTTCCTTCCAGAACGGCGGCCTCTGCGTTGCCGTCTCCCCCCACCAGCGCGATCTCCTCAGCGGTCGGTCCGTAGAGGAACGTGAACGAGCCGATCACGTTGCCCACGTCGACGTACATCAGGTTGTAGCCGATGAAGAAATAGGCGAGCCCGGCGATCGAGTACAGCCCGATGTTCTTCAGGCAGATCATCGACGCGTTCTTGGTGCGGACCGAACCCGACTCGAGCATGGTGAAGCCGGCGCACATCCACATCACCAATGCTCCCCAGATGAGGAACGAGAAGGTGTTGAAGACGAACGCGGTCTCCTCTCCGACGCCCGTCGCATGGGCCACGGACGGGCGGGCCAGGAAGAGAATGATCGTCGCGACGCCGGTCGCGGCAAGGATGCTGGGAAGACGGTGATGGGAAAGGACTCGTGTGAGCGTGTTCAAGCCGTACCTCCTCTTACGTTTGCGCCCATCGCGCCAGTGCCTTTTCGGGCGACGCGATCTCTTCGATTCGGGTGTAGTAGAAGTCCTGCCAGCCCTCTTCGGGCAGGCCGGTGAACAGCATCAGGTTGAGGGGGTAGGCCTCGCTGTCGGTAGCGCGGCGGAAATCGTCCCGGAAGAGGAAGGTCGGCTTGCCCAGCGCGATGGCCATGCCAAGCTCGACCATCACCCCCTCGTCCGGCGGCACGCCGTTGACCACCGCGAAGATCCCGTCGGACTCGACTACGTCGCGGAAGTCGCCCTGCCCGACACGGTAGGCCCACCCCGGCTCTGAGAGGTTCTCCGGGGCGTTGTTTCGAGAGAACGGCTCCCAGACCTCCAACTCCAACGCCTCCAGCGCCGCAGTCAGTGGCGGCAGCAGCGCCGCCCGCTGCTGTGCGGAGAAACCGTACGGATTCGCCAGGTAGACCGTCTTCCCCATCTCTGCGCGCCGCCCGCCTCACGCGAGATCGCCGACCCGCGTGGTGTGGCGGGTTAGATTGCCCGGCCGGCTAGGCTTCCCTGTACATGTAGAAGGCGCTCGACCCCAGCACGAGCGGCAGTCCAACGTCGATGACGACCCAGAACTGACCGTCCCCGCCGTTGCCCCACTTCAGGTCCACCCAGTTCCACAGGAGGAGCAAGAGCAACGCCGCCGCTGCGTAGAAGGTGACATTTCCCGCAATGAACTCCTTGACGTCCGTCCGGGTGTGCATGAGGCGCAACCGCGCGATCCCCCCGATGACGGCAAACGCGACGGCGGCGATCATGCAGTAATTGAGGATGTCCCAGATTGTCCGCGCGGTCTCCTCCACGTTGGGGTCGTAGATTGGCGTCGCGACGAAGTGGCCCGCCACCGCCACCGCCACGAGCATCATGAATATCGCCGCCACCCGTGTCAGCCCCGATACGACCATAACGCCCTCCCGTCGGTAAGAGTCCGCGGACCTGCGGCACAGTGTAGGCGAACCTCAAACCGCGTTCAATAACGCTACCCGCGTCTCCTGCGGCCCCACGCCGCTGCCCTCCCGTAGAATTAAGGCGCCGCGGCCCGCGGCCGAGGAGGAGCACCATGCCCGACGGCGCGTTCACCCTGTTCAAGACCTTCGTCCACCTCGAGGATGGCCCGGGGGCGTCCGAGGTCGCCGTCGGCGACCGGTTCTGGGAGGAGATCGGCAGCCGCGCCGACCTTCAGGAAGGACGCCTCGTCACCGCCGCTCATTGGGAGGAGGATTGGTCCGTCTGGGAGCGCCACCCCGCCGGCGACGAGATCGTCTTCGTCCTCTGGGGCCGTGCCGACCTCGTCCTGCAAGAAGACGGCGGCGAACGCATTGTCCCCCTTCCCTCTGGCCATGCCTGCATCGTGCCTCGGGGCGTCTGGCACACCGCCCGCGTTCCCGAGCCCACCAACGCCCTCGCGATCACGCGCGGCGCCGGCACCGAGCACCGCCCCATAGCGGGGTAGTATCGCAACCGCCGCCGAAGTCGTAGAATAGCCTCAATATCGTAGATAGGAGTGGTGCAATGTCTGAACTACGCGATGCTCAGATCGACCTCGAACAGTCCCTGCTCAAGCCCATCACCGACGCCTTTCCCCAGGCCAGGGGCATCAACATCGAGGTCGAAATCTGGCAGGACAACCGGCGGAAGCGCGGCGACGCTGCCCTCGAAAGCTGGCAACCCGGCAGGGACGGCGAGATCAGGATCCGCTTCGCCGCCCCGGCCCGCTCCGGTTCGTGGTCACGCGACTACGACGCGGCCGGCGCCGAAAGCGCCGAGCCCCCGCTCGACCCAGAAGACCTGCGCCGCGACCTCCTTGAGTCGCTGGAGATCGCGGAGCGCCGGCCCGGCTTCGACTTCGTCGCCCTCAAATGGTTCCGCGACCTCTTCCTGCCCGCCGAATGTCCAGAATGGGCGGAGTCTCGCGCGCTCCGCGACCGGGCCGTCCGCAGCGCCATCGAGGACGGGGTGATCCTCACCAACAAGGTGCCGAACCCTAAGAACCCTGCCTTCCCCGTGACCGCGATCCGCGTGAACCGGGCCCACCCGGAGGTCATCGGCCTGCTGGGCGAGGACGATTCCGACGGCCCGCGCTTCCGCCCCGTCTCCATGCGGGGCGAGCCGCTCTCCAAGACGGTGCTCGACGAAAGACGCTAGGCGGTGGCGCTCTACTACCTCGACACGAGCGCGCTGGTCAAGCTCTACGTTGCCGAACCCGGCACCGAGCGCATGTTGGACCTCGCCGACAGCGAGGATGCTAACCAGTTCGCGGTGCTCTCCATCGCCCAGGCCGAGCTCTGGTCGGCGTTGGGCCGACGCCAGCGGGACGGCGCCATCGACGATGAGGAGGCCTCCGACCTCCTCGACCGCTTCAGCGAGGACCTGGAGTCGTTCTTCCTTCGCCAGAACGTCAACGACGCCGTGATCGACCTCGCCTGCGCCCTTCTGGAGCGCCACCCGCTGCGGGCCGACGACGCGCTGCAGCTCGCAGGCTGCCTCACCCTCAGGCCGGCGGCTCCCGACACGCCGGTGTTCACCAGCGCCGACGACGACCTGCTCGACATCGCCGAGGAGGAAGGGCTGCGCACCTTCAACCCCGTCGAGTAGCGCAGCGGTCCAGTTGGCGACGCTGTCCCGCCGTTGACAGGGAAGAAGCCGTCTCCTAGACTCGCGGCGCCCCCAGCGCGCTTCCTATGACCTCTTCGCCACGCACCCGGCCGCTACCCGTTCCCACCGACTTCTCGCGCCCATTCTGGGAGGGGACGCGGGCCGGACGGCTGCTGGTCCCTAGGTGCTCCGACTGTGGCTTCTACCGCTGGACGCCGCAGCCCGCCTGCCCCCGCTGCCTCTCCGAGGCCTTCGAGTGGACCGAGGTCAGCGGGCGGGGTGAGATCTACAGCTTCTCCGTGATCTACCGTTCCGCCGACCCCGTCGTCTTTCCCGACCCCTATGTGGTCGCCGTCGTCCGGCTGGAGGAAGGCCCGGCCATGCTCAGCACCATCGTGGGCTGCCCGTTCGAGGAGCTACGGGTCGGGATGGCCGTCGAGGTGTCCTTCGAGAAGGTGACTGACGAAATCACCCTCTACCCCTTCAGGCCGGCCTCCTGATGCCGGCGCCCCGCGACGCGGCCATCGTCGGCCTCTACACGACGAAGCAGACGCGCGGCGAGGGCCGCAGCGGCTTTTCGCACGCCATGGAGGCGCTCCGCGGCGCCCTGGACGACGCGGGTCTGACCATCCAGGACGTCCAGGGCCTGTTCGTCCAGCTCGATGCCTGGCCGCAGAATCCGGCGGCGCCCGTCTACGGCATGAAGGCGAACTGGCCGTACCTGTTGGGCATTCCGCTTCGCTGGCAGACCGGCGCGGTCAACGCCGCCGACAGCGGCGCGCCGGCCATCATCGACGCCGCCGCGGCGATCAAGACCGGCAACGTCGACACGGTCGCCATCATCCTGGGGCGGGGCATGACCCAGCCCCCAGACGGCCGCACCGCCCCGTGGACGCGCCACGTCCAGGAGTTCACCGGCTGGACGGGCTCCTACACCGCGATCCAGTTCGCGCTCGTCGCCTCGCGGCACATGGCGGTCTACGGCACGACGCCCGAGCAGCTTGCCGCGGCCTCGGCCACGGTGCGCAACTACGGCAACGTGAACCCGCAGGCGTTGATGTACGGCCGGGGCCCCTACGATGTCGACCGTGTCGTCAACGCCCGCATGATCGCGACGCCGCTCACCGTGCTGATGTGCGCCCAGGTCAACGACGGGGGCGGCGCCATGATCATCACCACCGCCGAGCGGGCGCGCGACCTCAAGAAGCCGCCGGTGCACATCCTCGGGGGCGGCGACCAGCTTTCCTATCCCGCCTACACCGAGGCGCCGCTGCTTGAGCACCACCTCGGCGGCCCCTTCGCCACGGACTGGGTCGACAAGGGCTTCGCCCGCGCCGGGGTGACCCGCGACGACGTCGACTTCGTCGAGCTGTACGACGGCTTCGCCATCTGGATGCTGACCCAGTGGGAGATGCTCGGCTTCTGCAAGCCCGGCGAGGGCGGGCCGTTCGTCGAGAGTGGCGTCATGGAGCTCGACGGGCGCTATCCCACCTGCACGGACGGCGGCTGCATGTCGTTCAGTCACAACGGCACGCCGTCGCTCTTCCGGCCCATCGAGGCCGCCCGCCAGCTCCGGGGCGAGGTCATGGACGACTGCCCCGGCTGGGAGCGGGGCGAGCATTCCTACCTGAAGGGCGCCTGCCGGGCCGTCAAGGACGCCAAGATCGGCATGGCGGTGACGATGGGCCCGCCCACCGGCGGCGGCAACTTCGTCCTCCTCGCCAAGGACTAGGCGCTCGCCGCTTTTCCCCCAGGGCTTGCCCCTTCTCCGCCGCCGAAGCTACCATGCGCCGCAGTCCCGGGATGGGATGACGGGAGGCGAGAGCTATGGCTTCGTGGACGGGGAAAGTTGCGTTCGTGACGGGTGCGGGGATGGGGATCGGGCGCGCGACGGCGGTCCGGTTCGCACGGATCGGGGCGAACGTGGTGGCGGTCGACGTGGACGACGAGGCCGGGCGCGAGACGATCGGCGAGATCGGCCATGGGGACAGCAAGGCGATCTTCGTCCAGGCCGACGTGTCGTCGGAGAGCGACGTGGCCGGGGCGGTCGAGAAGGCCGTCTCCACCTTCGGGCGCATCGACCTGCTCCATAACAATGCAGCCATCATGCGCCGGCACGACTCGCTCGAAGCGTGGCCCATCGAGGAGTTCCGCCGCGTGATCGACGTCAACCTGAACGCGCCCTTCCTGGTGGCCAAGGTGGTCGCGCCGGTGATGCGCGACGGCGGGGGCGGCGTCATCATCAACATGTCGTCGCAGGGCGGGCTGGTCTCGGTGCCGTACTCGCCGAGCTACGCCGCGGCGAAGGCGGGCGTGATCTCGCTCACGCGCACCCTCCCCGACATGCTCCGGGGGACGAACATCCGAGTGAACGCGATCTGCCCCGGCTTCACCGACACGCCCATGACCCGGAACCCGCGGGCGCGGGCCAACCTGGGGTCCGTGGCGATGGCCCCGATGGACGCCGACGACCTCGCCCGCGCGGTGCAGTACCTCGCCGAGCGCGAGGACCTCGACCGCTTCATGATGGTCGTGGCCCGCGACGCTGAAGGCAGGGTCGAGTACCTGCAGGTCCAAGACCCGCCCGCGCAGACCGCCATCGGCTTGGCCGACGACATCGGCCCCCAATGAACCGCGCCGACGGCAAGGTTGCCATCGTGACCGGGGCCGCCGGCGGCATCGGCCGCGCCTCGGCGCTGCTCTTCGCCGAACGCGGCGCGAAGGTCGTTGTCGTTGACCTGAAGGAAGAGGAGGGCGCGGAGACCGCTCACATGATCGCCATGAGCGGCGGCGAGGCCATCTTCGCCGCGGCCGACGTCTCCGACGTACCCCAGGTGCAGGAGCTGGTGGGCACGGCGCTGACCGCCTACGGGCGGGTCGACTACCTCCACAACAACGCCGCGATCATCGCCCACCACCGCGACGTCGACGAGATCGGCGTCGACGAGTGGCGGCGCATCATCGACGTCAACCTGTCTTCGCTTTTCATCTGCTCCAAGGCCGTCATCCCGATGATGCGGACGCAGGGCGGCGGCGCCATCGTCAACACCTCGTCGGGCGCGGGGGTGGCGGCCTACGGCATCGCCCTCGCCTACTCCGCCGCCAAATTCGGCGTTCTGGGCCTGACCCAGGGTCTGCAGCAGCTCGTCGAGGGCGACAACATCCGCGTGAACGCGGTGCTGCCGGGCATGACGCGGACGCCGATGCTCGAGGTCTCCGACACGGGCCGCGCCGCCCTCCAGAAGCCGGAGATGCTCCTCGACCCCATGGACCTCGCCCGCGCGGTCTTCTACCTCGCGGTCAACGAGGAGATGCGCGCGGCCCTAGTCTACACGAGCCTGGGCGACGACGGCCCGGTCTACGATCTCGTGCTCCCCAACCAGTACGAACGCCTGAGCGGCGTGGAGGCATTCTGATGGGTCAACTCGACGGAAAAGCTGCCATCGTCACCGGCGCGGGGTCGGGCATGGGACGCGCCACCGCGGCGCTGCTCGCCTCGGAGGGCGCCAAGGTCGTGGTGGCCGACGTCGACGAGGCCGGGGCCGCCGAGACGGTCTCCCAGATCGCCGCGGCGGGCGGCGAGGCCGTGGCGGTGGTCGGCGACCACTCGGTGAACAAGGACGTGCAGGAGGTCGTGGGCACGGCGCTGTCGAACTACGGCGGCGTCGACGCGCTCCACAACAACGCGGGCATCCTGCGCAGCTACGGGAGCATCGAGGAGCACCCCGAGGACGTGTGGCGGCGCGTGGTCGACGTGAATCTGACCGGGTACTTCCTGATGTCGCGGGCGGTCCTGCC
Organism: Dehalococcoidia bacterium; assembly: GCA_034420775.1. Taxonomy (GTDB): domain Bacteria; phylum Chloroflexota; class Dehalococcoidia; order SHYB01; family SHYB01; genus DAOUKH01. The sequence goes on from DAOUKZ010000058.1 coordinate 25,383, forward strand.
CCTGATGCGGGCCGGCGGCGGCGCGATCGTCAACACGGCCTCGATGGCCGCCATCCATCCCTACGCGCCCGGCCCGGCCTATTCGGCCTCCAAGGCGGGCGTGCTGGGCCTGACCACCGCGTTCGCCGAGGCCGGGGCCGCCGACGGCGTCCGCGTCAACGCCATCTGCCCCGGCGGCGTCGACACCGCCATCCTGAGGTGGGCCTCGGTGCCCGTCCCCGACGACCGCTCCGGCCTCGGCCTCATGGATCCCGGCGACATCGCCCGCCTCGTCCTCTACTTCGTCACCCACCCCGACATCACCGGCCAAGCCATCGCCGCCCGCAAGATCGACGGCGAGACCCGCTATCACTACGTGGATGTGCTGGTGAGCGAGCGGGAGCTGGTGATCGGTAAGGGGGGCCCCTAGCCCCTTTTCGGGAATACCACCATCAACCTAGGAGCGATTCAGTGGCACGAGCGTTCGTGACGTATTCACAGAAGGACTCAGAATTCGTGGATAAGTTGGTTACCGACCTTGAGAGTGCGGGCCAAGCCTTGGTGCTGGATAAACGGGTGATGCTCCCAGGCGATTCGTTGATGAAGATCTTTGAAGAGATCGGCACAGTCGAATTCTTGTTGGCCGTCTTGTCTCCGGACGCAGTGAAGAGTAACTGGGTGAAGAAGGAACTTGCAGGTGCAGTCATTCGGGAGATCGAAGAGCCGGGCTTCAAAGTCATCCCCATTATCAAGGAGGGCTGCCAGCTACCCACAGCATTAAGGCAAGCCATACGCGACAAATACCAGGCCCGCTTTGATGAAAAGGACCACGATGTGGTAACGAGAGAGATCCTGGAGGCTCTCTCGGCGGCCAATGATCCTCGAATGCTATATTCCGAATCTCAAGGGCCACGTAGTGGCAATCCATTCCGACGTGTCCGCGCTGAGTATTTTGAGAGCATAAGGACTCTTGCACGATCATATTCGGAACCGGAAGCCGCTCGCTACGAAAGAATAGTGGAAACCAAACCTGTCATTCTTGAAGGAGGCAGAGGGTCGGGCAAGACGATGACCTTGAAGTCGATGCTCTTGCAAGCCTTGCTTTCTCGCTTCCGCCGACAAACCTTGGATGAGACAAACATCTCCTACTTTGGCGTATACCTTCGCTTCGTTCCCGGTTCATTCGCCACCCAGTCACAAGCAGTGGAGGAGATCGTTGGGATGGACCGTTGTATCGCTCTATTTATGAGCGAAACGATTCTCAAATTAACACATGCGTTGGTAGAAGAACTAAAATCCTGTGCGGACGCAGGCGTTGTCCAAACCAGTAGTAGTCGGGAGCGCCAACTCGTTTCGGAGATTACCAACATTGTAAGACCATCAGTTCAGGGCGATCCACAGACAACTGACCTGGAAACTCTGAGCAGGATGTTATCCATAGAAATCCGGTTTATAACAGACTACGTGAACCGCCAATTGTTCGGAGAAAGCAGCGAATACAAAGGGGTATTCCTCCGTGTTGAAGACCTGAAGCGAATTTGTCATGCTACGACTAGCATATACCTGGCGAGACCCGAAGCGACAGTCTACTTCCTTTTGGACGAATTCGAAAGCCTGTTGGTTTTTCAGAAAGTAGTGACTAACAGCATCCTTAAAGCTAGCGAGTCCGGACACTACTCGGTGAAAATCGCGACCAAGAAGGCCGCTTTGGCGACATCTAGTACACTTGAAGCTCAAGAGATCGAAGAACCTCACGATTACACCTCAGTTGATGTCGACTACAACATTTCCGACTCTCAGGAGCGCCAGAATTACAAAGATCTACTAATCACGATCTGTGAGAACAGCCTGTCCAACGAAGCCTTCAGCGAAACGAGGATCGACCAGCTTTTGGAACCCCGGCTTGACTGGGACGGACTGAATAGAGAAGAGGTTGACGATGAGATAACCAGTGTTTTAGGAGACCGTCCTGTAACGGCCGAGGATCGACACAGACTAGGACATGCTGCCGTCTTTAGGCTGCTTCACCGACAGAGAGGCAAGAGGAAGCAGTTTGCTGGTTTTGATGACTTGGTTACTCTTTCCTCCGGAATAATCAGGTTATTCTTGGAGCTAGCAGGCTTGTCCTATCACTTTGCAGTACAAGAGAATATTGACGTGAAGGGAGGACAGCCAATTGGACGCAGCCACCAAACTAGCGCAGCATACGCACTTTCGGATTACTATTTGACGACCATCAGAAGCAATGTCGCGACAGTAGGACCTCAGATTCAGCAACTTGTTGTTGACTTGGGAGATATATTTCGAGCGAAGCTGCTCAAACATACCAGCGAGCCAGAAGGGTCGCGGTTAGCTATCCATGATCCGCATTTGCTAGAAGAGTCGGCCTCCAAAGAGGCTGAGATGGTGCTTACGCAAGCTGTAATCCATTCAATCTTTCAGAACCCTGAACAACGAGGCGGGATGCGACCAAAGCACCTGACCGACATTCAACCACAGGAGTATATCCTCAACCGGGTCTATAGTCCCAGCCTCGGCATTTCGCCTCGACCTCGCTGGCGCACGCGAATCAGCACCAAGGACCTGCTTGAACTCATGGATCCAACCCTTCGGCAGAAAACCAAATCTAGATTGACGAGATTGGTTAGTCGTTCGAGTGCAATGCAATCGGAGTTGCCGCTGGAGGCCGGCTCATGACGGTTCGACAGCTGTCTTCACTGGGTCCCGTAGTCGAGGAGCGAGCCGAGGTGTTCATTGGGTGCGCTAGCTTTGAAGAACGCTGTCTGGGCGGTTTGAGCTTGCTCCCCCCAGCGTACCGTTTCGCCCATAGCTACCTGTGCATCTATGACGACTTCAATGAAGCCAGGCAGCCAAATGTCAGGGCTATGACCGAAGTTCTTCAGGGGCATGGGCCATTGAGCACAGTCGAGGCCTCTGAGGAAAATCCCTCTCGTTCGATCGCCGAGTTGCTAAGTGGCATTCGTGCCCTTGCTGCGCTATCGGAGATCAGAGTCACTTTGGACGCGTCCACCTTCACGAAACGACATCTGCTGCTATTGCTGCATGCTTTAGATGATGCTGGACTATGGCGTTCATTGAGGATTCTCTACACTGAACCTAAGGAATACGTTGTTGATATGTACCTGCCAATGTCCATGGGGATTAAAGAAGTGGCACCTATACCCGGCTTCACGAATGTAAAGCCTCCTGACAAGCCTGTACTTTTAGTGATTATGCTCGGCTATGAAGGTGATCGGTCGATGGCTCTCTTTCAAACGATTGAACCCAACGAAACAGTGCTTCTGGTGCCGAAACCTGCTTACCGCCCCGAGTGGGAGGGGCGAACTGAGGAACTCAATGGACAGCTAGTCTCACTCTTGGGTGAAGATGCTATAGAATACGCCGACTCTCGGGATCCCCTTCAAGTCAAAACGGCCCTCGACAAAGTGTTGGGCAATCGGTACTCGACAAAGGACTGGACTTGTCTAGTATCGCCGTTGGGAACGAAACCCCAAACAGTCGGCCTCTATGCGTTTTGGCGAGAGAAGCCTGATTCTTGCGCATTGATATATGCGCAACCACTGAGACACAACGAAAGGTACTACTCCAAAGGTTCAGGCCCGACTTGGGAGTTGGGAATCTGATGAGGAGACGTCAGACCATTGAACCACAATCGATAGACCTAAAGAATCGATCTGATGTGGCGCTTGATCGAATAGCGATGCGACTTCATCAGCTTGACAAGTATCCAGCGAAGATGATTCCTCACATGGCCCGGTTTTTGATTGAAAGGGTATCGGAACCGGGCGACACGGTATTGGATCCCTTTTGCGGTACTGGCACGGTGGTTCGCGAAGCGCTCGCGCTTGGCCGCAATGCTATAGGACTGGATGTGAATCCATTAGCCACACTTTTTACCCATGTGAAGGTTCAGAATTACCACCGCAAGGCACTAGAGAGACAATTGGCAGAACTGCTGGAGGAATTTAGGAGGCAAAAACCAACCATTGTTTTCGGCTTCCCGAACGCGGAGTACTGGTTTACTCCAGCGACTCTACGAAAACTAGCGATCATACGGTCTGTAGTGGATCGATTGCCCCAGAAAGTGCCGAGCCCATATCCAGACTTTTGGCGGGCCGTACTGGCATCTATTGTGCGCCAAGCGAGTAGAGCAGATAATCGAGGTCCGAAGCCCTTTATTTCGAAAAGAGCGCGCGAGAGGAAGAAGGGGATAAATTGCAATCCATTTACATTGTTTGCACGTGCAGGTCAAGCTCGCATTGACCTGCTAGGCTCGAGCGCTGACAAATTCGGCGACAGTCGAGTTGAAGTGATGCACGGTAATGCCAAGACACTGCCCACTAGCATGAGGACAGTCGGTGTCGATGCAGTTGTGACGTCGCCTCCGTACCTAAACGCTCAGGACTATTATAGGTCGTGCAAACTAGAACTATGGGTCCTTGGACTCCTTGGAGTAGACGCGAATATGAAGTGGGCCCGTGATGAGATCATAGGGACTGACAGAATGCGCATCGACCATCGACTGTTCGACCTCCCAATGCCTTCACCCACAAGTGTCGCCGCCCGCGAGAGCCTGGTATCCGCTAATCCCAAGAGCGCATGTATTTTGACGAAATACACCTTAGATATGGCGAAGGTACTTTCCCAAATAGAACAAGTGCTGAAGCCAGGAGGGTATTGTGCAGTAGTCTCAGGGGACAACACTCTTTCCGGCATGCCCGTGCAAACTCACAAGATCATCACGGAACTCGCACTGCACTCGGGCTTCCGATTAACGCATCACTATGTGGACGCCATACGAGATCGGTGGGTACCTCCTTCCCGTAATGGTCACAACGGAGTGATCCTTGAGGAACATATACAAATCTTCCAAACCCCCTTGTCTATCAGCAGTTAATGTCGTACCTGGAGAGTTGATAGAGGGCGCCTGCCATCGCGGCGCGACTTCCCTGATTGGCCCCCTTCCCCCACCCCAGCCCCCCGCCCTCGCTTGTCGCTACCCTTGGCGCTCCCTATAATTCAGGGTTGGGAGAGTGGGCGAGCCGGGTATGGCGACGACGAAGCGCGATTACTACGAGGTCCTCGGCGTGGGGCGGGATGTCTCCGAGGACGATCTTCGGAAGGCCTTCCGCAAGAAGGCGTTCGAGTACCACCCCGACCGCAACAAGGAGCCGGAGGCCGAGGCGAAGTTCAAGGAGTGCGCCGAGGCGTACGAGGTGCTCCGCGACGGCGAGAAGCGGGCGAAGTACGACCGCTTCGGGCATGCCGGGCCCAACGGCGCCGGCGTCGGGTTCGAGGGGTTCGGCGGCTTCTCGGACATCGGCGACATCTTCGACGCCTTCTTCGGCGGCGGGGCCTTCGGCGGGCGGCGGTCGCGGGCGACGGCCGCCGAGCGCGGCGACGACCTCGCGGCCAGCGTCGCGATCGAGTTCGAGGAGGCCGCCTTCGGCACGGAGAAGCAGTTCGACTTCTCGCGCCTCGAGACCTGCTCACGCTGCCACGGCGCGCGGTCGGAGCCCGGCACCAGCACCGCCACCTGCGCCACCTGCAAGGGCCAGGGTCAGGTCCGGCAGTCGCAGCGCAGCATCTTCGGGCAGTTCGTCAACGTCACCACCTGTCCAGCCTGCCGCGGCGAGGGGACGACGATCTCGAACCCGTGCACCGCGTGCCGGGGCCAGGGCCGGACGCGCAACGAGGCGAACATCGTGGTGAAGATTCCGCCGGGGATCAGCCACGGCTCGCAGGTGCGGCTGACGTCGCAGGGCGGCGCCGGTCGCAACGGCGGCCCCACCGGCGACCTGTACATCACGGTGCAGGTCAAGGAGCACGAGATCTTCGACCGCGAGCGCGACGACGTGGTCTACACGCTGCCGCTGAACATCGCGCAGGCCGCGCTCGGCGACGAGCTGGAGATCCCCACCCTCGGCGGCGAGACGCGGCTCAAGGTCCCGGCGGGGACGCAGCCGGGCCAGATGTTCCGTCTGAAGGGGAAGGGGATCCAGCGGCTGCGGGGCGGCGGTCGGGGGGACCAGGTCGTCTACGTCGACGTGGTGGTGCCGTCGAAGCTGGACTCGAAGCAGAAGAAGGCGTTTGAGGCGCTGGACGGTCTGCTCAAGAAGCCCGACCTGACCCACAAGCAGGACAAGTCGATCTTCGACCGGATCAGGGATACGCTGGGGTAGGCGTCGGGCGCCGAGGGGGGCAGGGTTCTTCCGTTGGCCCCGGAGACCACCCCTGGGCAACCACAAGAGTTGCCCCTACAGGGATTTCTGCGAAGTGGGGCTGCGGGCGGCGTTGAGGTTGGCGTGCCCCTCCCGGCCCCCCGCCTCCGACGCGCCTGACGGCGCGCACCCTCTTTCAGTTTCCCCCATGGAGGGGGAAAGGCCGGAGGGGACGGGCGATTCGCTAGGCGCCCCTACGGGAGGGGACGTTACGCGGCGCAGTTATGCAAAGGTCTCCAGAGGGTGAGAGGTTTAAGGTGGGCGCTGCGTCAGTGCCCTCCCTCAGTCCCTCCCACAAGGGGAGGGAGGTCTAAGGTGACCGCCTCGGGCTCTTTGGCGCCGGGGACCGGGACGCCGTCGGCCTTGAGGGCGTTTTCCATGGCGGCGATGGCGACCTCGATCTGGTCGTCGTCGGGCTTGCGGGTGGTGAGCTTTTGGAGCGCGACGCCGGGCGCGATCAGCATGCGGGCGACGGCCCAGTCGCCGTGGGCGGCGTTGAAGCGGATGATCTCGTAGCTGACCGCCGCGATCACGGGGACGAGCACCACCCGAGACAGGACCAGGAGCCAGAGCTCGGGGCGTCCCAGGAAGGTGAAGGCCAGGATCGAGACGATGATGACGATCATCAGGAAGGCGGTCCCGCAGCGGGGGTGCTCCTTGGGGTGCTTGCGGATCGCGTCGACCTGCAGCGGGTCGCCGTGCTCGTGGGCGGCGATGGTCATGTGCTCGGCACCGTGATAGGCGTAGACGCGGCGCATGTCGGGCATGAAGCCGATCGCCCAGACGTAACCTATGAAGATGACGAAGCGGAGGCCGCCCTCGACGAGGTTGCTCAGGATGGCGCTCTCGACGACCCGCTCGATGCCAACGGAGGCGAACAGCGGGATGAGGAAGAAGACGACGATGGCGATGGCGAGCGCGATGGCGAGCATCAGGGCCTGCGACCAGCCCGACATCTCCTCGTCTTCCTTGCCCTCCTCCTCCATCGCCGCGTTCGCCGAGAACATGAGGGCCTTGAGGCCGAGGATGAGCGTTTCGACGAGGACGATGATCCCGCGCACCAGGGGCACGTTGCGCATCGGTCCCGTGTAGAACGACGACAGGGCCTCGCAGCGCGTGCGCACCTCGCCGTTGGGCCGGCGCACCGCGACGGAGACGGCCTCCCGCCCGCGGATCATGACGCCTTCGATGACCGCCTGGCCGCCGTAGTTGAAGGGTTTGGGCGGCGCCCCTACGCAAAAGGAGCGAGGCTCGCCCGCTCCTTTCGGTTTCCTCACGATTGTGTCCGCCGCGCCTATTGCAGGCCGTAGCGCCTCTTGAAGCGCTCGACGCGCCCCTCGGTGTCGATGATGCGCTGCTCGCCGGTGAAGTAGGGGTGGCAGGAGCTGCACACCTCGATCTTCAGCACGGGCTTGGTCGAGCGCGTCTCCCACGACTTGCCGCAGGCGCACTCGACGCGCGCATCGACGTAGTCGGGATGGATGCCGGTCTTCATGGTCTCTGCCCTTGGTGGATTCTCTAGCCGACGGGGTGGACGCTGACCCTGCGGCGGGTTGGGGTGAAAGGCTCGTACTTCTTGAAGGTGTCGTACTTGACCTTGCCGTCGATCTTGGCCCAGAGGGTGAAGTCGCTGCCCCGGCGCACGTTCTCGCCCGGGTGAATCTTCGTGCCCCGCTGGCGCACCAGAATGCTGCCGGCGGTGACGACCTGCCCGTCGTAGATCTTCACGCCGAGCCGCTGCGACTGGCTGTCGCGGCCGTTCCGGCTGGTTCCCGATCCCTTCTTGTGTGCCATGAGGTATCCGCCTCGCTAGCTTTTCTCGGCCTTCGCCACGGCGCCGCCCGGGGTCTCGATCTCTTGGATCGAAATCCTGGCGAACCGCTGACGGTGGCCCTTCTTGCGCCGGTACCGGATCTTCGGCTTGTACTTGAAGACGAGGATCTTCTTCGCCCGGCCTTCCTCTTCCACCTTCGCGACCACGCGCGCGCCGTCGACGTAGGGTGCGCCCACCGAGACGTCGCCCTCGTGGCTGACCACGAGCACGTCGTCGAAGTTGACGGTGTCGCCGGGCTCGTGGTCCTTCATCCGCTCGACGTCGATGACGTCGCCGGGGGCCACGCGGTACTGCTTACCGCCGGTCTGGATAATCGCGTAGCTGGACATGGAGAGGAAGCTCGTTCAGCCCTTCTAGAACTGCAACCCTTAGATTCTATCGGCCCCCTGGGGGAGTGTCAACGGAAGCGGGGGCGGGGTGCCGTAGCGGCTTCAAGTCCTATTTCATTCGGGCACGGCCGTTCTCTTGTAGGTAGCAAGGCGGTCAGCAAGGTTCTGCATTGCTTCCTTTGGTACTTGCCCGTCTTCCAGAAGCAAATCACGGATTCTATCGGCCTTGTCTGATGGGGAGTCCCACCAATCAAGAAAGGTGAAGGTGAGCCACTCACCAGCTCCTAAGTCGGTGAAGGCAGTCTCGTCTTCCGATAGCATGGAGCGCAGGGTCTCCTCGTCAAGCCGGATGCCGTACTCCAAACTCAAGAAGGTCAATGCCTCGGAGACGTATTCGATGACACGCTGCCTGCTGTCGTCCGCGACCGAATCACCTCCTGATTGCCCCTCGTTGACCGTCTCTCGTGTGCTCCCGTCTCCCGCTTGCAAAATGAGAACAAGGACAATTAGGCCGATCCCTGCCCAGACCCACCATTTGATTCCCTGCAACCAGTAGAGAAACTCAGATAGCTTATCCATGGGTCTCTGTTGGTCGCCCGTGTCAAACTTCCTGCGGAACCGCGTCTAGGTCCAGTCGATAACGCTTCAAACCAAGACTCCACTAGGAAGGCGCCGCCGTCGCCGCAGCGCCATGGCCATCCTCGCGTTGACGCCTTAGCCGCCGCGTCCTTAAGATAACGCGGCATTCCAAGACCGGTTTCCCAGAAGGAGGCCAGGTGTACGACACGAAAGAGCTTAGCGACAAAGCGGCCATCGTCGGCATCGGCGAGACGACGTATTCGCGCAAGTCGGGGATGAGCAACCTCACCCTGCAGTTGACCGCCTGCATGCGGGCGATCGAGGACGCGGGCATCCAGCCGGGCGACATCGACGGCATCCTGCCGCAGGCGGCAGGGGCGACGTCGGAGGACATCGCGACGAACCTCGGCGTCAAGGACCTGAAGTTCTCGGCGGCGATCAACATGGGCGGCGCGAGTCCGTGCGCCGCGCTGCAGAACGGCGTCCTCGCGGTCGCCTCGGGGGTCTGCGACTACGTCCTGCTGGTATCGGGACGGAACGGCTACTCCGGGGCGCGGACGGCCCAGTCGCTCGCCGCCGGTGGGCTGCAGGGACCGATGCGGGCCATGGGCGAGTTCGAGTACATCTACGGCCTCGTCGCGCCGATGCTGTGGTACGGCCCCATGGCGCGGAAGCACATGGAAACCTACGGCACCACCAGCGAGCAGTTCGGCGAGGTCTCCGTCGCCATGCGCAAGCACGCCTCGATGCAGAGCAACGCGCAGATGAAAGACCCCATCACGCTCGAAGACCACCAGAACTCGCCGATGCTCGCCGACCCGTTCCGGCTGCTGGACTGCTGCCTGCAGACGGACGGCGCGGCGGCCTGCGTGATCACGCGCGCCGACCGGGCCAAGGACCATCCGCGGAAGCCGGTCTACATCAGCGGCTTCGGCGAGGCCCACCCCGACTCGCCGAGCTCGATCACGCAGCGCCCCGACATGACCACCTTCGGCATCGCCAAGCTCGCGCCCCGCGTCTTCGGCATGGCGGGCATCACTCCCCAGGACATCGACGTGGCGCAGATCTACGACTGCTTCACCTTCACCGTCATCAACCAGCTCGAAGACCTCGGCTTCTGCAAGAAGGGCGAGGGCGGCGGCTTCGTCGAAGGCGGACGGCTCCAGATCGGCGGCGACCTGCCGGTGAACACCCACGGCGGGTTGCTCTCCCAGGGCCACATCATGGGCATGAACCACGTCATCGAGGGCGCCAAGCAGATCCGCGGCTCGAGCGACGTGCAGGTCGAGGGCGCCGAGCACTGCCTCGTCAGCGGCTACGGCGACTTCGGCGACGGCGCGCTCGCCATCTTCAGGGGGAACTGATGAACCCGACCAATGAGTACAAGAAGCCGATCCCCAGGCCCACGGAGGACACCCAGCCGTTCTGGGACTTCTGCAAGAAGCACGAGCTCCGCTTCCAGCGGTGCACCGACTGCGGGGTCTTCCGCCACTACCCGCGCCCCCTGTGCTCGGTTTGCCCCTCCTTCAACTTCGAGTGGGTCAAGGTGGCCCCGAAGGCGACGGTGCACTCGTGGGTGACCGCCCACCGGCCCTTCCACCCCGGCTTCGCCGACGAGATGCCCCTGTCCATCGTCATCGCCGACGTGGACGAGGCGCCGGGCGTGCGCCTCATGGGCAACTTCATGGACGGAACCAGCCCGGACGACCTGTCGATCGGCATGCCCGTCGAGGTAGCCTTCGACGACGTCACCGAGGACTGGACGCTCCCCAAGTTCAAGCGGACATAGGCCCCCCACAAAGGGCCGTTTGACAGGTGTGGGGAGCCCATGCTAGCTTCTACCCTCGTTAGCCGATGTATCCCGCCAGTTTCGGTGCTTTCCGGCGGGGCGGCCGACGCGGCAAGGAGGTCGAAATGACCAACCTGTTGGAACGGATCGACGCACCGGAAGATCTCAAGCCGCTCACGCACGACGAGCTCGCCCAAGTAGCCAAGGACGTGCGCGAGACCATCATCTCCGTGATCACCGAGCGCGGGGGGCACCTGGCCTCGAACCTCGGCGTGGTCGAGCTCACCTTGGCGCTTCACCGCGCGTTCGACAGCCCCGTCGACCGCATCGTGTGGGACACCACCAACCAGTGCTACACGCACAAGCTCGTGACGGGACGGCGCGACGAGTTCAAGGACATTCGCCTTGAAGGCGGCCTGTCCGGGTTCGGCGAGCCCAGCGAAAGCGAGCACGACACGCTCGCCGCGGGGCACGCCGGCACCGGCCTCTCCATCGCCCTCGGCATCGCGGAGGGCGCCGCCATCCGCAAGGAAGGCTCCTGGACCATCGCGGTCGTCGGCGACGGCGCGATGACCTCCGGATCGAGCTTCGAGGCGCTGAACAACATCGCGCACCTCAACCCCGAGCGTCTGGTGATCATCTTCAACGACAACGGGATGTCGATCTCGGAGAACGTCGGCTTCCTGACCAACTGGCGCCGGCGCGTGATCAGCCATCCCGAGTACCGCGCGATGATCGACCGCGCCCGGCAGTTCTCGAAACGGCTGCCCACGGGCGAGGCGCTCTACCGTATCGCCCAGCGTTTCAGGGACGGCCTGGAAGGGTTCATGCTGCCCACGACGTTCTGGACCGAGATGGGCTTTAACTACCTGGGCCCCGTCGACGGCCACGACTTCCGTCAGCTCGAGCAGACGCTCCAACAGGTCAAGACCTCCAAGGGGTCCGTCTCCCTCGTCCACGTGATCACGCACAAGGGCCGGGGCTACGAGCCCGCCGAGGTCGACCCCGTCAAGTTCCACCAGCCGAGCTCGCCGCTGGGATCGGGGACGGGCGCGCCCACCTATTCAAAGGTCTTCGCCCAGACGCTGACCCGGATCATGGGCGACGACAAGTCGGTCGTCGGCATCAGCGCGGCCATGCTGGAGGGGACCGGCCTGGTTGAAGTGCAGGCGGAGTTCCCCGACCGCGTCTTCGACGTCGGCATCGCCGAGCAGCACGCCGTGAGCATGGCCGCCGGTATGGCCGCGGGCGGGCTGTCGCCCTTCGTTTCCATCTACTCGACCTTCCTCCAGCGGGCGTTCGACCAGGTCGTCCACGACGTCTGCCTACAGGACCTGCCCGTGACGATGATCGCGGACCGCGCCGGCATCGTCGGCGAGGACGGTAAGACGCACCACGGCGCCTTCGACATTTCCTACCTCCGCTGCCTGCCCAACGCCGTCGTCGCCGCCCCCATGGACGAAAACGAGCTGCAGCACCTGGTCTACACCGCCTACAAGCACGACGGCCCCTTCGCGATCCGCATCGCGCGCGGCCCCGGCGTGGGCGTGCCGCTAGACGAGGAGCTGCGCGAGCTACCGTTGGGCAAGGGAGCCGCCGTCCGCGAGGGCAGCGACGTCGTCATCTTCGGGCTCGGCAAGTCGGCGCACATGGCGCTGGAGGCCGCGGAACGGCTCGCCGCCGACGGCATTTCCTGCGCCGTGGTGAACCCCCTCTTCGTCAAACCGCTCGACGTGGACCTGCTCCTGGAATGGGCCCGCCGGGTGCCCCGCATCGTGACCGTCGAGGAGAACGTCCTCGCTGGCGGGTTCGGTGCGGCCGTCCTCGAAGAGCTGGCCGCGGCGGGCGTCGAGGACGTCGCCGTGCACCGCATCGGCATACCGGACTCCTTCGTCGAGCACGGCACCGCCGACGCCCAGCGCCGCCGGCTGGACCTGGACGCCGAGGGAATCGCCGCGCAGATTCGCGACGTCTTCTTCAAAGCCCCGCCGAAATCAAAGGCGAAAGCCTCGCGTGAGGCGGCGGCGAGCGGCTAGGAGGCGACGACGACCGGCATGCCCACCACCATGCGCGTCCCCGACGTCTTCACCCGCTACCGTCCCGCGGTGGAGGCCGGGCTGCGCAGCGCCCTCGACGAGGACGCCCCGTTGTTCGGCATGCTCCGCTACCACCTGGGCTGGACCGACGAGTCCGGCGCCCCGATCGAGGCCAACAGCGGCAAAGCGGTCCGCCCCGCGCTCTGTCTGTTCAGCGCCGAGTCGGTCGGCGGCTCGGTTGAGCAGGCCCTCCCCGCCGCCGTCGCCCTCGAGCTCATCCATAACTTCTCGCTCGTCCACGACGATATCCAGGACGGCGATACCCAGCGCCGCCACCGCCCCACCGTATGGAGCCTTTGGGGCATCAGCCACGGACTCAACGCCGGGGCCGCGATGAACGTCGCCGGCTACCTCGCCGCCCTGCAGCGGCCCAGCGGCCTCTCCGCGGAGACCTCCCTGCGCGTTAGCCGCATCCTGACCCACGCCTGCGCCGAGATGATCGCCGGGCAGGTGCTCGACGTCAGCTTCGAGCAGCGCCCGCGCGTGGGCGTCGACGACTATCTGACCATGATCGGGAAGAAGACCGGCGCGCTGCTCGAGGCCGCGCTCCACATGGGCGCGGTGACCGGTACCGACGACGAGGAGACCATCGAGGCGATGCGCTCCCTCGGCCAGGGGCTCGGCCTGCTCTTCCAGGTCCGCGACGACATGCTCGGGGTCTGGGGGAAGGAAGAGGACACCGGCAAGCCCAAGGCCAGCGACATCCACCGGCGCAAGAAGTCGCTGCCCATCGTCTACGCGCTCAACGCCGCCGAGGGCGACGCCCGCGAGCGTCTGCGCCAGGTCTACGATACCGACCGTCCCCTGAACGACGACGACGTCGCCGAGGTGTTCGGCGTTCTCGAAGACCTGAAGGCCGATGCTTTCTGCCGCGACCTGGCCGAGACGCACGCGGCGCGCAACTACCAGGCGGTGGACTCCATAGAAATCAGTCCCGAGGCCCGCGCCGAGTGCCGCGAGCTGACCCAATTCTTGCTCGAACGCGACTACTAGGAAGGGAACCATGAGCGTCCCCGCCTCACAGGCCATGGCCGTCACGCTGTACGTCCTCAAGCAGAAGCTGCGGAGGAAGAAGCGCTATCCGCTCGTGCTCATGCTCGAGCCCCTCTTCCGGTGCAACCTGGCCTGCGCCGGGTGCGGCAAGATCCAGTACCCGCCGCAGCTGTTGAAGAAGAGCATGCCCGTCGAGCAGGCGCTCGCCGCCGCCGATGAGTGCGGCGCGCCGATGGTGAGCATCGCCGGCGGCGAGCCCCTGATGCACCCGGAGATCGGCGAGATCGCCGCCGGGCTCGTCGAGCGCAAGAAGTACGTTTATCTCTGCACCAACGCGATCCTCCTCCAAGAGCGGCTCGAAGAGGGCATCTTCACCCCCTCGGACTACTTCAGTTTCAGCGTGCACCTCGACGGGCTCGAAGAGGACCACGACGAGGCGGTCTGCCGCGATGGGGTCTATGAGCAGGCCGTCGCCGGCGTCCGCGCCGCCCTCGACCGCGGCTTCCGCGTCACAACGAACACCACGCTGTTCGACAATGCGGACCCGCTGCGCGTCCGCGACTTCTTCGACGAGATGACCGTCCTGGGCGTCGACGGCATGATGCTCTCGCCGGGGTACAGCTACTCGAAGGCCCCCGACCAGGAGCACTTCCTCCGGCGGGAGCGGACTCACAGCCTCTTCCGCGACATCCTCAAGGATCGCAAGCGGGAGTGGAGCTTCAACCAGTCGCCGCTCTTCCTGCAGTACCTCATGGGCAAGCAGGACTTCGAGTGCACCCCTTGGGGGAACCCGCTTTACAACGTCTTCGGGTGGCAGCGCCCCTGCTATCTGCTCCAGGAGGGCTATGCGGCCACGTTCGAGGACCTGATGGACGACACGGGCTGGGACGAGTACGGGCGGGCCAGCGGCAACCCCAAGTGCCGCGATTGCATGGTGCATTCCGGCTACGAGCCGACGGCGGTGAACGCCATGTTCACGCCGAAGGGGATGAAGGACGCGGTGGCGGCCATGGTCACCGGCAAGCTGTAGGAGCCGTCGATGAGCGAAGAGAGCTTGGAGGGATGGGTCCCTGAGATCGGGCCCGACCTCACGCTTGAACAGGTGATCGACCACGCCTTCGACTACCGGGGGAACACCACCCTCGTCTTGGCCGATGGCGAGGAGCGGGTCGCCTACGTCTCCAACCGCGACGCCTCCGCGCCTGATCCGTTCATCCAGATCTTCGACGAAGGGGGCGAGGGGCCCTTCACCATCCCCTACGCCGACATTCGCGCCATCAAGTTCACCGGCAAGGACACCGCCGCGGGAAAGAGCTGGGAGGCGTGGGTTAAGCGCAAGGCGGCCGAGAAACTGGCCGCGGAGCAAGGAGGCCGGTAACCGATGCTTGTCTTCATTGGTTCGATACGCCGCGAGATCGCCGGCCTCGAGCCGTTGGTAAGCGACCCGGAGACGGAGCGGTTTGGCTCTTCCATCGTCATGGAAGGAACGGCCGACGGCCGACCGGTGGCCTTGGTCCGGAGCGGCATCGGACGGGAGCGGTCCGAGGCCGCCTTCCGCGACCTTCTGCTTGCCGAGATCCGTCCCCGCGCCATCGTCTCCCTCGGCTTTGCCGGCGGCGTCGCCCCCGACGTCTACGGCGGCGACCTCGTCGTCCCCCGCACCATTCGCGGCCTCGATTACTCAGGCGCCCCCGACGGCGCCATCACGCCGGACCCCTACCTCTTCGACTCGGCGCTCGAAGCGCTCGAGGACGAGTTCATCGCCGTCCACACCGATGAGGTCGTCACCGTACCCCAGACCCTCTTTACCCTCGAGCAAAAGGAGCAGTTCGCCTCCTCGCCCCGCACGAAGGCCGTCGACATGGAGTGCTACTGGGTTGGCAAACTGGCATTAGAGGCGCGGATCCCGTTTCTCGCCGTCCGCGCCATCTCCGACGAAACGGAAGACGCCCTCCCCAACTATCCCCTTTTCCTCGACGACATGGGAGAGGTGCGACCCCTTGCCGCGGCCAGGTACTACGCGACGCACCCCTGGCACATCTTCGACGCGCCCCGCCTGGCGGGGAACGCGAGGAAAGGAGCACGGAACCTCGCCGTGTTCGGGGAAGCCTTCGTCAAGAAGGTGTACCGGGCGGCGCCGGTCGCGACATGAAGGCCGCCGTCACCGGGGCCACCGGGTTCATCGGGGGCAACCTGGTGCGAGAACTCCTCGACCAGGGGGCTTCGGTCCGGGCGATGGCGCGGCCGGGGAGCGACCACAGAGCGATCGAAGGGTTGAACGTGGAGATTGCCGAAGCGGACCTGTTGGGTGAGGAAGAGCCGATGCGGCGGGCGCTGAGCGGGTGCGACGCGCTCTTTCACGCCGGCGCGCTCTACGCCTACTGGCCGCCGGACCACGGCCTCGCCTACCGGACCAACGTCGAGGGGACGAAGAAGATCTTGAGCGCGGCGAGCAAGGCGGGCGTCAAGCGCGTCGTCCACACCAGCTCTTCGGCGGCGATCGGCCTGCCGAAGGACGGCTCGCCGGGCACCGAGGAGACGCCGGTCGATACCCGCCAGCTTCTCGCGGGGTACAAGCGCTCGAAGTACCTGTCCGAGCTGGAGGCGCTGAAGGCGGGCATCAACGGCCTAGAGACGGTGATCGTGAACCCCACCACGCCGGTCGGGCCGGGCGACGTGAAGCCAACGCCGACGGGCAGGATCATCGTGGACTTCCTGAAGCAGCGCATGTTCGGCTATCTGGAGACGGGGCTCAATCTCGTGCACGTGGGCGACGTCGCCAAGGGGCACGTCCTCGCGTACGAGAAGGGCAAGCCGGGACACCGCTACATCCTCGGCAACCGGAACATGACGCTGCGCGAGATCTTCCAGACACTGGCCCGCATCACCGGCCTCAGGCCGCCGAAGGTGCGCATCCCCTACTGGCTGGCCTTGGCCTTCGCTCATGCCGACGAGTTGATCGAGGGCCGCCTGCTGCGCCGGACGCCGCGCGCCACCACCGCCGAAGTGCAGCTCGCCAGGAAGCGGATGTTCTTCGATCCGGCGAAGTCGCGCGCGGAGCTCGGCCTTCCGCAAACCCCAGTCGATGACGGTCTCGCCGAGGCGGTCGGCTGGTTCCGGGAGCATGGCTACGTATGATCTCTTCCACCCAGAGAACACAAGTCGCCAACCACACGCCATACAGGAACGGGACAGCGCCCCGTTTGGGCGCCATCCCGTTCGCCGAAAAGCTCGACAGGACGATCGACCGCGCCGTCGGTCACCTCTTCGACCTGCAATACGACGACGGCTACTGGTGGGGCGAGCTCGAAGCCAACTGCGCCATCCACGCCGAGTACCTGCTGCTCACCCACTTCATGGACCTGCCCGATCGCGAGCGCTGGCGCAAGATCGTCAACTACCTGAAACAGATGCAGCTGGAGGACGGCGGCTGGCCGATCTGGTACGGCGGGCCCAGCGACCTCAGCATCGCGGTCGAGTGTTACTTCGCCATGAAGCTCGCCGGCGAGCCCTACGACGACCCGGCGCTCGCCAAGGCCCGCGAGTTCATCCTGTCCAACGGCGGCGTCCCCGAAACCCGGGTCTTCACCAAGATGTGGCTCGCCCTCTTCGGCCAGTGGGAGTGGGAAGCCACGCCGGTGTTGCCCGTCGAGATCATGCATCTCCCCGCGTGGTTCCCGCTCAACATCTACGAGTTCGCCAGTTGGGCGCGGGGGACGATCGTCGCCTGCACGATTCTCATGACAGAGAAGCCGCTCCGGAGCGTGCCGGAGTGGGCCGACATCGACGAGCTCTACCCCGACGGGCGGGAGAGGACGGAATACACGTTCGGCACGAACGGGAGGCTGCTCAGCACGGGGACCTTCTTCAAGGCCGTCGACCGCGCCCTGCGGCTGCTCGAATGGCGTCCTTTCCGCACGGTGCGCCGTCCCTTCAAGAACTCCGCGCTGAAGAAGGCCGAAGAGTGGATCGTCAGACGCCAGGAAGAGGATGGGTCGTGGGGCGGCATCCAGCCGCCGTGGGTCTATTCGCTGATGGCCCTCCGCACCGTGGGCTACGACAACGACCACCCCGTCATCCAAAAGGGCCTCAACGGCTTCAAGGGCTTTGCGCGAGAGACGGACGATACCTTCCGCACCGAGCCGTGCATCTCGCCGGTGTGGGACACCTGCCTCGCGATGATCGCCTTGCAGGAAGCCGACGTTGCGGTCGACGACCCGCGCTTGGCCAAGGCGGCGGAGTGGCTGCTCGACGAACAGATCCTCGAATACGCCGGCGACTGGCAGGTGAAGCGGCCGGAGCTGAAGCCGGGCGGCTGGGCGTTCGAGTTCGCCAACGACGTCTATCCCGACATCGACGACACCGCGATGGTCATGATTGCCCTCCACAACATGGGTCGGAGTGGAGACCCGCGCATGGACCTGGCGCTGGAGCGCAGCCGGGACTGGCTTGAAGGGATGCAGAGCAAAAACGGCGGGTGGGCCTCCTTCGACGCCGACAACCTGAAGCGGTGGGTCTCCACCATCCCGTTCTGCGACTTCGGCGAAGTGGTCGATCCCCCCAGCGAGGACGTCACGGCCCACGTGCTAGAAATCCTGGGACGCATGGGCTATAACAGTTCCCGGGCGAGCGTCAATGCGGGGCTCGACTTCCTGAAGGAGACCCAGGAACTCGACGGTTCGTGGTGGGGCAGATGGGGCGTGAACTACATTTACGGGCTTGGGGCGGTGCTTCCCGCGCTGCGGCATATCGGCGAGGACATGAACCAGCCCTACATCCGAAAGGCCCTCGATTGGATCGTCGCGCACCAGCGCGAGGATGGCGGCTGGGGCGAAGGCGTCGAGTCTTACATCGACCCATCGCTACGCGGCAAGGGGCCGAGCACGAAGTCGCAGACGGCGTGGGCCCTGCTGGGGCTGATCGCCGGCGGCCGGGAAGAAACGGAGAGCGTGAAGCGCGGCGTCGACTACCTCATCCGCAGCCAGCAGGACGACGGCTCGTGGGACGAGCCGGAGTTCACCGGCACCGGCTTCCCCCGGGACTTCATGATCAACTACCACCTCTACCGCAACTACTGGCCGCTCATGGCGCTCGGGCAGTACCGCAGGGCCATCCGTGCTGGGAAGAGGACCATCCGTAGCTATGGCTAAAGGGGCGAAACGGGCGCTGCCCATCGCGCAACCCTCGCCGCCGGCGGGCGCCGCCAACGGGCACGTCTCCGCGCGGCGGCGGCTGTCGAAGGTCGCCATGGTGGGCGGCGTGCCCATCGGCGGGATGAACCCCATCGTGGTCCAGTCGATGACCGACACCGACACCGCGAACGTCGAGGCCACGACGGCGCAAGTGAAGCTGCTGGCCGACGCGGGCAGCGAGTTGGTGCGCGTGACGGTCAACAACGACGACGCGGCCCGCGCCGTGCCCGAAGTCCGCAAGCGGCTCGACGCCGAGGGCTGCTTCGTGCCGCTCATCGGTGATTTTCACTTCATCGGCCACCGGCTGCTGCGCGACCACGCCGACTGCGCCAAGACGCTCGCCAAGTTCCGCATCAACCCCGGCAACGTGGGGCGGGGCCCGCGCCACGACGAAAACTTCCGCGCCTTCATCGAGGTGGCCCGTGACCTCAACAAGCCGGTGCGCATCGGCGTCAACGCGGGCAGCCTCGACCCCGACATCCTGGCGCGGCGCATGGACGAGAACTCGCGGCTTCCCAACCCCGCCGACGGCGACACCGTCGAACGGGCGGCGCTCGTCGAGAGCGCCATCGAGAGCGCCGCGGCGGCGGTCGATCTCGGCCTGCCGGAAGAGAACATCATCATCTCGTGCAAGGTGTCGCGGCTGCCCCAGATGGTCGAGGCCTACCGGGAGATCGCGGCGCAGTGCGACTTCCCCCTGCACCTGGGCCTCACCGAGGCCGGCATGGGGACGAAGGGGATCGTCGCGACGACCGCCGCCCTCTCCGTCCTGCTCTACGACGGCATCGGCGACACGATCCGGTCGAGCCTGACCCCGGAGCCGGGCGGCGACCGCGCCCGCGAGGTCCGCCTCTGCCAGGAGGTCCTTCAGGCCCTACATCTTCGGTCCTTCCGGCCCGCAGTGACCGCCTGCCCCGGTTGCGGCAGGACGACGTCGACGCTGTTCCGCGAGCTCGCCCGCGACATCCAGGTGCACCTCGACGAGAAGATGCCCGTGTGGCGGGGCAAGTACGCCGGCGCCGAGACGCTCACGGTCGCGGTCATGGGCTGCGTGGTGAACGGGCCCGGCGAGTCCCGCGCCGCCAACATCGGCATTTCCCTGCCCGGCAGCGGCGAGGCGCCCCGCGCGCCGGTCTTCGTCGACGGTGAGCGCAGCCGCTTCTTGGAAGGCGCGACGATCGCCGACGACTTCATTGGGATGGTCGAGGAGTACGTGGAGCGGCGCTGGGGCGGCGCGTAGCCGCGGGCCCGGCCCCGCCGACACAGGGGCGTCACCGTCATGGCCGCCGACTCCCTGCCCACCGTTCCCGAGGCGTACGAGGCCTGCCGGGCCCTGGTGCGGGAGCGCGCCACCAACTTCTACTACGCCTTCCTCCCCCTGCCGCCGCCCAAGCGGCGCGCCATCTATGCCGCCTACGCCTTCAGCCGCGCCTGCGACGACTACTCCGACGAGCCGCTGCCGCTCGACGAAAAGCAGAGCCTGCTGGAAGAACACCGCCGCCGCCTCCATGAGACCTACGAGGGCCGCCCCTGCGACGCCACCTTCGTGGCGCTCTGGGACGCGGCGCAGCGCTACGCCATTCCGCGCGAGTACTTCGACAGCCTCATCGACGGCGTGGTGATGGACCTGACCATCAATCGGTACGAGACCTTCGACGACCTGCGCCGTTACTGCTACCACGTCGCCTCGGTGGTAGGCTTGATCTGCATCGAGATCTTCGGCTACCGCGGCGAGCAGGCCAAGGAGTACGCCATCGACCTCGGCATCGCCATGCAGCTCGTCAACATCATGCGCGACGTGAAAGAGGACGCCGAGCGGGACCGCATCTACCTGCCGCAAGACGAGCTGCGGCGGTTCGGCTACGGTGAGGACGACCTCATAGCGGGCGTCGTCAACGGCCCGTTCGTCGAGCTCATGCGCTTCCAAGCGGAGCGGGCCCGAGAGCACTTCCGAAACGGCGGGATGCTCCTCCCGCTCGTGCCGACGCGCTCGCGAGTGTGCCCCGCCGTCCTGCGCGCCCTCTACTCGAAGGTCCTGCGCCGGATCGAGGCGAACGGCTACGACGTCTTCAGCGAGCGGGCCGCCCTCTCGACCGGCGGCAAGCTGCTCACCGTCCTGCAGACGTGGAGCGGCGTCGTGGCCCGGAGCCTGCTCCCGTGGCGGTGAACGGGGCGCTGGTACTCGCGCCCTTTGACGCCGCAGGCCTCGACCGGCTCCGCGCCGCGGGCCTCTCTGTTACCTACGAAAGCTGGCTCGACACCGGGGAGCTCCAAGACCCCGAGGAACTGGGCCGCAGGCTCGACGCCGAGGGCAAAGGCTACGTCGTCGTCGAGGCCGACTTCGTCTTTGAGGAGACGATGGACCTGGCCCCCGGCCTCAGACTCGTCGGGATCTGCCGGAACGCTCTCAACCACGTCGACATCGACGCCGCGACGGAGCGGGGCGTGCTCGTGGTCAACACGCCAGGCCGGAACGGGGCCGCCGTCGCCGAGCTCACCATCGGGCTGATGCTCGGCCTCGCGCGGCGCCTCCCCGCCGCCGACGCCTGGGTGCGCGGCCGCAAGTGGTCCGACCCCGCGGCCGGCTATGCCGAGTTCCGGGGCGCCGAGATTCAGGGGAAGACCGTCGGCATCATCGGCCTCGGCGCAATCGGGCGGATGGTCGCCGAGCGGCTCTCCGGTTTCGGCGCTTCGCTCGTCGCCGCCGACCCCTACGTCGACGCGAAGGCGGCGGCCGGCCTCGGCGTGCGGCTGATTGCACTCGACGAGCTGCTCGCGGCCTCCGATTACGTCCTTGTGCACGTGCCTCCCGGCGAGTCGACGCTCGGCCTCATCGGCGAGCGCGCCCTCGGCGCCATGAAGCGGACAGCCTTCCTTGTCAACGTCTCCGCCTCCAGCGTGGTCGACGAGGCGGCACTGGCCGGCGCGCTGCGCGGGGGAGTCATCGCCGGCGCGGCCCTCGACGTCTTCGATGGCCACCCGCTGCCGGAGTCGAGCCCGCTCCTCGATCTGGACAACGTGATCCTGACGCCGCACATCGGCGGCGCGACCCACGAGACCGTCGAGCGCCAGTCGGCGATGATCGTGGAGGACATCCTGCGCGTCGAGGCCGGTGAGCGGCCCGAGCGGCTGGTAAACTCCGCGGCATGGGACCGGCGGCGCACCTGAGACGCCCACCGGCGGCCCGCGCCGCCGGGAAAGGGCGATGCGTCGCCGCCATCGACATGGGCGGCTCGTCGATTCGCGCCGGCCTGTTCGACGAGCGGGGCCGGCTTCTGGCCCTCCGCTCCCGCCCACTTCACTTCAGCGTCCTTGATGGCGGCGACCCGCGAGGCTTCGACGCGGACGCCGTCTGGCGATCCGCGAGGTCCGCACTTCGCGGTGCGATTCGCGCCGCCGGCGTCCGCGCCAAGGACGTCGAGGCCGTGGCGGCGACGGGACAGCGCCACGGCTTGGCCCTGATTTCAGGCGATGGGCGCACCCTCTACCTGGGTCCGACGGCGGAGCACCGGGCCTTCTTCCATGGCCAGGCGATCGATGAGGAGCACGGCGCCGAGATCTACGCCGCGACGGGTCATCTGCCCGCGCTGATCGCCGCCCCCGCGAAGCTGCGCTGGCTGGCGGAGTCGCTGCCGGACTTCGACCAAGCGCGGCGTGTCCTCACGCTCGACGGCTGGCTCGCGCACCGGCTGAG
>DAOUKZ010000059.1:0-5126 GCA_034420775.1 Dehalococcoidia bacterium
TGACCGCTTCTGATGTATCGAAGCCCTGCAACGGTATCAATTCCGTGCCCGTTTTAGTATGGCGCTAGGCGTCTCGGCTATACACAACGACATTTGCGGCAAGCGCATTATACACAAACCGCGTTGTGTGTTGCGGGACGGCTGCTCACTACATGCAAGCCAGTCATTATGTTCCTCGGGAAAGATCCAAGCGGCACCGACGCTTTGACATCACACGTCCGTGTCATCCGCTTCTTGCCCATGCGCGGGACCTTTTCTTACCATGACGCTACTGCTTTCTTTTTGGACGACACTTCCTATGACCCTCCCGTACGAAACCGAATCGTACCGTCCAGACAGCGACCAACCGACCGATGACCAAGCAGCCGATGCCGCAACCCCCGCGCCGACGGGCGAGCGCGTGCCGCGCTTGGCGCTGTTCGCGGCCTGCCCCAAGTGTGGCGGGCAGTACGAGCGCGAGGGTTACCTCTGCATGTGCTTCCAGTGCAGCTTCGAGTGGGACCTGCTCGACGCCATCGAGGACGTCCTGAACCGCGCCTTCCGGCGCTACCCCGGCCCGCCGCCCGCTCCCCGCCTCCGCGACGCGTCCGACTCCCCCTTCGGCGAGGAGCCGGCGGCGTAGGCGCGCTTGGAGATCATCGGGGCGCAACGGGGCCTCGCCCGCGCCGCCAAGCTCAGCCTCGTCAAGACCAAGCTTGGCGTCCTCTTCCGGAGTCCGCGCCGCTCCTACCGGCTCAACACGACCGACCCCGTCGAGACCGGTCTCGCCTACACCGACCGCGCCACCGACGCGGGCGAGCTCTGGCATGCGCTGGGACGCTGCACACCCCGCCAGCAGGAGATGCTGCGGTTGTGGCTCGGGAGGGAGCCTTTGTCGCAGAAGCGGATCGCCCGGCGGCTCGGGGTGGGGACCACCACCGTCAAACGCGACATCCAGACCGCGTTGGAGACGATGGTGGACTCGATATGGGACGACTGATGGGCCCCTAGCGGCCTCGGTCCAGCCGGTCGATCAGGTACGCGGGGAGGCCCGCCTCCCGCATCCGCGCTTGCACCTGCCCGATGTCGTAGGGGGTGCGGTGGAAGGTCGCGGTCTTCGCTTCAAGATCGAGGACGGCGTAGGCGGCGCCGGGATCGCCGTCGCGGGGCTGCCCCACGCTGCCGGGGTTGACGATCGCCCGTCCCGTCGGCTCGACCGGCCCGCCCGAGCCGGGAATGGCGGTGAGCGCGCCGCCGGCCTCCGGTTCGAGGATCACCAGGGGCACGTGGGAGTGCCCCACCAGGCACCACTCCGTATCGAAGCACTCGAAGCTCGCCAACGCCACCGGGGCCGAAACGACGTATTCCCACACCGGCTCGCGGGGGCTCCCGTGCGCCAGGGTCACATCGTGACGCTTCGTCCGTGTGGGCAGCGACCCCAGCCAGGCGCGGTCGGCCTCGGAGAGGACGCTCCCCGTCCATCGGTTCGCCTCGGCGGCGTAGGGGTTGAAGTCGTCGAGGGGAATCGCGCCGATGGCGCCGAGGTCGTGGTTGCCCGAGAGCGACAGGGCGCACCGGTCGCGGATGATCTCGACGCACGCGCCGGGGTCGGGGCCGTAGCCCACGATGTCGCCCAGGCACCACACCTCGTCCACGGCCGCGGCGTCGACCTCTGCCAGCACGGCCTCCAAGGCCGGCAGGTTCGCGTGCACGTCCGACACCACCGCCACCCGCATCGCGCCAGTCTAGCACCCAAGGCCGCCCTGCTTGCCGGGGTCTGGGGCCGGTGCTAGGCTGGCCGCGCTCCGCTTCCCTGAAGGAGTGTTCCACTTGGCGTCGGCGATTCTGCGCGGCATCCGCGTCCTGGAGCTTGGGGATTACGTCTCCGCGGCGTTCGGAGCGCGGCTCCTCTGCGACTACGGCGCCGAGGTCGTCAAGCTCGAAGCGCCGGGCGCCGGCGACACGGCGCGGCGGCATGGCCCGTTTCCTAGTGAGGCCCCTGACCCCGACGCCAGCGGCCTCTTCATCTTCCTCAACCGCGGCAAGCTGAGCGCCACCGTCGACCTGACCAAGGCCGCCGGTCGCGACCTCGCGCGCGACCTCGTCGGCGTCTGCGACGTCGTCATCCACAACTACCTGCCCCAGGAGCTCGAGGCCCTTGACCTCGGCTATGAAGCGCTCCGTGCGATCAACCCCGGCGTCGTGCTGACCTCGGTCACCGTGTTCGGTCAGGAAGGGCCGTACAGCCGGCATAAGGCCTACGCGCTCAACGGAAGCTGCGCCGGCGGAGCCGCCCACCGCATCGGCGACCCTGACCGTCACCCGCTCGCCATGCCCTACAGCCGCGCCGACCTGTGGGGCGGCCTCAACGCCGCGCCTGCCGTCATGCTTGCGCTGCTGGCCCGCCGCCGCGACGGCCCCGGCCAGCACGTCGACATCGCCGCCGCCGACGCCCTCAACGACTTCGGGAACGGCGGCGACATGATCGCCTACGCCGCCGACGGCTACGAGACGCGCCGGCACGGGATGCACACCCCGATCAGCTTTCCCTACAGCGTCCTGCCCTGCAAAGACGGCCACGTTTCGATGATCCTGGGCAACGAGCACCACTGGCAGCGGCTCCTCGACATCATGGGGCGCCCCGCGTGGACGAAAGATCCCCGCTTCCAGGAGCGCCGCGAGATCGGCGCCTTCCATGCCAAGGAGGTCGACGAGCACCTGAAGGACTTCCTCGCGGGCTTCACCAAGGACGAGTTCTGGAAGCTCTGCCGCGACAACGGTCTCCCCTGGCACGCCGCCCAGACCGTGGAAGACGTCCTCGCCTGGGACCTGCTGGAGGGCCGGGGCTACTGGCGCGACGCCGAAGACGGGGCCGGCCGGCAGTGGCGGGTGCCCGGGCCGCTCTTCGACACGGCGGGCGCCGACGACGGCGGCCCCGACGCTCCCGGCGCGCGCGCCCCCGGCCTCGGCGAGCACAACGCCTACGTGGTCGGCGGCCTGCTCGGGCTGAGCGACGACAGGGTTGCCCACCTGCGGCGCACGGGGGTCGTCTCGTGACCGGCGACCGCTATCCCCTGGACGGCTACCGGGTCGTCGAGATCTCCCAGATCTGGGCCGCGCCGCAGCTCGCCTCCTCGCTCGGCGACATGGGGGCCGAGGTGATCCGGGTCGAGTCGATGGTGAGTACCGACGTGGCCCGCATCGCCGACGTTGGCAAGAGTGAGTACCGCCTCCTGCTCGACTATCAGCGCCACGCCCGCAGCCGCGCCGCCTACGTCACCCTCAACATTCGCGACCCGGAGGGAATGGCCTACTTCCACGATCTCCTCCGCACCGCCGACATCTTCGTCTGCAACCTCTCGCCGCGCGTCCTCAAGAAGCTCAAGCTGACCTACGACGACGTGCGCCGCCTTCGCCCGGACATCGTCATGGTCACCATCTCGGCGGCGGGCCAGGACGGCCCCTGGAGCGACCTCGTGGCCTTCGGCCCCGCCATGAACGCCGTCGTGGGCAGCGACCTGCTCGTCGGCTACCCCGGCGACGACATCTTCATGTCGTCGTACTGGGACCCCGACCCCGCGATGGGGATGGCGGCGTCCTACGCCGTCTTCCTCGCCCTCTACCGGCGCGAGGAGACCGGCGAGGGGCGGCACATGGACATGAGCTTCGCCGAGTTCCTCACCGGGCTGCTCGGTGAGCCCATCCTCGAAATGCAGATGACGGGGCGGAACCCGACGCCGCAGGGGAACCGGCACCCCTGGCAGTCGCCGCACGGCGTCTACCCGACGTCGGAAGAAGACCGGTGGGTCGGCATCGCCGTGGCCAAGGAGGAGGAATGGGCGGCGCTCTGCGGCGCGATCGGCTGCCCCGAGCTCGCCGGCGACGCCCGCTTCGCCGACATGGCCAAGCGCGTGGAGCGGCGGGACGAGGTGGACGAGATCGTTGCCTCGTGGACGCGGGGGCGCACCAACTACGAGGCCACGGAAGTCCTCCAGGCGGCGGGCGTCGCCGCCACGCCGGCCTTCACCATCGCCGAGATCTACCACGACGAGCACCACCGCTTCCGCCGCACCTCGATCAAGATGGACGAGACCCGCTTCGAGCGCGAGCTCATCAC
This sequence comes from Dehalococcoidia bacterium, assembly GCA_034420775.1. GTDB lineage: Bacteria > Chloroflexota > Dehalococcoidia > SHYB01 > SHYB01 > DAOUKH01. Next base: position 4,097 of record DAOUKZ010000059.1, read on the forward strand.
CTACGGCCTTTCGTGGCGTCTGAGCCGCACCCCCGGCGCCTTCCGGCGGCTCGGCCAGCCGGTCGGCGGCGACAACCAGAGCTTCTACCAGGGCTTCTTCGGGCTCACCGCGGAGCGGGTCGCCGAGCTGGAGGCGCGCAAGGTCTTCCACTAGCGCCGAGCGGCCATGCCGCCTTCCAGTTGAGCCGAAATGGGGGCGGCCCCTATAATTTCCTCCGGCGGGACGATGGTGAACTCCTGATGAACGTACGCGCAAGGTTCTTCGCGCTCTACCGCGAGCGCATCGGCAGGGACACCGCCGACTACGAGGTCGGCGGCGGCTCGACCGTGAGCGACCTGATTGAGGTCGTGATGCAAGACCACCCCGGACTGTGTCCCAACCCCTCGGCGCTCGTCGCCGCCGTGAACCAGGAGTACGTCGGCCACGATCACCCCTTGGCCGAGGGCGACGAGGTCGCTTTCATCCCGCCGGTGAGCGGCGGGGCGCCCGCTGCGGACGGAGGCGCTCGATGATCATCGTCACGCGAGACGAGATGGACCCCCGCGAGGTTGAGGCCAGCCTCGACCCGCAGGTCCACGGCGCGGTGCTCACCTTCCAGGGGACCGTGCGGCTGTGGAGCGAAGGGCGCAAGGTCGACTACCTCGATTACGAGGCCTACCCCGGGATGGCCGAGGCCAAGCTGCGGGAGATCGCCGACGAGGTGCGGCAGCGCGAGGACGTCGAGGACATCGCGATCTACCACCGCATCGGGAAGCTGGAGGTTGGCGAGACGAGCCTCATCGTGTCGGTCGCCGCGAAGCACCGCCGACCCGGCTTCGACGCCTGCCTCTACACCATCGAGCGCATCAAGGAAATCGTCCCGATCTGGAAGAAGGAAGTCTGGGTCGACGGCGAGCACTGGGTCGGCACCGAGGGGGCCTGACGCCGCCCTCTATTGGCCGACCGGCGAGCCGTGGTGGTGGGCGACGCGCCACTCGCCGAGACGCCGCCGGAACAGGTTCGTCGCCTGGATCTTACCCTCGACGACCC
>DAOUKZ010000060.1:0-13710 GCA_034420775.1 Dehalococcoidia bacterium
AGTTGCAGGTCGACGCGGTGGCGGAGGAAGCGCGGGCCCTTGGCGTCGAGGCCCTGGCCGTCTCGGCCGACGTCTCGAACGAGGCGCAGGTGCAGGCGATGGCGAGCGCCGTCATGGAGCGCTTCGGGCGGGTCGACATCCTGGTCAACAACGCGGGCGGAGGCGGCGGCTACCGCGGGCCGATTCTGGGCCTGTCGGTCGAGGAGTGGGACGCCGTCTTCGCGCTGAACTGCCGGGGCACCTTCCTCTGCGTGCGGGAGCTGGCGCCGCACATGATCGAGGGCGGCGGTGGCGTGATCGTCAACGTGTCGTCGGAGACGGGGCGGCGGGCGACGCCGGGACTGGCACACTACGGGGCGTCGAAGTTCGCGCTGTGGGGCTTCACGCAGTCGCTGGCGACGGAGCTTGGGCCGCAGAACATCCGGGTGAACGCGGTGAACCCCGGCGCGATTCTCACCTCGGCCCTGGAGAACTACTTCGAGCGAGTTGCCGTGCAGGAGAGCATAACCGTCGAGGCGGCGCGTCAGCGGATGGCGGGGAAGTCGCCGATGAACCGGATGATCGAGGCGGAGGAGATCGCGAGCGTGATCTTCTTCCTGGCGACCGACGCCTCGAAGCCCCTGGTGGGCGCCATCGTCGACGCCAACGCCGGCGCCCTCATGCGGTAGCCGTGACGCGGCTGGCGGGCAAAGTGGCGGTCGTGGCCGGGGTCGGGCCCGGCATCGGCCGGTCGGCGGCGTTGACGTTCGCCCGCGAGGGGGCGTCGGTAGTCCTGGTATCGCGGACTGCGGCGCGCCTCGAGGCCGTGGCGGCCGAGATCGAGGCCGGCGGCGGGTCGGCGCTGGCCGTCCCTGCCGACCTGACCGACGAGGCGCAGGTGGAGTCGATGACCCGCGCCGCGCTCGACGCCTTCGGCCGCATCGACGTGCTGCTGAACAACGGCTCGTTCACCGGCGGCGTGAGCCCCTTCGTGGAGTCGGACGCCGACCTGTGGCGGCGGGTGATGGACGGGGCGCTCGTCGGGGCCGTCAACGCCGCGAGGTCCGTGGCGCGGGTGATGATCGAGCAGGGCGACGGCGGGAGCATCATCAACACGTCGTCACTCGCGAGCAAGGAGCGTTTCGAGGGACGGGCGCACTACGCCGCCGCCAAAGCGGCCTTGAACAACCTGAGCCACACGCTCTCGTGGGAGCTCGGCGCGCACGGAATTCGCGTCAACGCGATCGTCGTGGGCGGCGTGGAGACGGATCCGCCGGTGGCGGGCGCGGTGGAGCGCGCGGCCAAGCTGGGCGTCACCGTCGACGACCTCAACGAGGCGTGGCGGGCCCGGTCGCCGCTGCGCCGTATGGTGACGCCGCAGGACGTGGCGAACCTCGCGCTGTTTCTGGCCTCGGACGAATCGGCGGCGATGACGGGCCAGGCGATCAACCTCACCGCCGGAGTCGTGCAGCACTAGCGGTTGATACCCCAATGCTGACTGCATGAAGTGCACGCACCTGCCCCAGTTTGACCGAGACGTAAAGCGCCTGCGAAGGAAGTACCGCCACGTCGAGGACGACATGGTGGCGGTCGAACGGCTCCTGCTAGCCAAAGGTCAGAGGGATGCCTTCAAAGCAGTCTTGGTGCCGGGGATGTCGGAGCGCAGGGTGTGGAAAGGCCGCGCCCACAGTAGGGATATCAAGGCTGGAGCGTCGGGCGCGTTTCGCGTGTGGTGGCTTGAGGCGAGCGAGGACCTGATCGTCCTGATCTATGTCTATACGCACAGCGACGCGCCGGAGGAGGCGCGCATTCATGCAGAGGTGAGACGCCGGCTATCAGTCAACGGATACTAGCGGCTGTATCTCGTTCTCGTCTTCGCTGTCTTCCATCGTGTCGTACCGGCGACGGTAATAGGCGTATTCGTAAGGGATGGTCTCGTTGTGGCCGGTGGCGATCCAAGGGGCTTCCCCGTGGGTGGCGGCCACCATCTCCGCCGCGGTCTGGCGCTCCCACTTTTCCGACACTTCGTAAATAGTGACGAGCTCCTCTTTGGAGAAAACTCCCAGGTCCGGGACGTGTCCCCGGCGCAGGCGATAGGAGTATTGGTGGTACGGCCCCACCTGCTCAACTTCCTCTTCGATTGATGCCCCAACCAGGTTGCGCAGCTCCGTCCGCAACTGTTTGGGATACGGCCCTCTGGCCCAGTGCAGGTACTCAGCGCCGGTTACCGACTCTCCCTGCTTTTCGTAGTGGTCGAAGTCGAGATAGTAGAGCAGCTTGGCTAGCTTCGTACGGCCTAGGGTCCCGTTGCGGATGCGGTCGCAAAAGAACAAGATCGCCGCCCGCATGTTGGCCGGACGATAGCCGGTATCGGAACTCATGGCGGCGCCTCCTCCGGTGAGGTCGCGTAAACCGAGAGAGCAGAGACCTCGCGCCTGTTCCTACGCTAACTTTAGCACATCATCCCCGACGCGCATTTGCCCAAGCGCCTAGCCGGGCCAGGCGCCGGTGTCTTGGAGCCAACTTTTGACGGCGGCGTAGAAGGCCGGGGGGTTGTCGCCGGCGACGGTGTGGCCGGCGTTCTCGACGGTGACGAGGGTGCCGTCGGACATGGCGTCGCGGACGCGCTCGGCGGCGGGGGCCGACCTGCTTGCCGAAGCGGCGGTGGTCCCACTTCCAGCCCCAGTTGCCGCCGGGGTACTCGCGGAGGTGGTGGGAGAGGCGGTCGCGGATCTGCTCCTCGGTGCGCAGCGGGTTGTACTTGAGCGAGCGCTCGACGAAGGCCTCGAAGCTGGGGAGGCGCTGCACCTTGGTGAAGCGGCGGATCGCGTCGCCGCCCTTTTTCATCATATCGGGGCCGACGTCGACGATGACGAGGCGGCTGACCTCCTGGGGGTGTATCGCGGTGTAGGCGTAGGAGTTCATCCCGCCCATGGAGAGGCCGACGAGGACGAACTGCTTCAGGCCCACGAGCTTGACGAAGGAGGTGATGTCGCGGAGGTGCGCCCGGAGGGTGTAGATGCAGCGGGGCGACCAGTCGGTGTCGCCGTGGCCCCGCTGGTCGAGGGCGATGACGTGGAAGTCGCTCCGCATGTTGCGGGAGAACTCGTCCCAACTGTGCGCCGACTGCGAGCCGCCGTGGAGGAGGAGCATCTGGGGCGCGCCATGATTCCCCCAGTCGAGGTAGTGCATTTTCAGCGAGCCGACCTGCACGTAGTGGTCGGTGAAGTCCTGCGTAGTCGAGGTCACTTCATGCCTCCTCGCCCTGGGATGTCCCTTCGGCCCACCCGGGGGCGGCCACGATAGCCTAGCGGGCGGGGGTTGCCAACTCGCCTTCGAGGCGGCGGAAGACGAGGCCCGTGGCGAGCTTGGGGAAGAAGCACGTCGACTTGGGAGGAAGCCGCTCGCCGAGGTCGGAGACCTCCCGGAAGGCGTCCATGGGCACGGCCTTGGGCAGGAAGGCGATCTGCGCCTCGCCGCGCGAGACTCGCTCGACGGCCTTGAGGGCGCTCGTCTCGAAAGAGAGAAGGCCGTCGTGTTCCGCCGCCTCCTCGTCCATGCCGAGCAGGGGGGCGAGGAGCGTCTCGCGGAAGAGCGCGGGCGCGAGTCCGGCACACACGCGCGACAGACCGGCTTGGGCCGCGACCTTGCCGACGAGCGCGTCGTCCCGGAGGCGCAACGTGATCAGCGCGCCCGGCTCGAGGCCCCAAACTGAGAACCCCGCGTCGTCGGCTTCGAGGTTGGCCAGTGCCGCCTTGGCGATGGCGGCGGGGTCGGCGTCCATCGAGCGGGGTTCTTCGCCGTAGGAGTCGGCGATGCGGGCGCGAAGCCGTTCGAGCTGTTCGGGGCCGAGTCCGCGAAGGAGGCGGTGGTAGGGCAGGTTGAGCAGGCCGGGGTCGTCCATGGCGATGACGGCGGTCATGAGGAAGTTGTGGGCGTCGTCGCCGGTCTCGCCGTTGGGCGCGCGGCCGTTCAGCGATTCCGCGTAGTGGAGCGCCGTCTCGTAGCGGTGATGGCCGTCGGCCATGTAGAGCGGAGCGCCGGCGAGGGCTTCGTAGACGGCGTCGATGTCCACCGGAGCGGTCAGGGCGGCCAGTTCGAACGAGCCCCCGCCGTCCATCTCGGCCTGTGTGGCGGGGGCTTCGAGGGCGCGGTCGAGGAGGTCGGCGAGGCCGGGGGAGCCGCCGTGGAGCGTCATGACCGGGCTGAAGTTCGCGCTGGTGGCCCGCATCAACTTCAAGCGGTCTTCCTTGGGGCCGCTCCGGGTGTCTTCGTGGGGGCGCACGGCTCCGTCGGCGGTCAGCGGGCTGAGGCGCAATGCGCCGAGAAGCTCGGTCCGCGTATAGGGACGGCCGTCATGCACGAACCGGTGGCGCACGGCGCAGTAGGCGGGGTTCTCGTCCTGGCGGAGCACCCCGTCGGCCAGCCACGCGTCGAGGGTTTTCGCGGCATTGGTGTAGGGATCGGGCAGGGCCGCGGGATCGGGGGCTTCGAGGCGGACCGCGTTGGGCCCGCCGGCATCGAGCAGGCGGCGCCGGTCGTCCGGGAAGATCATGTCGAACGGGCCGCAGAGCGCCGCGCCGAGAGAGACGCGCGCCGGGTCGAACCGCAGACCGGCGAAGGGCCGTATGTCGGCCATGAAGGGCTCCTGGGTGAGGTGAAGGCTTGGCGAAAAGTCGCCCGTCGATTATACGCGCGGGGCCGGAGGCCAGCGCCTATACTGTGGTCTCCTTCAGAGGCGTAGATGAGTCGATTCCTCGCAGCCGTCACATCGCCGCTGGTGCTGATCTGGAGACGCGCGCGGTCTGACGCGCCTTTCCTCGCGGCCCTGTTCGCGGGAGTGCTCCTCGCTACGGCGGTCTTGGCGGGCTCACCGCTGTACCTCAACGCGCTGAGCGAGCTGGGGCTGCGCCACGCCCTCCAGCACGAGCGCGCCGGCGTCCTCGACGCCGCCGTGCTCGTCCCCGCCCGCCCACCAACCCGAGGCATCTTCACAGCCACCCAGACGGAGGTGCGCGAGCAGGTCGGCGATGCGGCGGGGCCGTACATCGAAGCCGATGGCTCGCATCTCGCGGGGGCGGCGATGTGGGCCGTGCTCCCTGAGGAGGCGATCTTCGCGGGCTCGATACGCGGACGCATTCAGTCGTTCGACGCCTATGAGCCGCGGGTGCGCGTGTTGGAGGGACGGCTGCCGCGCCCGGGAGCCGCCGCGGACGGCGGCGCGGTGGAGGTAGTCTTGGGGGCGAACTCGGCGCGCTCGCTGCAGGTCGGCCTCGGCGGGCGCTTCACCCTCTCAACGGGAAGGAGCGGCGGCGGCGTGAGCATAGAAACGGTGGTCGTGGGCATCGTCGAGCCGCTCGACCGGCGGGACCGTTACTGGCAGTTCGTTGGCGACCCGTTCTCGATGCAGGCCGATTTCACCACCGGCGAAGAGCTGCCGATGGTCCCGCTGGTGGCGCCGCACGAGACGTTCTTCACCGACCTCACCAGGGAGCGGAGCACGCTCCGGGCCGACTACTGGTTCTACTTCTTCGTCGACGGCGGCGCCATCGAGGCGACCGAGGCAGGCGACCTCCGCGAGGCGATGACGGCGCTCGAAGACGAGCTCCCGATCAGGTTTCCCGGCTCCACGGTGCTTTCGGGACTGACGCGCACCCTGGAGCGCTACGAAGACAAGCTCTTCTTCAGCCGCATCCCCGTGCTCATCATGGCGATCACGGTGTCGGGCGTGGCGCTCTTCTACCTCGTCGTGATCGGCAACGCGGCGGTCGAGCGGCAGCTCTCCGAGATCGCGTTGTTCCGGTCGCGCGGGGCCAACGGCCTCCAAGCGGTCGGCATCTATCTGTGGCAGGCGCTGGTGCTGAGCGCGGCGGCGGTGGCGGCGGGGCCGCTGCTTTCCTGGGCCTTGGTCCCGCAACTGGGGCGGGCGCCGCCGTTCGAGAACGTGACCGGAGGCGCGCCCCTGCCCGCCGAGATGACGGCGTCGGTGTGGCTCTTCGCGCTCATCGGCGGAGTGCTGGCGTTCGCGGCGCTGGCGGCCCCGGCCCTGAAGGGAGCGCGGTTCAACGTGCTCGACGCCCGCTCCGCGGCGGGACGTCCCGGCAGGTTCCTGGGCTTCCACCGCTACTACCTCGATGTCTTCCTGCTGGCGGTCACGGGGTTGCTCTACTGGGAGCTCACTCAACGGGGCTCGCTGGTGACGCAGCGCCTCTTCGGGGAGGACTCGATCGACGAGCTGCTGCTGGCGGCGCCCGTCCTGCTCATGGCGTCGCTGACGCTGCTGATCTTGCGGGCCGCGCCGTACCTGCTCGACGCCGTCTCGTTCGTGGTCTCACGGTTCTCGACAAGGGCGTGGCCCGCCATCGGCCTGTGGACGTTGGCGCGGAGCCCCGCGGCCTTCCTGCGTCCCGCGCTGATCGTCTCGCTGACCGCGGGCATGGGCATGTTCGCCGCGAGCTACCACGACACCATCGAGCGCAGCTTCGCCGACCGCGGCCTCTACTTCGCGGGGAGCGACGCCCGCCTCGTCGGCCTGCCGCGCGGTCTGACGGCGGACGCCGACATCGCCGCCGAGTTCGAGTCCTACGCCGCCGTGGACGCCGCGGGAGCGGTCTACCGGAGCGGCCCCGGCGCCCTAGCCTCCCCATATGGGTACCAGCTTCTCGCCGTCGATACGCTCAAGTTCCACCGCGTGAGCTGGTACCGCGAGGACTTCTCCGACACCGACCTCTTCACGCTGTTGCGCAAGGTCGAGGCAGGGCGCTCGATCCTGCGGGGGCTCGACCTTCCCGAGGGGACGACGCGCCTGGGGGTCTGGGTCCGCCCCGACCAGGAGTACCAGAACAGGTCGTTGTGGGCGCGCGTCCGGGACGGGGCGGGCGTCGACTGGCGCTTCCGGCTGGGCCGGCTCGACTACACCGACTGGCGCTACCTTGAAGCGGAAATCGGCAGACGCGGTGGCCCGCTCGAAGGGCCGCTGACGCTGCAATCGCTCTTCATCTTCGAGCTCGACTTCCCCGAGGAACCCTTGCCGATCGACATACTGGTGGATGGGTTCAGCAGCTCGGGCCGCTTCAACCTGTCGGACCTGACCGCCACGGCCGGCGGCCGGCGCGTCGTCGTCGATGCGTTGGACTCCACCGCCCGGTGGGGCGCGATGGCGACGAGCCAGCTTGTTGGTGAAGTCATTGAGACCGATAGGGAGGTCACGCGCGGCGGGTCGCCGACGCTCGAGCTCTCGTGGCAGGCGGTCTCCGGCGTTGGCAGGCGCGGCATCTACCCCACCGACTATCACGAACCGCTCCCCGTGATCGGGAGCGAGGGCTTCCTGGCGCAGACGGGCCGCCTAGTCGGCGACACCGTGGACGTGCGCGTCGCCGGCGTGCCGATGCCGGTGACGATCGTGGATTCGATCGAGTTCTTTCCGACCTTGGACCCGGCGAGCCCGTTCGTGCTCGGCAGCCTCGATACGCTGCTGCACTATGCGAACCTCTTCCGCGGAGCGCAGGCCCGGCCCAACGAGGTGTGGCTGTCGCTCAGCGACGACGAGGCGGAGCGGGCGACGTTTCTGAACGAAGTCGAGTCGTCTCCGTTCCGCGACTACGTCGTGATCGAGGGCGATGCGGAGCTACTCGACCTGGTCTCCGATCCCCTCGTGGGCGTGGGAAGCCGGGGCGTGTCCTTCTCGGTGCTGCTCGTGCTCGCCGTGCTGACCGGCGGCGGCTATCTGGGCTACACCTACGCGGCGTCGTTCCGGTGGCGGCGCGAGTTCGCCGTGCTGCGGGCGCTGGGGCTGTCGGGACGGGCGAATCTGCTGGCGCATGGCTGCGTCCACGCCGCCATCATCGGCGCGGGGGCGCTGATCGGCGCGCTGGTGGGCAGCCGCGCCCATGCGATGATGATCACCTTCCTTGAGCACACCGAGCGAGGGCGGAACGTGCTGCCTCCGTTCGCGCCCCAGACGGACTGGAGCGGCGTGGGCTGGGTCGTCCTTGCCGCCGCCGGTGCGGCACTCGCGCTGCTCGTCTGGGCGGCGATACGCTACGCGCAGACCCAGGCATGGCGGACGCTGCGCGAGGGGAGCGACATCTGATGGGCGGGCTCATCGGCATCGCGTGGTTCGCGCTCCGGCGCTCCCGGCACCGGTGGCGGCTGTTGGCGCCGCTGCTGGCGGGCGCCGTCATCGCCTCGGCGATCCTCTCGAGCGCGTCGATCTACGGCGACGCCGTGCGACAACTCGGCCTCGACCGGTCTCTCGAAGCAGAGGCGCTGCACGAGCTTGACGTGGACCTGATTTCGAGCTTCGCACCCTCGCGCGAGTCGTCCTACCGGACGATCCAGAACGAGGTCGACATCGCGGTGACGCGGAACGTCGAGTGGTTCGTCGAGGGCACGACCCGAAGTCTGGAGGGCGCGACGTTCTTCGTGAACGACGTGGGGCGCGGCGGCGCGCCGATAGACCCGTCGCCGGAGAACATCATCGGTGACGAGCAGGACCGCATCGATCCCCGGCTGCGCTCCTTCTTCTTCTACCAGACGCTGTTCGACGAGCACGTCTCGATCGTCGAGGGCGGCTGGCCCGAGACCATCGCGGTACGAGTCGATGCCGACGAGAAGCCGATCGACTTCCCCGAGATACCGGTCGTCGTGCTGGAGCAGACGGCGGACCTGCAAGGGCTGTCCGTCGGCGACCGGCTGATGGCCGTGCCGTATTGGGAAGACGTCAACACCTACGCCGTGGCGCGCATCACCGGGATCGTACGGCCCGTCGATCCCGACGCCCGGTTCTGGCAGCGGGACCTCCAGCGCTACGTGGAATCCACGCGGGAGGACAACTTCATCGCCATGTACGTCCCGGAGGAGACCTTCTTCCAGGGCGTGGGGCGCCTCTTCCCCGACATGAAGTCGGACTACGCGTGGGGGTTGTTCGTCGACCCTTCCCGTATCGACGCGGACGGCGCCGGCCTGGCACAGTTCGGCCTCGACCGAATCGACGACCATCTGCGCGCCAGGCTCGCAAGCTACCGCTCGGTGACCGGACTCGACGAGGTGCTGGCCGACTTCGAGACACGCGATCTGTTCGGGCGCATCCCGCTCTCGGTGATGCTGGTGATGATGCTGGGCGTCGTCCTCTACTACCTCGTCATGGCGTCGAACGTCGTGGTCGAGCGAAACGCGGCGGAGGTGGCGCTCCTGCGTTCGCGGGGGGCCGACGGCGGGCAGGTCTTTCTGTTGTATCTGAGCGAGGCGGGGCTGATCGCGGCGGCGGCGTTCTTCGCCGGGCCGCCCATCGCCTTCGCCGTGACCGGCCTCATGGGGTTCACCCCGGCGTTCTCCGCCTTCAACGAGGGCGCGCTGCCGGTGAGCCTGACCCCGGCGAGCTACGGTCTCTCCCTCGGCGGCGCGGCGCTCGCCCTCGCCGCGATGCTGCTGCCCGCGATCCGCTCGTCGGGGCTGAACCCGCTGACGCATCACACGGAGCTTTCCCGGCCCCGCGGGGCTCCGTTCCTCACCCGCTACTACCTCGATATCTTCCTGGGCGTCATCGCCGGCCTGCTGTTCTGGGAGCTGTCCTCGCGAGGCACGGTGGTGACGGACGCGCTTTTCGCGGGCGAGGCGGTGGACGAAGTGCTGCTGGCCGCGCCGGGGCTCTTCCTGCTCGCCGCGTCGCTGCTCCTCCTGCGCTTCTTCCCGATAATGACGGCCGTCCTTGGCTGGGGGGCCTCGCTCTTGCGCCGCGCGGCCGCGCCTTTGGCGCTGTGGCGGATGTCGCGGGAGCCGGCGCCGTTCACGAGGCCGCTCCTGCTGTTGCTGCTCGCCGGGGCCGTCGCCATGTTCGCCATCAACTTCGGCGCGACGCTCGACCGCAGCTACGCCGACCGGGCGCGCTACGCCTCGGGCGGCGACGTCCTGTTCAAGGGTGCGGAGCTCGCCCGCAGCGGTCCATCCGCCGGGTTCGACGAACAGTTCGGCGGACTCGGCGTGGCGTCGACGTCCGCGTTCCGCACCACCGGCCGGCCCCTGCTGGGGCTGTTCTCGAGGGGCCGTCTGAACGTCTTGGCCGTCGACCCCGACAGCTTCGCCGGCGTGGCCTGGTGGCGGGACGATTTCGCGGACAAGCCGCTCGACGGCTTGCTGAGCGCCGTGCGCGAGGAGGCCGTGATGGGTGGGGTGGCGCTCCCCGCCGACGCCACGGGTCTGGGCGTATGGCTCCTGGCCGAGACGCCGCGGACGGACGTCATGCTCCGGGCCCGGGTGCGGGACGTGAACGGGCGCTATAGCGACTACGACATGGGGCGCCTGATGCCGGGCGCATGGCAGCTGCACGAGACAGCGTTCGATACAAGGGGACGCTTACGGACCCGCTCGGTAACCCCCGAACCGCCGGTCGTCCTGGTGTCGCTCACCCTCGAACAGGTGGGCGGTGCGGCGCTCGAGCCGGGCGCGATCTATCTGGACGAGGCGCATGCGGTGACGCCGCGGGGCCGCGTCCCGGTCGAAGGTTTTGGAGCGACGGCGGAGGTGTCGGTGATCGAGGACGCGCTCATCGCGGTGGTGGACGCGCTGCACCTTGGCACCGGCCCGGCGCGAACGAGTGACGGGGGCGCGACGGCGGCGTTTACCTGGGGGACGACGGGTATCGGCGCGACGCACGGCGTCACGTTTGGCGCGACGCGTTCCGTCGCGACGCCCATGCCCGCGCTCGCGAGCGCCACCGCGCTCGAACAGGAGGGCCTGGAACGCGGCGACCGGATCGCCGTCTCCATCGGGAGTCACCGCATCCCTATCGAGATCGTGGAGGTCACCGAGTTCTTCCCCACGCTCGACCCGTTCGAGCACGGCTTTCTCGTGCTGGACCTCCAAGGCCTGCTCGGCCGCCTGAACCGCGCCGAACGCGCTCGGGACTGGCAGCCGAACGAGGTCTGGGTGACGACCGGCCTGGATGGCCCCGAACGGGAGCGCTTCGTCGCCGACGCCGAGCGGTCGCTGGGCTTGGGCGCGGTCGACCGTGACGCCATCGAACAGGACCTCCAGGCCGACCCGCTGACGGCGGCGGGTTGGAAGGGCATACTCTTCATCTCGCTGGCGGCCGTGCTGTTCGCGGCACTGCTTGGGGTCGGGGTCTACGGCTACGTGCAGGCGCAGCGCCGCAGGGTGGAGTTCGGCCTGCTCCGCGGCATCGGCCTGTCGACGGGAGGGCTGACGGCGATCGTCTTGATTGAACAGATGTTGCTGCTGGTGACCGGTCTGGGCCTCGGCGGCCTGATCGGGTACTACCTGATCGGCGTGGTGATGCCGTTCCTGGGCCTGACCGAGGAGGGGGCGAGGGTGCTGCCGCCCTTCGCGGCGGAAGTGGACCCCGTGGCCGTCGCGATAACCTATGGGGCGATGGCCCTGGCATTCTTGGCGGCGGGGGCCGGTATGATCGCGGCACTGATCCGGTTCGGCATGCACCGGGCCCTGCGGCTCGGGGAGGTGGGGTGATGACGCAGCGCTACGGGCAGGAATTCCGGCGCCGCGACTCGCGCGGCGGCGAGCCCTACGTGATCTGCGAGGACTTGTTCAAGATCCACAAGGTGGCCGACTTGGAGGTCGTCGCGCTGCGAGGGCTCGACCTCAAGATACGGACCGGCGAGATCATGGCCGTCGTGGGGCCGAGCGGCAGCGGCAAGAGCACGCTGCTGCACATCCTGGCGGGCTACGAGACGCCCTCGGCGGGCCGCGTAACGGTGGACCGCCGCAATTTGCTGAAGATCTCGGAGGGCGAGCTGGTGGAGTACCGGCGCACGGGGATCGGCTTCGTGTGGCAACAGGTGAGCCGCAATCTGGTGGCGTACCTGACCGCCCGTCAGAACGTCGAGCTTCCGTTGCTGCTGACCGGACGCGGCAGGAAGGAGCGGACGGAGCGGGCGGTCGAGCTGCTGGAGTTCACCGGGCTGGGCGACCGGGCCGAGCACACGGTGGACCGGCTATCGGGCGGGGAGCAGCAGCGCGTGGCCATCGCCACGGCGCTCGCCAACAACCCGCCGCTGCTCCTCGCCGACGAACCCACCGGCGAGCTGGACACCGCGACGAGCCTGGAAATACTCGACCTCTTCCGCTCGGTGAACCGCGCCTACGGCACGACGATCGTCATCGTGACGCACGACGAGAACGTTGCCGAGCGCGCCGACCGCGTGGTCGCCATCGCCGACGGCAAGACGTCGACGGAGACGGTGCGGTACCGCAGTTTCCGTTCGGACGATCCCCGCGAGGGTGAGCGCGACGAGGCATCCATCGTAGACAGCAGCGGGCGCGTGCAGATTCCCCGTGAGGCGCTGGACAGGGCGGGAATTGGCGAACGCGCCCACGTCGAGGTGGAGGGCGGCCGCGTGGTGCTGCGGCCGGGCGAGGAATGAGCGAGGACGGCATGAACGAAACGGGGCACGGCCTGCCGGAAGACGCTCTCGCGTCGGCGCGGGGAGTCGCGCGCCGGTTCGCCGTGGCGGGAAGGAACGTCACGGCGCTGGGCGGCGTCAGCGTCGACATCTTCCCCGGTGAGTTGGTGCTGCTCCTGGGAAGATCGGGCTCGGGCAAGACGACGCTGCTAAACCTGTTGGGTGGGCTCGACCAGCCGGACGACGGCGCGGTCTACCTGGAAGGACGCGACACCGCAGACCTGACGCCCGGCGAGCTGACGCGCCTTCGAGGAGAGCGGATCGGCTTCGTCTTTCAGAGCTTCGGACTGCTGCCGCTGCTTTCGGCCCAGGAGAACGTCGAGCTGCCCCTTCGGATCGCCGGCGCCACGCGCGAGGTGCGGGAGTCGCGCGCCCGCGAGGCGCTCGACACCGTCGGCCTCAGCCACCGCCTCCGGCACCGGCCCTACGAGCTTTCCGGCGGGGAGCAGCAGCGCGTCGCCATCGCGCGGGCGCTGGCCCACGAGCCGCCGCTCGTGCTCGCCGACGAGCCGACCGCCGAGCTGGACTCACGCACGGCGCGGGCCATCTTCGAGCTGCTGGCCGAGATCGCCGACCGGGACCGCGTCGCCGTCGTCGTGGCGACGCATGATCGCGCCGCCTTGGAATTCGCGCACCGCGTCCTCGAACTGGAGGACGGCGCGTTGGTGCGCGAGGGGCGCGGAGGCTAGGAGCGCCCCCACCGCCTGGGGTCGATGCGCCGGACGAGGGCGGCGATGAGCGCCCTCCGGAGTGCGTCCCACCGCTCCTGGAGCCGGCGCCGCTCATCGCCGGAAAGCTCGCGGGCGCCGTAGCGCACCTTTGCGAATCCGTGGGCGACCGCGGCGGCGTCCTCCGGATCGATCGGCAGGCCGTCGGCGAGCCGCGCCGCGTACTCGACCGGCGTCTGGTCCCGCGTGGGCCGGATGCCGGCGTAGGCTCCCAGTCGCGCCATGCGCGCGTAGAGGCCGTGGGTGTAGGGGAGTCCAACGAAGCCGGCCTGCCAGGTTAGGAAGACCAGCAGGAGCAGGGCGGCGGTCACGCCCGCCAACGCGGCGATGGCGAGACCGATCCGAATGAAGACGGAGCGGAAGACGCCGGTGATGCTCGTCTCCTCGGGCGGCTGGATGACGTCCCGGAGGTTAAGCAGCTCGGGGTCGCTGTAGAGGTCGAGGAACTCATCGAACGGATCGAAGATCTCGGGCGGCGACTGGCCCAGGCCGAACTCGGGGGGCGGTGGGGGGCCGTGCACGATGGGTTCGAGGCTGGGGGAGGGCTCGAAGGGAATCCAGCCGAA
>DAOUKZ010000061.1:0-4295 GCA_034420775.1 Dehalococcoidia bacterium
CAAACCGCGGGCGGAGGGCGGGTCCCAACAGGTTTGACAAGCCCTCGCTTGCGTTGACTGTGCATAACTCGCGTGGTAGACTCAACAGGTTAGGCGAAACGCTGCGAAGGGAAGTAGTAGGGGCCTCTGGACTTGGAGAGAGCCGGCGGGCGGTGCGAGCCGGTAGAACCGAGCCCCGAACTCGTCCTGGAGCGTCCGGTCTGAAACCCGCCGCGCGGCGGGCGCGTAGGACGGCGGGATGGCCCGTTACAGCCAGAGCGAGCGCCCTCGGCGGAAAGAGGTCTGAGGGAAGTAGGGTGGTACCGCGGGAAAGAATCCCGTCCCTAGCTGGGACGGGTTTTTTGCATCCTGCGGCCGGAAAAGCGATAGGGGCGTAGAGAAGGAAGAGATGAAACGCACAGGGTCCCAGATCGTCTGCGAGGCGCTCTTGAAAGAGGGCGTCGATACCATCTTCGGGCTGCTCGGCGGAGCCATTCTCCCGCTCTACCAGACCCTCCCGGAGTATCCCGGACTCCGCCACATTCTCGTACGCCACGAGCAGGCGGCCTCCCACGCCGCCGACGGCTACGCGCGCGCCACGGGCGACGTCGGCGTCTGCTGGGCCACCTCCGGCCCGGGGGCGACCAACCTCGTCACCGGCCTGGCCAACGCGATGATGGACTCCGTGCCCATCGTCGCCATCACCGGCCAGGTCCCCCGAAAGGCCATCGGCAAGGACGCCTTCCAGGAGACCGACGTGACCGGCGTCACTCTGCCCGTGACCAAGCACAACTACCTGGTCATGGACCCCGCCGAGCTCGGCGCCACGATCAAGGAAGCCTTCCACATCGCGCGGACGGGGCGCCCCGGCCCGGTCCTGGTCGACATTCCCAAGGACGTGCAGCAGGAAGAGGTCGAGTTCACCTATCCCGAGACCGTCGACCTGCCCGGCTACAACCCCCACATGCCCGGACACCCAGCGCAGATCAAGAAGGCGGCG
Organism: Dehalococcoidia bacterium; assembly: GCA_034420775.1. Lineage (GTDB taxonomy): Bacteria > Chloroflexota > Dehalococcoidia > SHYB01 > SHYB01 > DAOUKH01. The sequence continues at coordinate 980 of DAOUKZ010000061.1, forward strand.
AAGCTGATCGACGAGGCGGAACGCCCCGTGATCATCGCCGGGCACGGCGTCATCATCTCCAACGCCTACGACGAGTTGAAGGAGTTGGCGGAGAAGGCGCAGATTCCGGTCATCACGACCCTGCTCGGCATCAGCGGCTTCCCCGAGAACCACGTCCTCTCCGTGGGCATGCCCGGCATGCACGGCATGGCCTACGCCAACATCGCCATCGACGAGGCCGACGTCATCATCGGCATCGGCATGCGCTTCGACGACCGCGTGGTGGGCCGCGTCGAGGACTTCGCCCCCAACGCGAAGATCGTCCACATCGACATCGACCCCGCGGAAATCGACAAGAGCGTCCGCACCACGGTACCCGTGGTGGGCGACGTGAAGCTCGTCCTCGGCCAGCTCAACCAACTGGTCGAGCCGCGCACCCACGTCGACTGGGTCAACCATGTCGAAGAACTGAAGCGCGATCACCCCTCCCATGTCATCAAGGACACCGACCTGGTGCTCCCTCAGTACATCTGCCGCCAGATCTCGGAGGTCACACAGGGCGACGCCATCATCGTCACCGGCGTGGGCCAGCACCAGATGTGGGCGGCGCAGCACTTCAACTACGTCAAGCCCGGCTCGTTCATCACCTCCGGCGGCTTGGGCACGATGGGCTTCGAGGTCCCTGCGGCCCTCGGCGCCAAGGTCGGCAGGCCCGACGACACCGTCTGGTCGATCTGCGGCGACGGCGGCTTCCAGATGACTTTGCAGGAGTTGGCGACGATCGTCGAGCACAACATCGACATCAAGTTCGCCATCTTCAACAACGGCTTCCACGGCATGGTCCGCCAGTGGCAGGAGTTCTTCTACGAGAAGGACTACGTGGAGACCCGCTTCTTCAACCCGGACTTCGTGAAGCTCGCCGAGGCCTACAACATGACGGGGTTCAAGGTCTCCAAGAAGGCCGACGTACGCCCCATCATCGAGGAGGCGCAGTCGATCAAGGGGCCGGTGCTCATCGACTTCGTCGTGGAGTCGGAAGAGAACGTCTACCCGATGATCCCCGCCGGCGCCTCGGTCAACGAAATGCTCGAAACGCCGCCCGAACAGCGGCTGGTCGATTCAAAGGACGCCTCGACGTGACCTCCACCAACGGCTTTAGCAGTCACAAGCACACCATCACGGCACAGGTCCTCGACCGCCCCGGCGTCCTCAACCGCATCGCCAGCATGTTCCGGCGGCGCGGCTTCAACATCGCCAGCCTCGCGGTCGGGCGCAGCGAGACGCCCAACCAGTCGCGCATGACCTTCGTCATCGACACCGACCAGACCGAGGTCGTCGAGCAAGTCACCAAGCAGCTGCGCAAGGTGATCGAGGTGGTGAAAGTCACCGACCTGAGCGACGAGGACATCGTGGCCCGGGAGCTCGCCCTCATCAAGATCAGGGCCGCGACGTCGGCGGTGCGCTCGGAGGTCGTCCAGATCGTCGAGCTCTACCGCGCCAAGATCGTCGACGTCTCCTCCGACTCGGTGATCGTCGAGGTCACCGGCGACGAGCACAAGATTGAATCCTTCCTCACCCTGCTGAAGGGCTTCGGCATCTCGGAAGTGATGCGGACCGGCAGCGTCGCCGTGCCGCGGGGCAAGAAGGAGCCCCTGAAGCCCGGAGGGCAGAGGGCCAAGTAACGCGAGGCGGACCGCCCGCGCGCCGAATCCGTAAGGAGCACCAATGGCGAACATCTACTACGACGAAGACGCCGATCTCGGCCTGCTCGAGGGCAAGAAGATCGCGGTCATCGGCTACGGGAGCCAGGGCCACGCCCACGCGCTCAACCTGCACGACTCCGGGCTCGACGTCGTCGTCGGCCTCTACGAGGGCAGCAAGAGCAAGGAGAAGGCGGAGGCCGACGGACTCACCGTGCTGAGCGTCGCCGAGGCCGCCGAAGCCGCGGACGTCGTGATGATCCTCGTCCACGACACGATTCAGTCGGACGTGTACGAGAAGGAAATCAAGGAACACCTGCGGCCCGGCGATACCCTCATGTTCGCCCACGGCTTCAACATCCACTTCAAGGAGATCGTGCCCCCCGACTTCGTCGACGTCAGCATGATCGCGCCCAAGGCGCCGGGGCACCGGATGCGCGAGGTGTTCACGGAAGGGTCGGGCGTGCCCGCCCTGCTCGCCATCGAGCAAGACGCCTCGGGCAACGCCAAGGCCAACGCATTGGCCTACGGCAAGGGCGTGGGCGCGACGCGCGCCGGCGTCCTGGAGACCACTTTCCTGGAAGAGACCGAGACCGACCTCTTCGGCGAGCAGACCGTCCTCTGCGGCGGCGTCTCCTCGCTGGTGAAGAACGGGTTCGAGACGCTCGTCGAGGCGGGCTATCAGCCCGAGGTGGCCTACTTCGAGACCCTCCACGAGCTCAAGCTCATCGTCGACCTGATGTACGAGGGCGGGCTCAACTACATGCGCTACTCCGTAAGCGACACCGCGGAGTACGGCGACTACACGCGCGGCCCCCGCGTGATCGGCGACGGTGTGCGCAAGGAGATGCGCAAGGTGCTGGCCGAGATCCAGGACGGCACCTTCGCCAAGGAGTGGATCACCGAGTCGCGGGAAGGCGGCGAGGGCTTCCGCACCCTGCGCAAACGCGACACCGAGCACCAGGTGGAGCAGGTCGGCGAAGAGCTGCGTTCCATGATGAAGTGGTTGAAGAAGCCCGAGACGGCAAAATAGCGGGAAGACAACTCAGATGAAGCGGTTCATCCTTCGCACTCGCTGCAGCCTCCTGCTCCCCCGCGGGGGGTAATACTTCTTCGACCATGAACGGAGCGAAAGGCTGAGCACACCTGGCGTTTTCAAGGGGGAACCACATGAACGCCGCGAATAAGGGGCCCGGGGCCCAAGACCCCGGCCGAGTCCTGATCTTCGATACCACGCTCCGGGACGGCGAACAGGCCGCCGGAGCCACCATGACCGCCGACCAGAAGCTCGAGGTCGCGCACCAGCTCGAACGGCTGGGCGTCGACGTCATTGAGGCCGGCTTTCCCGTGAACTCGCAGGCCGAGCTTTCCGCCGTCAAGCGGATCGCCGACGAGGTCCGCGGGCCGATCATCTGCGGCCTGGCACGGGCCAACCCGAAGGACGTCGACGCCGCCTGGGACGGGGTGCGCGACGCCGCGCGGGGGCGCATCCACGTCTTCCTCTCCAGCTCCGAGATTCACATCCTGCACCAGCTCAGGAAGGACCGCGAAGAGGTCTTGGCCATGGCGTGCGAGAACGTGGCGCGGGCCAAGGAGTACTGCGACGACGTCGAGTTCTCGCCGATGGACGCCACCAG
>DAOUKZ010000062.1:0-14152 GCA_034420775.1 Dehalococcoidia bacterium
GTGATCACGCGGTCCATGGGCCTGGGGCTCTCCATGTCCTGCTTGACCTCGTCGATGGCGCGCTGCTGGTCCGGCGTCTCGACATAAGGAAAAGAGGCCTCGACCTCCTGCTGCCAGGGCGTGTCGGCGCCGAAGGCGCGGCCCGAGGCCACCTCCCGCGAGGCGTAGAGGTCGAGCAGGTCGCGGGCCACCGCCGCCGCCGAGGCCTTGACCCGCGCCTTGATGCGGTTCCATTCCTGTGTGCCGAGCCGGGTCAGCGACGGCGTCCGTTCCCCCGATCCTAGATACGGTCCCACGCGGTCGATCTGGTCGACCGGCACGAGCAGGCGGTCGCGCTGCGCGTACTCCAAGACGAGGTACTCGCGCTCGCGCTCCGCCGTCTTGCGGAGCATCACACCGGCGAACCTGCCGATACCGTGGTCGACGTGCACCACGTAGTCGCCCGGGCTGAGCTCGGAGAGGAAGGACTGACGGTGCGCCGCGCGCTTTCGGCGGTAGCGCCGCTGCTTGGAGAGGCCGAAGATCTCGGCGTCGGTCAGCACGACCGTGCCTTCGGCGTCGAGCGCCCACCCCTCGGCGAGCGAGCCGTGCACGAGGGTCACCGACCCCGGCGGCGGGAGGTCGGATAGGCCGTCGGACCGCGTGGCGGCGGCGCCGGCCTCCTCCATAAGCTCGCTCAGGCGCGGCGCCTGCTGGCTGACCAGTACGATGCGGCGGCCTTCGTCGCGCATGCGCGGCATGTCGTCGATGAGCGCTCGTGTCCGGCCCGAATAGCTCGCCGGCGGCGTGAACGGCCACGCGGAGTCTTCGGTGCCGAACGGCTCGAAGTTGAGCGCCGCGCCTCGCTGCGCCGACGTCCCCATCTCGTCGCGCGAAACGAAGGGGGTCGGCAGGCCGCCGGGCAGCTCGCCGCGCGCGGACAGCCGCTCCCGAAGCTCGACGGCCTGGGCGTGGACTTCGTCCAGGGCGTCGCGGATGCGCCGGGGGTTGTCGAGCACGACCACGCCGCCCTTGGGGAGGTGCGCCGTGGCGGGCCGCCGCGCCGCCAGTCCCCGGTAGAAGTCCTGCTCGTCGAACGGCTCGCCGCCGGCGAGCTTCTCCAGGTCGGCCTCGACGCGCTCGCGCCATTCGTCCTCGAGGTCCGCCGTGTCGAGGCGTAGGGGGCGGTCGTCTTCAGGCAGAAGCTCAGTGGCGGGCGTGATGGTGACCGCCTCCACCGCTTCCAGGGAGCGTTGAGACTCTGCATCGAAGTAGCGGATTGCGTCGATCGTGTCGCCGAAAAGATCGATACGCACGGGACGCTCCGACGACGGCGGGAAGATGTCGAGGATGCCGCCCCGGCGGCTCGCGTCGCCTGGGATTTCCACCGCCGGCTCGACGCGGTAGCCCATGCGCGTCCAGCGGCGCAGCGCGCCCATAGGGTCGAGGCGGCTACCGCGACGAATCGTGTGCGTCAGCGCCGCCATGCGCTCGGCGTCGAGAGTCTTCGACGCGAAGGCGTAGGCCGAACCGATGATGAGCGGGGGGATGGCGCCGTTCCGATCCGAATCGCTGGCGGGGTTCAGCGTCCAGAGCGCCGCCAGGCGTTGGGAGACCGTGCTCCGGTCGGAGGCCAGGCGCTCGTAGGGGGTGGAGTCGATCTCGGGGAGCACGTAGGCGGGGGCGTCCTCGCCGGCGTAGGCGAGGGTCTGCTCGTGGAGAAACCGCGCCGTCTCCGTCCGCGCCACGATGACCACCATCGGACGCCGCAGCCGGCGCCAGAGCGCGGCGAGGACCAGGGGCTTGGCCCCGTCGATGACGCCCGCCGAGGCCTCTTCCCCAGCCGCCAACCGCTTGGCGAGGCCGTCGAAGCCGGGAGCGGCCTCCGCCAGTTCAAGCAGACCCTGCAGCGCCATCTGCTCCTTTCGCCCCTTTGGGCACACCAAAACAGGGCTAGACGCCTCGCGGCTAGCCCTCGCAGTCCCATTCTAGCAGCGGCGCGTCGATTTTCGACAGCGGCGGGTATAATCGAGAGAGCTTCAGTAGGACAGAAGCGGCGAGCCTCGCCTTCGGCGCCCGCCGCGAATGCGTCATGGTCTCATCCCGCTACCGCCGCATCGTCGTCAAGGTGGGCACGAATCTGCTCACCGCGGGCGGCGACTCGCTCCACGCGCCGACCATCCGGCGGATCATCGGACAGGTCGCCGCGCTGCACCGCATGGAAATCCAGGTGGTGCTCGTCTCCTCGGGCGCGATCGCGGCGGGACGGGAGATCCTCGGAGTGATGGCCCGCCGCCCGAACGGCGGCCTGCGGCGGAAGGACATCCCCTTCAAGCAAGTCATGGCCGCGCTCGGACAGAGCCGGCTGATGCAGCGGTACACCGACGGCTTCGCCGAGCACGGCATGCAGGTCGCCCAAGCGCTGATCACCAAGGGCGACCTCGACAACCGCGAGGGCTACCTCAACGTCCGCAACACTCTGGAGGGGCTGATCGCGCTCGGCGTGGTCCCCATCGTCAACGAGAACGACGTGGTGGACGTGCACGAGATCGGGGAGATCGTCTTCGGCGACAACGACACGCTCTCCGCTGCCGTGGCCAACGTCGTCGACGCCGGCCTGCTCATCATCCTCACCGACACCGACGGCCTCTACGAGACCGACCCCCGCCGCGACCCCGACGCGAAGCTCATCCACCGGGTCGAGGAGATCGACGAGCGGGTCGAGGCCCTCGCGGGGGCCCCCGGCAGCGCCCGCGGTCGCGGCGGGATGGCCACCAAGATCGAGGCGGCCAAGGCAGCCACGGCCATCGGGATTCCTGTCCTCGTCGCCGGGGGGCACGTTCCCCGCATTCTGGAGCGGGTCGTCGCCGGCGAGGAGATCGGCACGCTCTTTGCCCGCCGGGACGACCGGGTGCATAGCAAGGAGCGCTGGCTGCTGAGCGGTCTGGGCTCCCGCGGTCAGATCACGGTCGACGAGGGTGCGGTCACCGCCCTTCGGGCCAGCCGGTGCAGTCTGCTGCCCGCCGGCGTCTCCGGCGTCTCCGGCGACTTCGGCCGCGGCGACGTGGTCGATATCTGCGACCCCGGCGGCGACCGCATCGGCAGCGGCCTCACGCAGTACTCCGCGGAGGAGATCGAGCGAATCAGGGGCGCCAAGACGGGCGACATCGTGAAGCTGCTAGGCTATCGTTATATCGACGAGATCGTCCTCCCCGGCGACATGGCGTTACTCAACCGCCGGGGCAATGGTTAAGGAGACGGTCATGACGACGACGGCGAACGAGACCGACCGCCTCTACGAGCAGGCGCGGGCCGCAAAGACGGCCTCCAAGGAGCTCGCCAAGCTGAGCACGGAGGTCAAGAACCGCGCGCTGCTCAACCTCGCCGACGCGCTTGAAGCGCGCGAGGACGAGATTATGGCGGCCAACCGGGCGGACTTGGAACTGTCCCAGGACGCCGGTCTCACCGGCGAGATGCTGGGCAGGCTCGAACTCTCCGGTGGCGGCTTTCGCTCCATGGTCGCCAGCGTTCGCTCGGTGGCGTCGCTGCCCGACCCCATCGGGCAGATGGAGGACGTACGCGTGCTTGACAGCGGCCTGCGCATCGGGCGCCGCCGCGTGCCGCTCGGCGTCATCGCCTCGGTCTACGAGTCGCGGCCAGAGGTCACCGTCGATATCCCGTCGCTGTGCTTGAAGTCGGGCAACGCCGCCTTCCTCCGCGGAGGCAAGGAGGCGATCAACTGCAATAAGACGCTGGCCGGCATCGTCCGCTCCGCCATCGCGGAGGAGGGCGTGCCGCCCGACGCGGTGCAGTTCGTCGAGTCGACCGACCGCGCGCTCGTGGCGGAACTCCTGAAGATGAACGATTGGATCGACCTCATCGTTCCCCGTGGCGGCGGGGGGCTCATCGAGTTTGTGGAGAAGAACGCGACTATGCCCGCCATCACCGGCGGCCGGGGTGTCAACCACATCTACGTCGACCGGTCGGCCGACCTCGACATGGCCTCCGAGATCATCTACAACGCGAAGGTGCAGCGCCCCGCTGTCTGCAATGCCGTCGACGGCGTGCTCGTCGACCGCTCCATCGCGGAGACGGCGCTGCCCCGCATCGGGGCCGCTCTCGCCTCCGCCGACGTCGACCTGCGCTGCGACCCCGATTCCCTGCGCATTCTGCTCGACCACGGCGTCAAGCCCATCCGGCCCGCGGAAGAGAGCGATTGGGGCTACGAGTTCTGCGCCCTCATCGCGTCGATTCGGGTCGTGGACGGCTTCGACCAAGCCGTGGAGCACATCGACCAGTATGGATCGGGACACTCGGAGGCGATCATCACCAACGACTACGCCGCGGCGCAGCGCTTCGTCAACGAGGTTGACGCCGCCGCCGTCTTCGTCAACGCCAGCATGCGCTTCAACGACGGCGCCCAGTTCGGCCTCGGCGCGGAGGTCGGGATCAGCACCGACAAGATGCACGCCCGCGGCCCGATGGGCCTGCGGGAGATCACGTCGTACAAGTGGGTCGTCATGGGCGACGGCCAAGTCCGTCCGTAGCCGGCGGGACCATCGAAGTCAGGGGGCCGCGGATGCCGGAGCACCGATTCGAACGAGAGTGCCGCACCCCCTACTCGGAGGCCTACCTCATCATGGAGGGCGAGGCGCCGCTGGGCCGCATCGACCTGCACTTCGCCGGGCCCGTCGTCCACGGCCTGCTCGTGGTCGCCGAGCGCGTCACGCAGGACGATGTCAAGGAGATCATCGAGTCCGTCGATGAAGAACTGGTGATGTCCGCCGACCCCGACTGCGAGGACTTCGTCGTCCAGGTCTACCAGGGGCGCGAGCTCGGGACGTACAGCTCCCAGGACCTCGAGGAAGAGGAAGGGGCCGAGGGCGGACGGCCCTCCTGGTAGCCTCGCGTCGCGGCGCTACGCCGCGGTCTTTGTCGCCTTGTCCTCCTCCGCCCACCACTCCTTGCGGCGCGCGATGATGGCCAAGGCGATGAACCCGAGACCGACGCCGAACCACAGTGTGCAGAGGCGGATGACCAAGGTGGCCGCCGCCGCCGCGGCGCTCCCCAGTCCCACCAGGGCTTGACCCAGGCTGGTGATGCCCGTCTCCGCCGCGCCGAGTCCGCCGGGCAGCAGGAGCACGGCCCCCGCCATCGTCGAGATAGAGAGGATGAAGAGCGACTGGAATATGAGCTCCCAGCCCGGTTCCGCGCCCAGCCCCCAGAAGACGTAGTAGAGCGCGACCGCCTCGCCGGACCATGAGACGATCCCAATGGTCGCCGCAATCGCCAGCGGCCGGGGCGAAAAGAGCAGCTGCGAGCTGCCGAAGAAGGTCGCGACGAACGGAGCGTGCCGCTTGAGCACGGGGATGCGGCCGGTCAACGCCACCAGCCCGTTCGCCAGCCGTTTGTTGCGGAGACCGGCGACGGCCACCACGGTGGCCGCTCCCAGCCCCACCAAGGGCAGCCAACCGTAGTCGACGAAGATGAGGCCGATCGCGGCGAGCACCACCATGGCGACGCCGTCGCTGACACGCTCGGCGATCACAATGGGGGCCGTCTTCGCGGGGTCGGCGTCGTAGCGCACCTTCAGGAAGTAGCTCTTGATCCACTCGCCCACCTTGGCCGGCGTGATCGACATGCCCAAGCCGGAGAGGAAGATGAGCAGGCTGTCCCAGAACCGCACGCCCCGGACCTCGGTGAGGCGCAGGTAGTACTCCCACTTCACGAAACGGAGGATGTAGTTGAAGAGGGTCAGGAGCAGGATGTAGGGAATGAACTCCCAGCGGAAATCTCTGAGGACGTCGCCGGTCTCGGAGAGACTGCCGGAAAGCTCGATATAGAGAAGCAGGCCGGCAACGACCGCGAGGCCGAGGCCAACGGAAATAAGGAGTTGTTTGCGGAGTTGACCGGCTCTCACGGTGGGCCTGTTCCGCCCGCGCGGTCCGTTCGGCGGCTTACCGCTTGCGGCTCACCGCCCGCCGGGCCGCGTCGGCCACGTCGGCGGAGGTCAGGTTGTACTTGACGAGTAGCTCGTCGGGTTTGCCTGACTCAGCGTACCCGTTCAGCGCCACGAATTCCATCGGCACGGGCGTCGAGAGCGCCACCGCCGCCGCCGCCGCGCTGCCCAGCCCGCCGCGGAGCTGGTGTTCCTCGGCCGTCACGATCGCGCCCGTCTCCGCCGCGGCGGCCGCAACCGCCTCTTCGTCGATTGGGTGAATCGTGGCCATGTTGAGCACGCGGACCTCGATGCCCTCGGCGGCGAGCATTTCCGCTGCCTCTAGCGCCGCCGCGGTCATGATCCCGCACGCGATGATGGTGGCGTCCCCTCCCTCGCGCAGCTGCGCCGCCTTGCCCGCGGTGAACTGGTAGTCGGGCGGGAGGATGATCGGCGTGGCGGGGCGGCTGAGCCGGATGTAGAAGGGGCCGAGGGCATCCGCGGCGGCGCGCACCGCCGCCTCCGTCTCCACGGCGTCGGCGGGGACGATCACGGTGAAGGAGGGGAGCGCCGTCATCAACGCCACGTCCTCGATGGCTTGCGCCGAGATGCCGTCCTCGCCGGTGACGATACCGGCATGTGTGGTCACGATTTTTACGTTCAGGGCGGGCTGCGAAATGCCGACCCGTATCTGGTCGTAGGCCCGCGATGTGGCGAAGACCGCGAAGGTGCTCACGAACGGGATCTTTCCCGCCGAGGCGAGCCCCGCCGCGACGCTCATCATGTTCTGCTCGGCGGCGCCTAGGTCGAAGAACCGCTCGGGGTACTTCTTGCTGAAGTCGACGGACATGACCGACTTGTTCAGGTCGCCGCCGACGAAGACGACGTTGGGGTTCTCCCCGCCCAGCGCCGAGAGGACCTCGCCGAAGCGGTTGCGGGTCGCCTCCTTCGCCTGGGTGGTCATCCCGCCAGCTCCTTCATGGCCTGCTCGTACTGCTCGGCGTTGGGGGCCTTCCCGTGGAAATCGGGGTTGCCTTCCATGAAGCTGATGCCCTTGCCCTTCACCGTGTCGGCCACGATGGCGGCGGGCCCGTCGTGGGCCACGGCGCGATCGAGCGCCGCCACGATCTCCGGCATGCTGTGTCCGTCGATCACCTCTGTGCGCCAGCCGAAAGCCCGCCACTTCTCCTCGATTGGCTCGAGGTCGAGCACGTCCTTGGTGGCGCGGTCGTTCTGGATGCCGTTGCGGTCGATGAGCGCCACGATGTTGCCCAGGCCGTAGTGCTTGGCGGCCATCGCGGCCTCCCAGACCTGCCCCTCGTCGAGCTCACCGTCGCCGAGCATGACGAAGATGCGGGCGTCGATGCCGTCGAGGCGCAGCGCCAGCGACGTCCCGACGCCGAAGGAGAGCCCCTGCCCCAGGGATCCCGACGACATCTCGACGCCGGGCGTCTTCACCGAGGCATGGCCCTGTATCCGGCTGTTGAGCTTGCGGAAGGTCCGGAGCTCCTCGACGGGGAAGTAGCCGCTCTGGGCGAGCGCGGCGTAGAGGGCGGGGCAGCAGTGCCCCTTGCTGAGAATGAAACGGTCGCGGTCGGGCCAGGCGGGGTCGTCGGGCCGGTGCCGCAGCTCGCCGAAGTAGAGCGCGGCGACCATGTCGATGGCGGAGAGGGAGCCGCCGGGATGGCCGCTCTGCGCCTGGTAGGTCATCTCGACGATGTGCCGCCGTAGCACGCGCGCAACGGCCTCGAGCTCGGCGATGGCCTGGGAAGGGGTGCTCGGCCGCGGGTCGGCGGCGTTAGCGGCTGCGGGGGCCGAGTGGTCGTCCTGGCGCAACTGATTCGTGTTCCACGAAACTCGGCTGGGAACCTGTCGAAAGCCGGTCGGCTGATTATACGGGCACCTACTGGGGGTGTCCAATGGCCCAACGACACGCCCTAGAAGACACCCATGCTTGTGGTCTAGAATTGGCTGGACTGTCCGCCCCTCTACGATTCCTGATAAGGAGCGACTTCATGACTACCACCGCTGATCGCCCCGCCGAGTACAAGGTCGTCGGCTCGCGGCCCATCCGCCACGACGGCGTCGACAAGGTGACCGGCAAGGCCAAGTACGGCGCCGACTACACCGCCCCCGATCTGCTGCACGGCAAGATCCTGCGCAGCCCGCACGCCCACGCCCGCATCAAGAGCATCGACACGTCGAAGGCCGAGGCCCTCGACGGTGTTCGCGCCATCGTCACCCACGCCGACTTTTCGGTCGAAGACGTGCAGGAGAGCGACCTCCGCAAGACGCTGGGCAACATCCCGATCGTCGGAGAGAACGCCCTCGCCAACAAGAAGGCGCTCTATAAGGGTCACGCCATCGCCGCGGTGGCGGCCACGAGCCCGCACATCGCCGAGCAGGCCGTTGACCTAATCGAGGTCGAGTACGAACCGCTGCCGACGGTACTCGACGTGAAGGAGGCCATGGCCCCCGGCGCGTCCATTCTCCACGAGCAGCTGATCGAACAGGACGACAGCCTTCCCGACGTCGGCCAACAGACCAACGTCGCCGCCCGGCTCCACTTCGCGCGCGGCGACCTCGCGGAAGGCTTCGGGGAGGCCGACGTCGTCGTCGAGCGCGAGCTCGATACGCAGCCGGTCCATCAGGGCTACATCGAACCGCACAACACGACGGCCAACTGGAACGCCGACGACAAGGTCACCGTCTGGACGAGCACGCAGGGCGCGTTCAGCATCCGGACGCAGACCGCCGCGTTGATCGGGCTCCCCGAATCGTCGGTGAAGGTCGTGCCGATGGAGATCGGCGGCGGCTTCGGCGGCAAGATCAACGCCTACTTCGACCCCGTCGCCGCCTTGCTCTCGAAGAAGAGCGGTCAGCCGGTGAAGATCGTGATGAGCCGCCGCGAGGTCTTCGAGGCCACGGGCCCCACCTCCGGGTCTCACATGCGCTGCAAGATCGGGGCCAAGAAGGACGGGACGATCACTGCCATCGATCTCTGGATGGGGTTCGAGGCCGGCGCCTACCCGGGCTCGCCCGTCGGCGCCGGGTGCATGTGCGCCATCGCCCCCTATAACGTGGAGAACTTCGTCGTCGACGGCCTCGACGTCGTCGTCAATAAGCCCAGGGTCGCCGCCTACCGCGCCCCCGGCGCGCCCCAGGCGGCCTATGCCATCGAGACGGTCATCGACGAGCTTGCCGCCAAGCTCGGCATGGACCCCATGGACCTCCGGCTGAAGAATGTCTCTCAAGAGGGTGACCGGCAGGTTACCGGCATCCCCTTCCCCGTAATCGGCGCCGAGAAGGTCGAGCGGGCGATGAAAGAGCATCCGCACTACAGCGCGCCGAAGGGTCCCAACCAGGGCCGTGGCGCCGCGATGGGCTTCTGGTTCAACGCCGGAATGCAGTCATCCGCCTCGATCAGCGTCAACACGGACGGCACGGTCAACCTCGTCACCGGCTCCGTCGACATCGGCGGGACCCGCGCCGCGCTGGCGATGCAGGCCGCCGAGGTGCTCGGCCTTGCCGCCGAGGACGTCCACCCCTCCGTCGCCGACACCGACTCCATCGGCTACACCGGCGTCACCGGCGGCAGCCGCACCGCCTTCTCCACCGGGATCGCGGTGGTCAGCGCCGCCGAGATGGTCAGGGACCAGATGATCGCCCGTGCCGCCACCATGTGGGAGACGCAGCCCGAGGACATCGACTACGCCGACGGCGTCTTCATCTCCAAGAAAGACCCCGAGGACCGGCTGACCTTCAAGGAGGTCGCCGCGAAGATGAACAACACCGGCGGCCCCTTCGTCGCCTCCGCGAGCTCGAACCCCACGCAGGTCGGGCCCTCGTTTGCCGGCCTGCTCGTCGACGTCACCGTCGATCCCGAGACGGGCAAGGTGGACTTCGACCGCGTCACCGCGTTCCAGGACGTGGGACAGGCGGCGCATCCCAGCTACGTCGAAGGCCAGATGCAGGGCGGCACCGTCCAGGGACTCGGCTGGGCACTGAATGAGGAGTATTACTACGGCGGCGACGGCGTCATGGCGAACTCGAGCTTCCTCGATTACCGCATGCCGACCAGCTACGACCTGCCGGACGTGGAGACGGTCTTTGCCAACGTGCCGAATCCCGGCCATCCCTTCGGGCTGCGCGGGGTCGGCGAGGTCTCCATCGTGCCGCCGATGGCCGCCGTGGCCAACGCGATCAACGACGCCATCGGCCGCCGTCTCACCGCGCTGCCGATGAACCCTGGAGCAGTGCTCCAGGCCTTGGACGAGGAGCCGGAGGGCTAGCCGGCCTCGCGCGAGTCCCCGAGTAGGGCCGCGACCGCGGCCTCGGCCGGCGTGCCGTCGAAGAACCGCGGGTTCATCCCGGCGTGGAGCCGCGCGGCGTTGCCGAAGGCGAAGTCGCGGAAGTCGTCCTCCGACACCAGGCCGCGCTCGACTAACTCGTAGGCCTCCTCGAGCACGCGGGCCAGGTCCGGCACGTCGTAGTGGCCCATGTCGGAGCCGAGCATCGCCCGCAGGCGCGCCCCGTGGGGGTTCGTTCGCGTGTCGAAGGCCCAGGCCGTCGTCGGATCGTCGGCCTCGCAGCCGAAGTAGAAGCTGTCGACGAACAAATCGCGGAGTTCCTCGCCGCGCTCGACCTGAAGCGCCGCCCAGTCGTCTTGGTAGAAGGGGCGCGACGATTCGTGCTCGTAGAAGGCCCGCAGGGCGTCAAGGCTCCCTCGAACGCGGCCGTCGCCGTACTCTCCAGCGAGCGCGACCAGGGAATCGCGGTCGAGCCGCGAGGGGTCGACCGCTCGCAGCGCCTGCCGGTTGCGCTTCTCCCACTCGCCCACGATCCCCGCGTAGAGGCTGCATGCGCTGGAGACGCCGCCTTCGAGGAAGGCCGTGCGCAGCGTAGGGAACCGGCGCGTCACCCCCGCCATGAACAGGGACTTGCAGATCGCCGTGCCGCCCTCGGAAAAGTGCCCGATGTGGTTAAACGAGAAGTTGGTCACCGACCGGCGGCTGCCCCAGCCTCGGCTCCCCGAGTGGAAGGTCGGCGCGGCCCCGAGCTCAACGCACTTGGCCCAGAAGGGGTCGTAGTCGTGGTCGCTGTCGATCCCCAGCGCGTCGAGGCGGCGGTCGTGCGGCGCGCTCGGCACCGGACGCAGCACGTGCCCAAGGGTGATCACCCTCAGGCCAAGCACCCGGATGGCGTGTTCCGCCTCCGCGATCGCCTCCTCCGGCGTGTGCGACGGCACCACCGCCGCCGGCGTCATCCGGTCGGCGTAGGGCGCGTAGACCTCGGCGTGCAGCGTGTTGACCGCACGGCAGCCCACCGCCCGCAGCTCGGGGTCGGCCAGGCTCCGGAACGTGAGCGCGTTCGAGGGGTATTGGATGCTGAAGTCGATTCCCAGCTCGTCCATCCGCTCGTAGAGGAGCCGCGGCAGCGACACCGTCGCCCGGTCGAGCGTGTTCGCCGTCGGATGCACCCACCACGCCGGGCAGGCCGTCCAACTGTCGCGGCGCTCCTCGTCGGTCATGCGATACCAGGGATCGAGCACCGCGACGTCGTGGGTGGGGTCGCCGGCCCGCTCGAAGCGGAGCGCCATGTCGGTGCCGCCGACCTGCCGCACCGTGTCGAGGAAGGCCGGCCAGAGCACCGGCGTCAGCTCCAGGAAGTGGCCGTCGGCGTCGATGATCGGATGGCCCAGCGACGCACGGATCTCCGCCGACCGCGACGTCATGGCGCGCCCTCGGCGAGCTTCCGCAGCGCCTCGCCGGTCATGCGGTACGTCGTCCACTCGTCCAGCGGCCCCGCGCCGAGCTTGCGGTAGAAGCCGATCGCCGGCTCGTTCCAGTCGAGGACCGCCCACTCCAGCCGACCGCAGCCCCGCTCGACGGCGACCCCGCCCACGTGGCGCAACAAGGCCCCGCCGAAGCCCCGCCCCCGGTGCTCCGGCTTCACGAAGAGGTCTTCGAGGTAGAGCCCCGGCTTGCCCAGGAACGTCGAGTAGCTATGGAAGTACAGCGCAAACCCCACCGGCTCGCCGTCGACCTCGCCGACGACCGCCTCGGCGTAGCGCCGGCCGCCGAACAGCGATTCGCGGAGTCCGGCCTCGTCGGCGGACATCTCGTGTGACAGCCGCTCGTACTCCGCCAAGCCACGGATCAGGTCGAGCAGGACGGGAACGTCGTCCGCCTCCGCGGGGCGGATGCGAAAGCCGGGTGGGAGCGCGTGCTTCGGCATGCCGCGCAGTCTAGGCCCGTGACTGTCGCCGGGCAATGACGCCGTCTCAGGGAACCTGCTACCGTAGGGCGGCTCGAAAAGGAGCGTCCGGGAGGCAGGGCATGGCCGGCAAGATCGACTTCGGCATCTACATTCCCCAATTGCAGTTCAGCTTCGACGATATCCGCGCCCGTGTCGAGAAGGCCGAGGAACTCGGCTACCGGAACGTCTGGTTCATGGACCACTTCTACCCGCCGTTCCTGCCCGACGTGCCCTCGTTCGAGGCCTGGACGCTGGCCTCCGCCCTGGCCCCGATCACCAGCACCATCCGGCTCGGCCACCTCGTCCTCGACAACGCCTTCCGCCATCCCGCTCTCGTCGCCAAGATGGCGTCCTCGCTCGACGTGATCAGCGGCGGCCGGCTCGAGCTTGGCCTCGGCACCGGCTCCTACCCCCGCGAGCACCCCGAGTACGGCATCCATTTCCCCGGCGCCCGCGAGCGCACCGAACGCCTGGAAGAGTCCATCGACATCATCAAGCTCCTCTTCACCCAGGAACGCACCACCTTCAAAGGCAAGTTCTTCGAACTCGAAGACGCGCCGCTCCTGCCCAAAGGGGTGCAGTCGCCTCATCCGCCGATCTGGATCGGCGGCGCCGGTCCCAAGCTCACGCTGCCCCTCGCCGCCCGCAAGGCCGACGTCTGGAACGCTCCCACCGGAGCCGCCGCCGTCGTCGAGGAGAAGATCGAGCTCCTGAAGGCCGAGTGCGCCAAGATCGGCCGCGACCCCGACACCCTCCAATACACCCTCGAGGCTGTCCTCGTCATCGTCCCGACTAAGGCTGACCTCCCCGACGCCATCTCCGCCGCCAACCGGCGCTATCCCGGCCCCGGCTTCGGCGTCGAGGACGCAGGCTACGTGGGCACCCCGGACATGGTCGCCCGCCGCATCGAGGAGGTCGCCAAAGCCGGCGTCACCCACTTCACCTGGTTCTTCCACGACCGGGGCAGGCTCCCTTCCATCGAGCTCTTCGGCAAAGAGGTCCTGCCAGCCTTCGCGTAGGGGAACGCCTTGGACTTCTCCCACTGCTGAGGAGGCGGAGAGAGGCCGCCGGCCGGTCGTCCGCTACTCCGCCCGCTCGAACTTCGGCAGCGACACCCCCGGCGCGACTTCCCGGAAGGTGACGCGGACGCGCATCCCGATGCGGAGCTCTTCGGGCGGGACGTCGACCATGTTGCTGATGATGCGCGGCCCCTCGTCCATCTCGACGAGCACGATGCCGTAGGGGACGGCCTCGCGCAGCGCAGGCGCGGAGGGGTGGTGGACGACGGTGTAGCTGTGGACCTCGCCGGTGCCCTTCGACGCCACCCACTCGGCGCGCATCGAACGGCACTTGGGGCACATCGGCCGCGGCGGGTGGAGGAAGGCGAGGCAGTCGACGCAGCGCTGTAGCATGAGCTCGCCGCGGGCGCAGCCCGCCCAATACTCGCGGTCGTCGAAGTCTGCCACTGGGATGGGGCCGAGCAGATCTCCGCTCACTGCTGCTACTCCCTGCCCAACATGAGGGCGCTGCCCGGCAGGTTGACGCCCGAGACCACCAGCGACACCTCGGCGTTGGGCACCTGGTTCGGCGCCGTCCCCCGAAGCTGCCGCACTGAGTCGACGATATGGTTCATCGTCTGCACGTAGGCCTCGCCGAGGTGGCCGCCGGATGTGTTCAACGGGATCTCACCGCCGATGGAGATGCGCTCCCCGCCCTCGACGAACGCCGCGCCCTCCCCAATGCCGCAGAACCCCCACCCCTCCAGGCCCATCAACACCAGCGGCGTGAAGTGGTCGTAGATCTGCAGCACGTCGACGTCCTTCGGGCCAAGGCCGGTCTTCTCGTACATCTCCTGCCGCATGAAATGCGTCTCCTCGATGGAGATGATGTCGGGGCGGTTGTAGTTCGTGTTGTTCTCCGTTTCCGCCCCCGACCCCTGCGCAAAGCCAAGGATCCGCACCGGCGGGTGCCGCAGGT
>DAOUKZ010000063.1:0-10539 GCA_034420775.1 Dehalococcoidia bacterium
GTTCGAGATTGGCCGCATTGTACATGCGGCGCGCCGAAGGCGCGGGAGATTCCTTGACACCGGCGCGGCGGCTTCTAAGATGTGGCGGGCATCGACGCCGCCCGCTGGAGGACCCCATGAAGTTCGCGCTTGCGCTGTTCGGTCTGCGCCCCCACCTGTTTCCGGTGTTGGCCCGGAAGGCCGACGAGCTTGGCTACGACTCGATCTGGTGCTCCGACCACCTCATGCCGCTGACGAGCATCTCGCCGACCTACCCCTACTCGCCGGACAAGCTGCCCCCCTTCACTCCCGACTGGGAATGGCACGACCCGTGGGTATTGCTGAGCTCGCTGGCGAACATCACGAAGAACATCAAGTTCGCCACCAACGTCTACATCCTGCCGCTGCGGCATCCGTTCGTGACGGCGCGGGCGCTGTCGACGCTGGACGTGGTCTCCGGCGGGCGGGTCATCCTTGGCGCGGGCGTCGGCTGGTGGCCGGAGGAGTTCGCCGCCGCGGACCAGGACTTCGACAACCGCGGCCCGCGCTCCACGGAGATCGTGACGATCCTCCGGCGGCTGTGGACGGAGGACACCGTGGAGCACCACGGCGAGTTCTACGACTTCCCTGAAGTCAGCCTGGTGCCCAAGCCCGTCCAACAGCCGATCCCGATCATCTTCGGAGGGAACACCAAGGCCGCCCACCGCCGCGCCGCCCGCGAGGGCGACGGCTGGATGCCCGCCTACATGGGCAGGGACGAGATCGTCGCCGGCATGGCGAGCATCAACGAGTTCCGCAAGGAGTACGGGCGGGACCACCTGCCGTTCGAGGTGACCGGCGCGCTGATGGAGCCCCCCTCCGTCGACACCGTCCGCCGGTACGAGGAGGCGGGCATCAGCCGGCTCCTCTGCGGCCCCTACGGCTTCCCCGGCCCCGACACGACGGCGGAGGTGATCGAGGCCGGCCTGGAGACGTTCGCCAACGACATCATCGCGAAGCTGTAGCCGCTTAGGCCCCGTCCACCCCTCGCGTTGAACCTTCGTTCTCCGCACCCTAGAATGCGAGGGTTGCGCGGCAGCGCGGCGCAATGCATCCAGAAGACGCACGCCAACGTATTAAAGCAAGCGGCACGCGCATTTCCGAGGAGGCGACATGGAGTTCGGGATATTCGTTCAGGGGCATTCGCCGGGGCAGGAAAAGGCGCACAGCCAGGCCTACGCCGCGGACTGGGTCAAGCGCGAGCTGGAACTCATCCAGGCGGCGGACAAGCACAACTTCAAGTACGTGTGGGTGACGGAGCACCACTTCCTCGAGGAGTACTCGCACCTCTCCGACAGCGCGACGTTCATCGCCTACGCGCTCGCCAAGACCGAGCGGATCCACATCGGCTCGGGCATCTTCAACATGAACCCGGTGGTGAACCACCCGGTGCGCCTCGCCGAGCGGGTGGCCATGCTCGACCTGCTGAGCCAGGGCCGTTTCGAGTTCGGGACGGGGCGCGGCGCGGGCAGCCACGAGATTGGCGGCTTCGGCCTCACGCCGGACATCACCCGCGACAACTGGGAGGAGACCATCCGCGAGGTCCCCAAGATGTGGCGGCAGAAGGGCTACTCCTACCCCGACGGCAAGGCCTTCCAGGTGCCGTCGACGGGGACGCAGATGATGCCCGGCCGCGAGGGGGCCTTCAACGTGCTGCCCAAGCCCTATGCGCACACGCACCCGGCCCTGTGGGTGGCGGCGGGGAATCCGGGGACGTATGAGCGGGCGGCGAAGCGCGGCCTGGGACTGCTCGGATTCAACGTCGGGCCGGTGTGGGCCATGCAGCCCAACATCGAGACCTATAAGAAGCACATCGGCGACGCCGAGCCCATCGGCGACTACGTCAATGACAACGTGATGGTCACGGTCGCCATGACGGTGTCCCGCGACCCGCAGCGGGCGCGCGAGATCGCCTGCCTGCCCGGCGCCTCCTACCTGGTGTCGCTCGTCTACCGCTATCACGACACCTTCCCCAAGCTGGAAGGCATGCCGGTGTGGCCCGATCTCTTCCCCGATCCGCAAGCCGACCAGATGGACATGCTGATCGAGGCAGGCTTGGCCTTGTGCGGCGAGCCGGAAGAGGTGATCAAGCAGGTGGCGAACTACGCCACGATCGGCTGCGACCAGCTCGTCTTCGGCGTGCCGAACAACCAGCCGCACGAGGCCGTGCTCGAATCGATCGAGCTCTTCGGCAAGTACGTGATCCCCGAGTTCGACAAGGACCCGAAGCACAGCACGACGCGCCATCGCGAGGCCGCGGGAGGCCCGCTGGTTCCCGCGAGCTAATCCGTCCGGCGATTCGGTTGACAGGGTTCATTCGCTCGGCTACATTCGCCCAGCCTGTAGAAGCCGCGTGCACGGATTTTCACGGTGGCGTGTGCAACCCGTGCGGCATAGGTTTAGCAGAGGCAAAGAGGGAGGCAAGGCGATGAAAGTTCGCCGTTTCTTCAGTATTTTGGTAGGCGCCATGGTCGTGGCGCTCGTCGTCGCGGCTTGCGGCGGCGACGCGGAGCCCACGGCGGCGCCGACGGCGGTCCCGCCAACGCAGGCGCCCGCCCCGACCGAGGCCCCCGCGACGGCGGCGCCCGAGGCGACAGCGGCTCCCACGGCGACACGGGCGGCCCCGGCCCCCGCGCCGACGGCGACACCGACGGCCGAGGCGATGATGGCGCCAAAGACCGAGCCGAAGTATGGCGGCACGGTGGTGTTGGGAAGCCAGACGACCAACTCGGCGACGGGGCTGATACCCCCGTATCCGTCCAGGCCGGCGGCACGCGCGTCCTCGATCACGATTAGCAATAACGTCTACAACAACCTGATGATCAAGGACCCGTTCGGGGATCCCCCGCACACGAACGTCGAAGGGCACTTGGCAGTGGAATGGGAACTTGGCGGCGATGGCCGGGAGATCACGCTCAAGCTGCGCGAAGGCGTCGTATGGCACGACGGCGAAGCCTTCACCGCCGAGGACGTGGTCCACACCATCAACGCGTTCAGCTACCCGCCGGAGGGCTGGCGCTCCGACTACCAAGGGCTCTTGTTGAGCCGGGTCGCAAGCACCGAGGCCGTCGACGACCACACCGTCACGTTCACGACCTACCGGCCCAGCGCCTTCTTCTTCGATCTCCTCACCGAGACCCGCACGCAGATGATCCCGTCCCACATCCAGGACCTCGAGGAGCTCATCGCCAACCCTGTCGGCACCGGCCCGTGGATGCATGACCGCACCGACGTGAACGTCGAGACGGTCTTGGTGAAGAACCCGAACTACTTCCGGACCGACCCTGAAGGCAGACCGCTGCCCTTCCTGGATGGGCTCACGTGGACGCAGTTCACCGGCTTCGAGCTGTGGCTCGCCGCGCTGAAGACGGGTCAGACGCAGATGGTCGACCACTTCCACGGGCCGCAGTTGGGCCCGGTTGAGGTGCGAGAAGACCTCGCGAATGCCGTTCCCGGTATCGTCTTCGACTACTACATCCAGACGCAGTACGGCGTGGTCTTCGCCAACCGGCCTCCGTTCGACGATGCCCGGGTCCGGGAAGCGATCTTCCTGTGGCTCGACCGTAAACAGGTCCTCCAAATTGATACCGGCGGGTCGGGATCAATCTTCGGATCGGGCGTCACGCCGACCGACCTGGGCGGTAGATGGGGCCTCCCCGAGGTCGAAATCTACAACTGGCCCGGACTTCGCTACGTCGACGCGTCGGGCAAGACGGTGCTCTCTTCCGAGGAGTTCCAGGCCAAGAGCGACGAGTTGCAGAAGCACCCGGATGACCTAGCACGGGCGAAACAGCTACTGCAAGAAGCGGGCGCGATCGGCTTCTCGACAACGATCGTCGTCCAGGGCGGCGGCGTGCAGGACCGCATCGGTCCCGTCGTCACCCAGCAGCTCAGCGAGCTCTTCGAGGCCCAGTGGGAGTTGAAGATCTCGACCGACGCGTCCGTCTATTGGACGCAGCACATCTTCCAGGGCGACTGGGAAGGCATCGGGTGGGGCAACCACGGCGCCGCCGGCCTCGACGATCCGCAGAGTCTCACGGAAGACGGCGGTTGGATCAGCACCAGCTTCTGGTACGGCGCGCCCGGCAGCTTCATCCCGTGGTCGGGCTTCGAGCCGAATCCCACGATCGACTCGCTCTACGCTGAGCAGGATGCCGTCGTCGGCAACGACGAGGCGCGGAGGGAGCTCATCCATTCCCTGCAGCGCGAAGTGCTCCGGCACCACAACCGGATCATCTCCCACCTGCCCAGGAGCCCCGGCGCGCACCATCCCCACATCATGGACCGTCCGGCGAGCGGCGACGTCCCCGGCACGACCAACAGAACGAACAACTGGATGTACGACCGCATGTGGTTGGACATCTAGACTGTCCACCAAGGCTTTAGCCGAGAGGGCCCGCTGATGCGGGCCCTCTCTTTTTGCGCCTTGGGTTGGGAGGACTCGCCTCCCCGGTAGGGGCGCCTCTTGTGGGCGCCCGTCCCCTTCCCATAGGAGGTCTTTGCGTAACTGCCGCCGAGATAGAAAACCGGTGGGGCCGGGAGATCTTTCACCTCTCCCGCGCTGGGACAGGCGCGGCGGAGGGGCCGGGAGCGGGAGGTCCGGCCACCGTCCCTCTCCTGCAGGGGCGCCTCTTGTGGGCGCCCGTCCCTTCCCGTGGAGGCCCCGCGCAGCAGGAGCGGAGGCGCCTAGCCGCGGCGGAGGCGAGGGTCGAGGGTGTCGCGGAGAGCGTCGCCGAGCAGGTTGAAGCCGAAGACGGTCAGGGTGAGGGCAAGGCCGGGGAAGACCGCGTTCCACGGGGCCCGGTTGAACACCGTGGCGGTGGCGTTCTCGGCGACCATTGCTCCCCAAGAGGGGTTGGGCGGGGGAACGCCGAGGCCGAGGAAGCTGAGCGACGCCTCAATAATGATGGCGAGGCCGAGGAACGAGGTGACGACGATCATCACCGGGGCGAACGTCTGCGGCGCGATATGCCGGATGAGGATGCGAAGGTCGGAGGCGCCGACGGCGCGTATGGCCTGGATGAACTCCATCTCGCGGACACTCAAGACGACGGAGCGCACCACGCGGGCGACGTTCGGGATCTGGATCACGGCGATGGCGATGATGACGTTGCGCTCCGACTGCCCCGCCGTCGCCACGATGGCGAGGGCCAGCACGAGCGTCGGGATGGACATGACGATGTCGACGGCGCGTTGGATGATGGAATCGCGCCAATCGGCGTAGTAGCCGCTAATGAGGCCCATCAAGAATCCGGCCAGCGAGCCGAAGAAGATGGCGATGACCGAAATGCTGATCGACGCGCGCGTGCCGACCATGAGACGGCTCAGGTTGTCCCGTCCGAGACTGTCCGAGCCCAAGATGTAGCCCCCGGTCCATTCGGGAGACGCGTAGGTGTTCACCGCGTCGATCTTCTGCGGGTCGCCGGGGGCGAGCCATTCGCCGAAGATGGCGAGGAAGACGGCGGCCAGCACCAAGAAGAGGCCCACCCCACCCAGGGGCTGCGCCTTGCAGAACCCGACGAGCCAAGACCAGAAGCCTTGAAGGACTTCTCCCACGCGGGAGTTGCTCTGCATCGCTCCGGTCTGGACTGCCATGCGCCCCGCTCCCTAGCCGTACCTGACCCTGGGATCGAGCCAGGCGTAGAGGATGTCCACGATGAGGTTGGCGAGGAGCACGATCCCCGAGAACATCAAGACGATGCCCTGCACGATGGGGAAGTCGCGGCGGACGATCGCTTCAACGAGGCTGTGGCCGAGTCCGGGGAGGTTCCAGAACCGCTCCATGATGACCGTCCCGCCGATGAGCGCGGCGTACTGCAGTCCAACGATGGTGACGACGGGAAGGAAAGCGTTCTTCAGGGCATGCCGGACTACGACCGTCCGCTCCGCGAGGCCCTTGGCCCAAGCGGTGCGGATGTAGTCCTGCCGCAGCACCTCGAGGAGCGCCGAGCGCGTCATCCTCGCGACAACGGCGGAGAGCAGGTAGCCCAGGGCGAGGGCGGCCCAGATAACCTGCTGGAAATTGGTCCAAGGGTCGTCCCAGAAATTGGCCGGCTTGATCGGCGGTATCCACTCGAACACCAGCACCATGACCAGCAACATGAGCGCGGCGACGAAGAAGTTGGGCAGGGCCAGCCCGCCGATGGTCAAGATGCGGGCGACGTAGTCGATCCACGTGTTCTGGCGCACCGCCATCAAGACGCCGAGCGGCAGCGCGATGACCAAAGAAATAATGACCGTGATCGTCGCGAGTTGGAACGTGAGCGGGAAAGTGTCGCCGATTTCTCCGAGAACCGTCTTATCCTTGAAGATCGCGTCGCCCCAGTCCCCCACGAAGATGCCGCCGATCCAGTCGAAGTACTGCGCGACGTAGGACTTGTCCAAGCCGAGGTCGGCGCGAATCCGATCGTAGGCCGCTGGGTCGGGGGTGCCGGAGCCGTCGCCGATCAGAATGGAAAGGGCGACGTCGCCGGGGACGATGCGCATGATCCCGAAGATCAGGATCGAAATGCCGATGAGGACGGGAATGAACTGGAGGAGCCGCTTCGCGATGTAACGCTTCAAGAGGACCTCGCGATGGCGCGGCGCGAATGGGTTCGCGGCCCTTCCCGCTAGGTTCGGAAATGCGCGCGGAAGTCTAGCATTCCCGTTTCAAAGGGTCAATCGAAGAAGCACCCGTGGACGCCTCCCGCGGCCCGCTTTGCTACGATGGTCGCATGCGTATCGACGCCCACGTGAAGGCCTTCCCCGACAGCGTCCGGCAAGGGCGGGACGACTACCTGGACCGCGACCTGACCTTCCGCTCGATGTACGGAAAGCCGGAGGCGAAGCTCGGCAGTCTCGACGACCTGCTGGCGAGTATGGACCGCAGCGCCATCGACCGCGCCTGCCTGGTCAGCATCGGGTGGTCGGCGCAGGAGCACTGCATCGAGATCAACGACTTCATCCTCGAAGCGGCGGCGGCGTACCCGGCCCGCATCGTGCCTTTCTGCGTGGTCAACCCGCTGGCCGGCCGGGAGGCGGCGCGGGAGGTGGAGCGCTGCGCCGCCCTGGGCGCCCGCGGCATCGGCGAGCTGCACCCCGACACGCAGGGCTTCGACCTCGCCGACCGGCGCGCGCTCGAGCCGGTGATGGACGCGGCGCGCGAGCACGGCATGCCCGTCCTCACCCATGCCTCGGAGCCGGTGGGGCACCTCTACCCAGGAAAGGGGAACCAGCGGCCGGAGACGCTGCTCGCCTTCGCCAAGAACTTCCCCGGCGCGACGATCGTCATGGCCCATTGGGGCGGCGGCCTGCCATTCTATGCGCTCATGCCCGAGGTACGCGAGGCGCTGGCCGATGTCTACTTCGACACCGCGGCGACGCCGTTCCTCTACGACGCGCGAGTGTTCGAGACGGTCGCGGGCCTGGTGGGTGCGGAGCGCATCCTCTTCGGCTCCGACTTCCCGCTGCTGGCACAGGAGCGCGTGCTCAAGCAGCTCGAAGGGTCCCCGCTGAGCGCGGAGGAGAAGGCCGCAATCGGCGGCGGCAACGCGGCGCGGCTGCTCGGCCTGTAGCGGGACGGACCGGCTAGCCGCGCAGCTTGCCGGCGAGCCAGGCGCGGAGCGCGGGCCCCATGTCGGGCCGCTTGAGCGCCTCGTGGACCGACGACTTCACCATGCCCAGCGGCGTGCCGGCGTCGAGATACTCGCCCTCGTACTCGAT
Source organism: Dehalococcoidia bacterium (assembly GCA_034420775.1). Lineage (GTDB taxonomy): Bacteria > Chloroflexota > Dehalococcoidia > SHYB01 > SHYB01 > DAOUKH01. The sequence continues at coordinate 7,723 of DAOUKZ010000063.1, forward strand.
TGCGTAGAGTCCCTGCTCCTGGGCGACGGCGTTCATGGCGTCGGTGAGCTGGATCTCGCCGATGGCGCCCGGCTCGGTGCGCTCCAGGGCGTCGAAGATCTCGGGAGTGAAGACGTACCGGCCCACGATGGCGAGCCGCGACGGCGCTTCGCTCAGCGGCGGTTTCTCGACGAGCCGCGACAGCTTGTAGGCGCCCTCGACGCGCTCGCCGTCGATGATGCCGTACCGGCTCACCTCCTCGTCGGCGACGGGGTTGACCGCGACCACACCGGCCTCGTAGCGCTCGAAGACGTCGACCAGCTGCCGCGTGACGGGGGTCGCGGCGTCGAAAACGTCGTCGGGGAGCAGGACGGCGAAGGGCTCGCCGCCCACCACGTTCTTGGCGGTGAGCACGGCGTGCCCGAGCCCAAGCTGTTCCTGCTGGCGAATCGACGACACCTCGACGAGGCCCGCGAGGGAGCGCACCTGCTCCATGCGCGCCGCGTCGCCCTTCCCTTCGAGGATGCCTTCGAGCTCCACGTTGCGGTCGAAGTAGTCCTCGACCGCCTTCTTGTTCTGCGAGGTCACGAGGACGACGTGCTCGATGCCGGAGGCCGCGGCCTCCTCGACGGCGTACTGGATCACCGGCTTGTCGACGATGGGCAGGGCCTCTTTGGGGACGGCCTTGCTCGCGGGAAGGAACCGGGTGCCCCATCCCGCCGCCGGAATCACCGCCTTGCGGACCTTCACGCGGCCCTCCTCCTCGTCGCGCACATCGTCACGACCCGTCCGAAGCCAGTATACCGGCGGGGTGGTGCTAACCGCTGTGACTGCTGCGCGGCCAGAGTCGCCGCAGCGGCTGCGCACCGGAACTGACACGGCGGCGCAGGTACTCCAGGGCGGGTGCGACGCCCAGCGTCCAAATGTCGATCTGCCTGACGACCCCCTGCTCGACGAGCCTGGTGTGGATCGACGCGATCAGGCCGCCGATGAGGACGATCGCCGCGGAGATGTACAGCCATCCCAGCAGCACGGCGACGGAGGTGAACTCGCCGTAGACCTGGGTGACGTCGGCGCGGGCGCGGGTGTAGTAGAAGAACAAGCCCTTCGCGATTTCGAAAGCCAGCGAGGCGATCAACGCCCCGAAGAGCACGTTCTTGACCTGGACGTGCGTGTTGGGAAGGAAGCGGTAGAGGACGACGAGCGCGAGGAAGGTGAGGACCCAGGTGCTGACGGCGAGATAGGCCGGCCCGGCGAGGAGACCGCTGATCTGCATAGGGTCGTTGGTCTCGGCGAAGGCGCGGATGATCGTATTCGAGAGGAGCAGGCCGGTGAACACCATCCCCGCGCCGATGGTGAAGCTCAAGTCGATGACGCGCTCCAGCAGGAAGGAGCGGGGAGTCCGCACGTCCCACGCGGTATTGATCCCCTTGCGCAGGGTGGCGAAGACGGCCGTGGAGGCCCACGCCAGGCCCACGATGGCCAGCGGCGCGGTGATGTCCGCCGAGCCGACGGCGCGCCGTACGGCGTCGGCGATGGTCTCCTGCGAGACCGGGATGAAGGTGCCGAGGGCTCGCTGGAGCTCGACCTGCTGCAGCGCCGTCTCGTTCACGAAGAAGTCGAACGCCAGGATGATCAGGATCGAGAGGGGGAAGAGGGAGAAGAACGAGTAGAAGGCGATGGCCGCGGCCATCTGCATGCTGTTGTTGGTGAGGAAGTACTGGGTCTGACGGGCGCAGAAGAGGACGAAGGCGCGGGCCCCGGTTCCGAGGTCGGTGTCGACCTCGCGCCGCAGCTCCTTGGGCGGCTGCTCTAGGAGACTCGCCAGCCGGTTCTTCATGGTCCGCCCGCGGCGGCGCGGCTACGCGCCGGACGCGGCTCCATCGCCCGCCGCCCGCTGGGCCTCTCCCAGCGAACGGATGCCTTTCGCGGCAAGGTCGAGCAGCCCGTCGAGCTGGACACGGGAGAAGGGGTCGCCTTCCGCCGTCCCCTGCACCTCGATGAAGTCGCCCTTGCCGGTCATCACCACGTTGAAATCGACGTCGGCGTGCAGGTCTTCCTCGTAGCAGAGGTCGAGCAGTGCCTCGCCGAGCACAAGCCCCACGCTGACCGCGGCCACGGAGTCCTTCAGCGGCATGGCCGGAATCGCGCCCTTCTCTACCAGCCCGCTCGCCGCCTGGTGCAGCGCGGCGTAGGCGCCGGTGATCGCCGCGGTGCGCGTTCCGCCGTCGGCCTGGATTACGTCGCAGTCGATGGTGACGGTGCGCTCGCCGAGCGCCTCCATGTCGACCACGGCCCGGAGCGACCTGCCGATGAGCCGCTGGATCTCGACGGACCGGCCGTCGCGGCGGCCCACCTCGCGCTGCCGGCGGGTCAGGGTCGAGCGGGGCAGCATGCCGTACTCGGCGGTGACCCATCCCCGCTTCTGGCCTCGCAGGAAGCCGGGCACGCCGTCTTCGACGGACGCCGCGCACAGCACGCGGGTGTCGCCGGTCTGGATCATCGCCGACCCCTCGGCGTAGGGCTGGGCTCCGAGGGTGATGACCGTGGGCCGGATCTCGTCGTTCGCTCGCCCGTCGATGCGCGCCAGGATTCTCCTCCGTGTCGAATTGCGGGAATGCGGATTATAGCAAGGGCCGCCTCGGAGGCGCGGCGCGGGGCACCACCCAACCCCCTCCGGGCCCACTTAAACCTCCCTCCCTTTATGGGAGGGACTGAGGGAGGGCCGGGGCGGGGCGCGGAGGTCCCCTCCGGCCTCTTCTCCCCACGGGAGAAGATTGAGATGAGGGGCCCCCTCATCACCACCAAACGCCGCCCGACACCACCTCCCCCTCAGGG
>DAOUKZ010000064.1:0-14586 GCA_034420775.1 Dehalococcoidia bacterium
TGGACGCGGACGGCCACTATCTCGAGCCACCCTACGCCATCCCCGACTACATCGAGCCGAAGTACAAGGACGTCGCACCCCGCATCGTCCGCAACGCCGACGGCGTCGACGAGTGGGTCGGCAAGCACTGGTCGTCCTACAACCAGCAGATGGGCGCGGGCAACGTCTCCAACTTCGTCTTCAAGCGCGACTCCGATTCCGGCCACCTGCTCGCCGCCCAGGAGCGCGAGGAGGCCAACAAGGCCCCCATGATCCGGAACTACGCCGACCAGGACGCCCGCATCATGGGCTCCGAGGAGCGCGTCGACATCCTCAACGAGGAGGGGATCGACGTCTCGGTGCTCTACCCCACGCTGGGCCTGCAGTGGGTCAGCGAGCCCGAGTACCACATGGCGCTCAACCGCGCCCTCAACGACTGGCTCGGCGACTTCGTGAAGGCCGACCCCCGCCGCCTCTACGGCGCGGCCAACATCGTCGCCATCTGGGACGTCGAGATGGCCTGCGACGAGATCCGCCGCTGCGCCACCGAGCACGGCTTCCCCGCCGCCTTCCTGCGCTCCGCACTCCCCGACGCCGAGTCCCGCTGGTGGCGCGATACCTACGACCCCTTCTGGGCCACCTGCCAGGACCTCGACGTCGCCGTCGGCTTCCACCCCTTCCCCGGCGACGTCATGTACGGCTCGGGCCGCTACTTCGACTACGTCGGCCCCACCGGCGCGCAGATGTTCATCCGCACGCCGTTCAACCACATGGTCGACTCGATGAACACGCTCACCGCCCTTATCGTCGGCGGCACCTTCGAGCGCTTCCCCGACCTGCGCGTCGCCATCTTGGAATCGAGCGGCGGCTGGCTCCTGACGCTCCTCGAGCGACTCGACAACCGCTTCGACCACCTCGGCCAGATCGTCCCCGAGATGCAGATGGCCCCCAGCGACTACTTCCGCCGCAACTGCTGGATCTCGTTCGACCCCGAGGAGGCGCCACTGGCCCTCACCGCCGACATCCTCGGCGCCGACCGCATCATCTGGGGCTCCGACTACCCCCATCCCGACGCCTTCTACCCCAACTTCGTCGAGATGCTGAACGAGAACCTCGCCGGCATGTCCACCGAAGACCAAGACCGCATCCGCGGCCGCAACGCCCTCGACTTCTACAAGCTGCCTGAGGAGCGGTAAGCGCGGGCGGGAGGCGCCCGCCAACCTCAACGACCCCGCCCTCTCATCCCGCCCACAAGGGGCGGGAGGCCAGACCCGCCCTGGGAGGCGACCTCCCCTCTTAAGCCTTCCCCCTGAGGAGACCTTTGCGTAACCAGGGGCGCGGGCTCCGGCAAGCTCGCGCGGCCCCCACCTCCCCCTACCCTCACCCCCACCCTCTCCCAGCGGGAGAGGGGGAAGACCACCCCGCTCGGCCTCCCCTCCGACGCACCTGTATTCGTTCGTTGACACCCCGGCGAACGCAAACCTAGAATCGCGGCAGAGAGCCGGGGCGGTGGGCAAGCGCCCCGGGCGGAGGAGCCTCATGACGACCGAGACCCGCGTGAAGCTGCAAATCGTCGACGCCGACGGCCACTTCATCGAGCCGAACGACCTGCGTCCTTACATCGACCCCAAGTGGCGCGACCAGGCGCCGTACCGCATTCCCGGCAGCGGCAACGCCTGGGGCGGCCGCGACTGGCAGTCCGAGGGGTGCCCGCAGTTCGGCACGCCGCTCTTTACCCGCCCCAACGAGACGCAGATGACGGGGCTCATCGGCGTGCACCGCAAGGAAGACCTCGCCCAGGGCAAGTCCTCCAGCACGCTGTTCGAGCAGATGGACCCCCGCATCGTCGACAACCAGGGGCGGCTCCTGGTCATGGACGAAGAGTCGATCGACGCCTCCGTCCTCTACCCCACCTCGGCGCTCGCCTGGGTGCCCGACGGCGAGTACCACGTCGCGCTCAACGCGGCCCTTAACAACTGGCTCCACGAGTGGTGCCAGGCCGACCCGTCCCGCCTCTACGGCGCCACCAACATCGTGGCCATCCACGACGTCGAGGCCGCCTGCGACGAGGTGCGGCGCTGCAAGAACGACTTCGGCTTCCCCGCCGTCTTCCTCCGCACCACCCTGCCCAACGCCGAGGTCCGCTGGTGGGACAAGAGCTTCGACCCCTTCTGGGCGACCTGCGAGGAGCTCGACGTGGCCGTCGGCTTCCACCCCTTCCCCGGCGACAGCATGTACGGCTCGGCGCGCTACTTCGACATCATCGGCCCCACGTCCGAGCTCGTCTTCATGCGCACCCCGTTCAACATCCCCGTCGACTCGATGCACGCCGTCATGGGCACGATCATCGGCGGCGTCGCCGAGCGCTTCCCCGACCTGCGGCTCGCCATCCTCGAAAGCAGTGGCGGCTGGCTCGTCTCCTTCCTCGAACGGCTCGACAGCCGCTTCGAGCACATGGGGCACACCCTCCCCCACCTGAAGATGCCCCCCAGCGAGTACTTCAAGCGCAACTGGTGGATCTCCTTCGACCCCGAAGAGGCCGCGCTGAAGATGACCATCGACTGGCTCGGCGCCGACCGCATCATCTGGGGCTCCGATTACCCCCACCCCGACGCCTTCTACCCCGGCTTCGTCGAGATGCTGAACGAGAACCTCGAGGGCGTCCCCGAGGAAGACCAGGCCAAGATCCGCGGCCGCAACGCCGTCGACTTCTACAAGCTCGAAGGCTAGCGGCGGGGGCGTGCCCTACTTCACCGTCGGGAGGTAGCCCTCGCCGATGAGGCCGAGCTCCTTCTGGCGCTCGATTTCGGCGGCGGGGACGCCGAGCAGGTCGCCGTAGACCCAGTCGTTGTGCTCGCCGAGCAGCGGGGGCGGCGACTCGAAGCGCAGCTCCTTGCCCGCGAACTTGAAGATGTGGCCCGGGTAGCGGTGGCGTCCGCACGCCGCCTGCTCCATCCACCGGTAGAAACCGCGCGCCTCGAGCTGCGGGTCGAAGTAGGGGTCGGCGTCGTCGGAGCACATGCCGGCGGGTACGCCCTCGGCCTGGAGCCGCTCCATGGCGTCGCGGTCCTCGAGGTCGGCGCTCCACGCCGAGATCATCGCGTCGATCTCGTCGTGCCGGGTGCGGCGCGCCAGGTTGCCGGCGTAAGCGGGGTCGTCGGCTAGCTCGGGGCGGCCCAGCGCCTTGCACAGGCCCGACCATTCCTCGTCGGAGCCCACGCTCACCGCGACCCACCGGTCCTCGCCCTTGCAGCGGTAGATGCCCTGCGGAGCGCGGAACTCGTCACGGTTGCCGATGGGCGTCCGGTCGCGGCCGTTCATCGCCGCGTCCATCAGCGCGCCGCCCACTTGGTGCGTCATATGCTCGGTCTGCGACACCTCGATGAACTGGCTCTCGCCGGTGCGGTCGCGCTGGTAGATCCCCATCAGCGTGGCGTAGGCGGCGGCGATGCCGCTCGACGCGTCCATGTGGTTGGAGCCGTGGTTCGTCATCGGGCCGTCGTCCTCGTAGCCCCGCAGCAGCAGGTAGCCGGCGGTCGCCTCGCCCTGCGACCCGAACCCGACGTGCTGGTGGTACGGCCCGGTGAGCCCGTAGAGCGGCATCGTCACGTAGATGATCGACGGATTCAGCTTGCGCACCGACTCGTAGTCGAGCCCGTGCCGCGCCATCATGCCCATCGAGTTGTTCTCGATGAGCACGTCGCAGATCTTCACCAGCTCCTCGACGGTCTGGTGTCCCTCCTCCGTCCCGATCTCGGCGACGACGGAGCGCCGGTTGCGGCCCAGGCTGTTGAACAGCGCGTGCCGGTTCCAGGGGTTGCCCGCGGGGTCTTTGTCCACGTAGCCGCCGGCCATGTGGCCCAAGCGGGAGACGAACTCCTTGTCCGGCGGCCACGGCACGAAGCCGCGGGTGTTGGTGATGTGGTGGCGGCGCGACTCGACGCGCACGATCTCGGCCCCGAGGTCGCCGAGCATCATCACGGCGAACGGCCCCGCCCAGACCAGCGAGAAGTCGAGGATGCGGATGCGGGAGAGCGGCAGGTCGCTCATCAGATCGCTCCCTGCCCGCGGAGGATGGAAAGCTCGTCCATCGAAAGGCCAAGGCGGCCGCAGAGGATCTCGCGGTTGTGCTCGCCGAGCAGGGGCGCGGGGCGGCGCATCTCCCAGCCGCCGCCGTTGACGAACATCGTCGGCCCCGGATGCGGGATGCGGCCCGCCTCGGCGTGGTCGGCCTCGACGAAGAAGCCGCGCGCCGTGTAATGCGGGTCCTTCAGGATCTCCGACGGCGTGTTCATCCCCGCGACCGGCAGGTGCTGCGCCTGGCCCGTCTCGACGACCTCGGCCCGCGTCCGCTCCATGAGCCACGGGTACAGCAGCCCGTCCACGAGCTCGACCGCCTCCGGCGTCTCCCAGAACGAGGCGTCCTTCATCCGTTCGTCCTCGATGTACTCGGGGTGCCCGAGCATGTGGAAGAGGTTGGGCCAACGCCGTGGGGGCGAGATCATGAAATTCAGATAGCCGTCGCCGCAGGGGAAGTTCCCGGCGGGGAGCGCCATGTGCTGCGTCTCCATGCGCTCGCTGACGTCGCCGGTGTACTGCCAGCCCAGCGCGTAGGTGAGCCGCCGGTCGGCGCTGCCCGCCGCCACCTCGTACACCGAGACGTCGATGTACTGCCCTTCCTCGGCGAAGTGCTGCTGCACCACCGCGCCCATCACCGCCATCGCCGCCATGTTCCCCGCCTGGTACTCGGTCAGGTGGTCGACGTTGCGGAGCGGCTCGCGGCTGGGCACGCCCATCGTCTTCAGCGAGCCCGCCAGCGCGTACATCGTCATGTCCGTCGCCTTCCAGTCGCGGTAGGGGCCGGTCTGCCCGTAGGTGCTCAGCGAGCACATGACGAGGCGGGGGTTGACCGCCCGCAGCGGCTCGTAGCCCAGCCCGAAGGCGTCCATGACCCCCGGCGAGAAGCTCTCCATCACGACGTCGGCCTCGCGGGCCAGCTCCAGCGCGATCGCCTTGGCGGAGTCGTCGCGCAGGTCCAGCGTGACCGAGCGCTTGTTGGTGTTGACGTGCAGGAAGTGGCCGGACCGTTCCAGGTGCGGCTGGTCGCCGGGGAAGGGGCCGTAGCGGCGGGCGGGGTCGCCCGCGCCGGGCCGCTCGACCTTGACCACGTCGGCGCCGTAGTCGGCGAGCAGCTTCGACGCGTACGGCCCGGCCAGGTGCCAGGTAAAATCAAGGACCTTGAGGCCGGAAAGCGGCTGACTCGAAGCTGCCTGCGCCAAAGGGGAATCCTCCGAAACCGCGGGAAGCTTACCGCAAGCCTATTGAAAGTTCTAGCAAAGCCTGACCCTCACCCCAGGAGGCCGACGTGCCCGAGCTCCCCTACATGACCGACGAGGCCAAGCGCTGGATCGGGCATGAGACCGTCGAGGTCAGCGACCCCGTCTCGCTGCGCCAGATACGCGAGTACCTCGCGGGCACCGACGATTGGAACCCCCTCTACTACGACGAGGAGTACGCCAAGCGAACTCCCTACGGCGGCATCATCGCGCCCCGCATGTTCTACCGCGCCCCGCTCCGCAAGGTCATCCCCGAGTCGGAGCTGCAGGAGGATGGCCAATACCCCGACCGCGGCGTCCCCGGCGTCTACGGACGCTCGATGGCGGGCAGCCAGGAGGTCGAGGTCTTCGAGCCGGTCCGCCCCGGCGACGTGCTGACCCTGACCTCCACCGTCCTCGACATCTACGAGAAGCAGGGCCGCAGCGGGCGCCTGATCTTCCAGATCAACCGCGACAGCTACACCAACCAACGCGGCGAGCAGGTCGCCGTCGAAATGAAAACGACGATCTTCCGGTAGTGTGCCATGATCGAGACGACCGCCTACGAGACCACCGCCGTCGGCCAGGAAATCGGCCCGTTCGTGAAGACGCCCACGCAGGTGACGCTCTTCCTCTTCGGCGTCGCGATGTGGACGTCCCACCGCATCCACTACGACCGCGACCACGCCCTCTCCGAGGGCTACCGCGACGTCCTTGTCACCGCCCCCATCATGGTCGCCTACATCGAGCAGATGCTCGTCCGGTTCGCCGGCGACCCCGGCGCCATCCGCAAGATCTCGGCCCGCAATCACGCCCAGACGCACCCCGGCGAACGGCTGACGGCGCGTGGCCTCATCCGCGAGCGCTGGGTCGAAGACGGCGCCGGCATGCTCCGCTGCGACGTCTGGATCGAGAAAGACGACGGCTCCACCCCCGTCGCCGGCGAGGCCGTGCTCCGCCTCCCCCTTGGGGGTCGTCCGGCGCGTTGACACCGTCCGGCGGCCTCCCTATGCTCGCGCCATCTCTGAAGGGGGCGTAGCCTTGGAGCCACTCTCAGCGGAGCAGTACGACGTCGAGAGCTTCGAAGCGGCGGTCGAGTTCTATCACAAGAAGGGCTGGACCGACGGCCTGCCCATCATCCCGCCGACCGAGGAGCGCGTCGCCCGCTTCGTCGAGGCGTCGGGCCGCCCGCCCGGCGAGGTCGTGGGCGAGTACTACGAGCGCCGCCGCGTGCTCACCGTCGAGAAGCTGGCCATCAACGCGGTCATGGCCGGTTGCCTCCCCGAGTACTTCCCCGTCGTGCTGGCCATCATCGAGGCGATGGCGAGTCCCAGGATCGGGCTGCACGGCGGCAACGCCTCGACCGGCGGCATGGCCGTCGGCTTCGTCGTCAACGGCCCCATCCGGAACGAGCTTGGCATGAACTACCGCGGCAATGTCCTGGGTCCGGGCAACCGCGCCAACTCCTCCATCGGACGCGCGGTGCGGCTGGCCCAGATCAACGTGATGGCGTCCGTGCCTGGCGCAGGCCACGGCGACATCGCCGGACGCGACATCCTCGACCGCTCCACCATGGGCCAGCCCGGCAAGTACGCCGGCTATCACATCGTCGAGAACGAAGAGGACTTTCCCTCCCTCGCCCCGCTCCACGTCGAGCGCGGCTTCGACGCCGCCCAGAGCGTGGTGACGGTCTTCCCCACCGCGGGGCACCTCCAGATATCGGCGCACGCCGACCACGGGGCCGAGGCCATCGTCGACACCATCGCCCACTACCTCGCCGAGGGTGGCCACGTCGCCAAGGCCTTCTCGATGCTGGTCATCCCGCCGGAGTGCGCCGAGCACTTCGTCCGCGACGGTTGGACCAAGGCCGACATCCGTACCTCCTTCTTCGAGAAGACGACCCGCACCGCCCGCTGGGCCAAGGAGCACGGCTGGCCTTCCACGTCCGGCCCCATCGCACCCCGCGGTGGCAGCCCCGCCCCCGGCGACGACGAGCGCCGCGTGGCCAGCGCTCGAACCCCCGAGGATGTCAACATCGTCATTGCCGGCGGCCCCGCCGGAGCCTTCGTCCACGCCCTCCTCCCCTACGGCGGCCTCGTCGAGTCCAAGTCCATCCGCTAGCGCCGCGGGAGAACCACCGCGCCCCGCCCCGAACCCGCCCTCTCATCCCGCCCATAAAGGGCGGGAGGCCGGACCGCCCCGGAAGGCGGCCGCCCCGCATCAGCGGCAACGCCTGCCCTTCTGCCTTGCCCGCGCGCGGGTTACCCTAAGCCCACCCTAGGAGTTCGCCCCGCGAGCAAGATTGGTGCGCGTATGTTCATGTTCGACCTGTTCAGGAAGCTATTCGGCGCGTTGATGGGAAGCGGAGATAAGGCCCGCCGCACCTCCGAGGAACAGAAACAGAAGGGCGGCTCCGGTTGCTTGATACCGGGCGGGGCCATCATCGCCGCGATCGTCGCCGTGCTCATCTGAGGGTAGCCCCGCCGCGCCGTGCGCGCTCCTCTATCCGCCACCGCTGACCTCCACGCCGTTGCCCTTGTCCACCGACATAGGCTAGATTCCTTCGGGCCGTCCGCGCCGTCCGCGCGGGGCCGCGTGACTATGACTCTGCTGCAAGTGCGAAGGAACGTCCCGGTATGAACCCGCCGGCGACGGGCTCCACGGAACGCGTCTTCACCCGCAACTTCTTCTTTATCTTCTTCGCCACGTTCGCCTTCTTCGGCGGCTTCGTCTTCTTCTTCCCCATCCTGCCCATCTTCATCGATGCCCTCGGCGGTACGCCGGCCCTGATCGGCGCGCTCATCGGCGGGTCGAGCATCGTCTCGATCTGCCTGCGCCCCTTCTCGGGGCGGCTGGTCGACGCGCAGGGCCGCAAGCGGTACATCACCCTCGGCGCGGCGATCCTCACCGTCAGCGCGTTCAGCTACGGGCTGGTCTCCGACACCATCTTCCTCTGGCCGGTGCGCCTCGCCGCCGGGGCCGGCATCTCGCTCTTCTTCACCGCGTCGCTGGCCTACGCCGGGGACATCGCCCCCGCCTCGAAACGCGGTCAGACGATGGGCTACTGGGGCATGGCCAACAACCTCGCCATGGCGCTCGCGCCCCTGCTCGCCACCTTCATCCTGAAGGCCGACTTCCTCCACGGCTTCGAGCAAGACCTGCGCCGCTGGTACCCCGGCTCCGGCAGCGACGTCGGCGGCGCCGACCTGAACTTCGCCACCGCCTTCCTCATCGCCGGCGTCGTCGGCCTGGTCTGCGTCGTCCTTACCCGCCAGCTCGACGAGGTCTATACGCCGGAGAAACAGCCGGACGTGTCGGCGCTGACCCGCATCAAGGAGATGATCAACCGGAAGGCGCTCCTGCCTGCCTGGTTGAACCTGCTGTCGGTGCTGAACTTCGTCTCCCTCAACATCTTCGCGCCCATCTACGCCGAGGAAATCGGCGTGGCGAACGTAGGGCTTTCGTTCTACACCGTGACCGCGGTGTCCCTCGTGCTGTCGCGATTTTTCAGCGGCCGGCTGCTCGACCGCTTCCCGAGGGCCTACACGATCGTGCCGGCGTTCCTCTTGATGTCCGCCGCCACGGCCCTCATCGGGCTCGTGCAGACCACGTGGATGCTCCCCATCGGCGCGGCGATGGCCGGACTCGGCGCGGGGTTCGTGCAGCCCGGTCTCCAGGCGTTGCTCCTCGACAGGGCTGCCGGCGAGCGCCTTGGCTCAGCCTCGGCCACCTTCGCCCTGGGCGTCGACATCGGCCTCTTCGGCGGAGGCTTCGTCATGGGTGTGATTCTCCAGGTGGCCGGCTTCCAGGTCATGTACCTCGCCGCGGCCACGTCTGGAGTCATGGCGGCAGCGGTCCTGACGACCATCTCGTTGCGGGAGGCGCGAGCGGCGGCGCGGAGCTCCCTCCCCGGGAAAGATTGAGAGGGGGCACCGGCGCCCGAACACTGCCTAAAGACGCTCCTTCCGCATGTAGAGCCGACAAACGAGGCGCGGGGGAATCCTGAACTTCGTTCCGTGGTTGCGCAGGCCGGCGCTCCCAGGCTTGGCTTCGCGGCAATCGAAGTCGATGACTATCTCGCCGCGCAGCACCTCGGACACGAAGTCCGCGAGATGGAACGTCTCGAAGGCATCGGCTTGCAGAAACCGGACAGTCTCTCCCTCGCGTTCCCCCTTCACCATGAGCAAGCGCCGGAGCTTGGCCCCGGCCGCCGCTACAAGCTCCACGTGAGACCAGTAGGGGACCGGTCCGTTGCCCCTCAGGGGGCGCACGACGATTTGGCCGCCGCTGTCCTCGACCCGGAAGCGGTCGGACTTGCCTCTGATGGTGTGCCGGAAGCTGAGGCGTCCCTTGGCGTCTTTCCAACCGTGCTTGCGCACCATGTAGCGCATGATGGCGTCGGGGCCGTCGGCCTCTTTGTGGAACAGCGTCAAGAGGTGGGTCTTGTCCGTGTACCACTTCAACTCCCACCCCAAGGCGTCCGGGATGTCCACGGGGCCGGCAGTCAGCCCTAGCAAGTCCTCGAGAAATACGCCGGGGCCGCCCGTGCCGCGATAGCGGGAGTCCTGGGGCAGGTCGTACTCGCCGTGGGCTATGACGTCCCGTAGGCGCTCGAAGAGCTCCTTGCGTGTGCGCGGGGGGCCGCTCATCGAATCAAACCCTGAGCGGCGCGTATGCGCTCCCGGGCCACGCCGCAGTAGTCCTCGGATATGTCGAGGCCTATCCAATCGCGGCGGGCGGCTACGGCGGCGATCGCGGTTGTGCCGGAACCCATAAACGGGTCAAGGACGATTCGAGCGTTCGTGGACTCGATGCACCGCTGGGCCAGTTCAACGGGGAAAGGGGCGGGGTGTGGGTTGTTGCCCTCTTGCGGGATTCGCCACACATCCCCCTGCGCGTTGGCCTTTGGAACGAGCTTGAAGTCCGGCTTGGCAATGAGGTAGATGACTTCGTAGGTGGGTAAGAAGTAGCCCGGGTTGAAGTTGATGCCGCCGGAGCGTTGCCAGATGATGATTTGCCGGACGGGAAAGCCCTCAACGATGTCGGCGCGGTCTTGGAGCAGCCCACCTTGGATGCGCCACTTGTGGTTGTAGAAGATCGCCCCGTCTTCCCGAAGGACGCGCATCATGCCCCGGAGGCAATCTCGTTGCCATGTGACGTATTCGCCGTGGGGCATCGCGTCGTCATGGGCGGCGTAGCCGTCGATAAGCGCCGCCTGGGGCCACTTGCCGCCGCGCCCGTTCTTTAGCCCGTTGCCGGTGCTGTTCTTGATGTTGTAGGGGGGGCTGGTGACGATCAGGTCAATCGAGCCTGCCGGCATCTTCTCCATAAGCCGGACGCAATCCCCGGCGTGGACCTTCCCCAACCACGGCTCCATGATGGGCGGCGTGTTGAACAGGGGGTCGGTCGCGACGGGGCCGAGGGTCTCCGAATCCATCCCCCGAAGCGCCGGCAGGTCGTCGTCGTGGAACAGTGTGCGGTTCCGCCAGTTGGGCGTGGGGCCGTTCATGCCGGTTGAGCTCGCCGCGGCCGAGTTCGCGCATGCCGTAACGGGGTAGCGCTACATACGCGCACGCAAGCCCTGCATTAGCATTAATGCTAACCTCTTCGGCCCGAATAGTAGGCATTTATGCGATGGCCGTCAAGGAGTCGATGGCGCTACCTTCTCTGTTGACTTAGCAAAAAAGCTAAGTTTGGAGAAGGTTTTGGCGGAGCAATGGCACTCGTTGGGATACCGGCTGCGCCAGGCTCGGAAGGACGCTTCCCTGACGCAGGAGAAAGCGGCGGAGCGGGCCGAAATAGACAAGGTCTCGATTTCGAGGCTCGAACGCGGCGGGCAAAACCCTCGCATCGAAACGCTCTTCAGGCTCGCCGAGGTCTATGCGAGGCCCATCGCATGGTTCTTCGGCGCTTCTGATGAAGCCGATTTCCTCGACGCCGACCTGCGCGTGTTCTTCCGCGAGGAATGGGGCGAGATGACCGAGGACGAGCAGGCCCTCGTCAAGGCGGCGGTCCGTCTGGCGCGCGAGGCGAAGCGGCTTCGCGAGGCGCGGACCTAGCCGAGCACGAGCAGCGGCTGGCGCATGGCGACCTTGTCGCCGATCTTGGCCCGCAGCGCCTTGACGACGCCGTCCCGGGGGGCGCGGATCTCGTTCTGCATCTTCATCGCCTCGATGACGAGCAGGAGGTCGCCCTTGCTCACGTCCTGCCCGCGCTCCACCTGCACGTCGACCACTACCCCCACGATGGGGCTCTCGATGGCGACTTCCCCCGTCGCGTCGTCCCCGAAGCCGCCGCCTTGCGCCGCGGCCCACGCCGGCCGCACCCGCACGTCGTAGCGCTCGGTGAGCCGGAGCACGGAGTAGCGGTCGTCCGTCTTGTCGACCAGAAATTCAAGCGAGCGCCCGTCGAGGATCAGCGAGACGAGGTTGGTCCCGCTGAACTGCTGGAGGTCCGCGACCCACTCCTTCTCGTCGGACTTCACGACGAGGCGGCCGTCTTCTTGTTCGACGGTCAATTCGTAGGGCTCGCCGTCGACGAGCACGCGGAAGCGCTCTACGGCCATGGCCGGTCCCAGCTACGCAGCCCCTGCCGCCACGCCGACGACTTTCGCCCGTTGGCGGGCTCGGCGGCGGCGCCGTTCCTGCGGGCGCCCTTGTTCTGATGGTCCAACACGGTAGCGACGACGGCGGCGAAGTCCGGATTCTCGTTGGGGCGTTCCTCGAAGAGGTCGACGTGTTCTTCCAGGAAGCCGGTATGGATGTTCCCCGAGATGAAGTCCGGCTCCTCGATGAGCGAGATCAGGAAGGGGATGTTGTTGCGGATGCCGAGGATCTGATAGTCGCGCAGCGCCCGCTTCATCCGCCGCCGCGCCTGGTCGCGGTCGGTGCCCCACGTGATCAGCTTCGCGATCATGGGGTCGTAGAAGATGGGGACTTCGAACCCCTTCGACACGCCGGTGTCGACCCGGACGCCGGGGCCGCCGGGCTCGTAGAGCATCTCGATCAGCCCCGGACTCGGCATGAACCGGTTGTAGGGATCCTCGGCGGAGATGCGGCACTCGATTGACCAGCCGCTGAACTGCACGTCCTCCTGGGACAGCTCCAGCTCCAAGCCGCTAGCCACCTTGATCTGCTGCTCCACGAGGTCGAGGCCGGTCACCATCTCGGTGACGGTGTGCTCCACCTGGAGGCGCGTGTTCATTTCGAGGAAGTAGAAGTTGCCCTCGCCGTCGAGCAGGAACTCGATCGTGCCCACGCCCAGATAGTCGACGGCGTTCACCGCGTTGATGCCGGCCTGGACGAGCCCCGCGCGTATCTCTTCGTCGACGGCCACCGAGGGGCTTTCCTCGATGATCTTCTGGTGGCGGCGCTGGACGGAGCATTCGCGCTCGCCGAGGTGGAGCACGTTCCCGAAGTTGTCGCGCACGACCTGTATCTCGATGTGCCGCACCGGTTGCAGGTACTTTTCGAGGTAGAGCGTGGGGTCGCCGAACGCCGACCGGGCCTCGTTGGCCGCGATCCGCAGCGCGTCCTCCATCCCGCTGGGGTCATGGACGACGTGCATGCCCTTGCCGCCGCCGCCGCCGGAGGGCTTCACCAGTACCGGATAGCCGATGCGCTCGGCCAGGGCCAGGGCGTCGTCGAGGGCGTCGGCGGGGGTGTCGCCGCCGGGCACGACGGGGACGCCGGCCTGCTCCATGATGCGGCGCGCTTCCAGCTTGTCGCCCATCTGCCGGATCATCTGCCCGTTGGGGCCGATGAAGGTGATCCCCGCTTCGGCGCAGGCGTCGGCGAAGTCGGCGTTCTCTGCGATGAAGCCGTAGCCGGGATGGATGGCGTCGGCGCCCGACTCCCTGGCGATGGCCAGGATGCGGTCGAAGTTCAGGTAGCTTTCCGTCGGCGGCGGGGGGCCGAGCAGATAGGCCTCGTCGGCGTAGACCACGTGCGGCGAGAGCCGGTCGGCCTCCGAGAAGATCGCGACCATGCCCAGGCCCATGTCCTCGCACGTCCGCATGACGCGCAGGGCGATCTCGCCTCTATTAGCGACCAGGATTTTTCGGAGCACGGGGGTCTCGCGGGGCCTCAGGACGTGGACGCCGACAGCGCCTCCCGCTGCCGGCGGAGCAGGTCGAGGAAATCGGTGCTCTTCATGTCTTGTTCGAGCACGTGGCGGATATATTGCCTGAGTACGTGCTCCAATTCAACCGCGAGCTCCCTCTGTACCCGCACCCCCATCGCCCCCTCGAGGTCGGAGCGAAGGAAGAGCCGCAGCACCTTCAGCGCGTTCAGACTCAGCGAGCGCAGCGCGGCGCCCTCCCCGCCGCCCCGGCAGGCGGGGCAGATGACGCCCCCGGCGGCGGAGCTGAACGCCTGGGCCGCCGGAGTCAGGTCGCTGCCGCACTGGACGCAGCGGAAGACCTCCGGCTGGAAGCCGGTCAGCGCCAGCAATCGCACCTCGAAGTAGCGCGTGAGGAGATCGGGACTGGGCGTGCCGGGGAGTTCCTCAAGGCAGCGGCGCAGGAGGTGGTACAGCCCGTTGTTCTCCAGCTCTTCGCGGCTGAAGCGGTCGACCAGCTCGGCGATATAGAGCCCGCACGTCGTGCGCCAGAGGTCGTCCCGCAGCGCGCTGTTGCTGTCGACCGTCTCGGCTTGGGAGAGCACGTCGAGCGTCTTGCCGCGGCGGATGAGGACCCGGACGCGGGCCAGGAGCTCGACGTGGCCGCCGACGCGGCTCTTCACCCGTCGCGCGCCGCGCGCCACTGCCCGCGCCTTGCCGTGCTGCGGCGTGAACAGCGTCACGACGCGGTCCGCCTCGCCGATGGAGACGAGCCGGATGACGATCCCCTCCGTCTTGTAGAAGCGGGAGTCGGACATAACGAGCGACCTAAGGTAGTCCGAGTGTAGCACGGGGGCCGTGGGGCACCCCTCGCGGCGCCGGTGCTATGCTTGCGCGGAAGAGAGCGGACGGAGGCGTGGGGACGTGCTTCGAGGACCCATCCGCGCACTGTGGCGATGGCACCGGCCGACGCGCGCGGCCCGTCCGCCGGAGTCGTACGTGCTGGTCTACGAGGGCGACTGAGCCTTTTGCGCGGCCGCGGTGAGGCGGCTGATCGGCTTGGTGAAGGCGCCCGTCGCCGCCATGACGTTCACGGACCTTCCCGGCAGCGGCCTCCTTGAATCGCTCACCCCGGACGAAGTGGCCCGCTCCGTCCACTTCGTGACGCCGGAGGGCATGGAGTACCACGGCGGCGAAGCCGTCCGGCGGGCCGCGCGCCTGACGCGCCTCGCGC
>DAOUKZ010000065.1:0-13154 GCA_034420775.1 Dehalococcoidia bacterium
GCCTCCGCGTCCATGCCCGAGCCGGGCTCGTCGTCGTCGAAGATGTTGCGCATGCCGCCGGGGTGCGCCGTCGGCGGCACGTCTGCCGTGTCCACCGCGCTCAGCGCCTCGAACTGCGCCAAGATGTCGGAGAGCTCGGCCCGGAGCGTCTCGATCTCGTCTTCCGACATGCCGAGGCGCACCAAGCTGGCGATGTGGGCGACGTCGTCGCGGCTGAGGGGCACCGGAAGCCTCCGGGAGACAGGGGTGGCGCGACGGCCATTATACCAGCGGCGGCGGCGCGCCCTTCACCATAATCCTCTCCGCCCTCTGGAGACCTTTGCGTAATCCGCCGGCGGGCCGGAAAACCGGTGGAGCGGGGCGGTCTGCCACCTCTCCCGCGCTGGGAGAGGCAGGGGTGAGGGCGGGGGGCCGGGAGGGGTGCACCAACGTCGACGAAGCCTGCGACCCTCATTTTGCAAAGATCCCCTCTGGGAAAGACCTCCTTAAGCCTCTCTCCATCTGAGCGAGACCACCTTAAACCTCCGCCGCGCGTCAAGACCGGGGAGAGCCGCAGGGCTGAGTCCTGGCCCTCAGCAGTGAGCGCAGGCCAACCGTTCAAGACGCCATGCTCCGGTGAACCTCGACCGCGCGGCGCTTCCAGCCTGGGCTCCGAGCGGCTATCCAGATCGCCCTCGGAGTCGGGTCCGATCGGGCGCTAGGCCCTCCCCTTCCCGTTCACCATAGCCTCACACTTCCGGCTCAGCCCTGCGGCTCCCTTCATGATAGCGTCCGCCTGTCGGCGGGGGTCAGGCGACTCCCATAGGCCGCCTAGTACCAGGACGGCATCTTGGCCGTCTTGGCCTCGATTCTCCCTATGGGAGAGACTGGGAGAGCGCTGAGGCGGGGAGGCGGCGCAGCCATGTTGACGGAGCCCCCAACTCCCCTACACTTACCCGACATGCGGGAACTCGCCGAGCGGATAACCAAGGCCCGCGCCTTCGAGTTCGGCATCATCGGGCTCATCGTCGCCAATGGCGTGCTGCTTGGGCTGGAGACCTCCCCCCGCCTCCTCGACCGCGCCGGCGATTGGTTCCACTTCGGCGAGCGCCTGATCCTCTGGGTCTTCGTCGCCGAGGCCGCCCTCAAGATATTCGCCGTCTCCCCGAAGGTCGACCGCTACTTCCGCGACAGTTGGAACCTCTTCGACTTCACCATCGTCGTCCTCGCCTTCATTCCCGCCGTCGGGACCTTCGCCATCGTCGGCCGGCTCGCGCGCCTGGCGCGAATCCTGCGGCTCGTCTCCGCCCTCCCCGAGCTGCGGCTCATCGTGACCACGATGGTGCGCTCCATCCCCGGCATGCTCAACATCGTGGTGCTGATCAGCATCGTCGCCTACATCTACGCGATCATCGGCTACCAGATGTTCCACGAGCACGACCCCGAGCACTGGCGCAACCTCGGCATCTCTCTGCTCTCGCTCTTCCGCGTCATCACGCTGGAGGACTGGACCGACATCATGTACACCGCGATGGAGCTCCACCCGTGGGCGTGGCTCTACTTCGTCAGCTTCGTCGTCCTGGCCTCATTCGTGGTGATCAACCTCTTCATCGCCGTGGTCATCAACAACCTGAACAACGTCAAGGAAGAGCGGCTGCGCGCCATCCAGGAGCCCAAGTCCGCCGACGCGCTCATCAACGAGCTCCGAGCCACCCAGGAGTCCCTCCGCCGCCTCGAAGGCGAGCTCCACCAGCGCCGCCGCCCCGACGGCACCCTCGCCGACGAGCCGTAGCTCGCTGAGGGGTGAGGTTGGACAACGGTTGGAGGGCGTATGGGGAAGCGTTGCGTCCAGCGGGGCAAGTCATGCAGCAGACCGGAGAAAGTTACAAAAGGTTACAGAAAAAGAGCTCCAAAGTCACGTAGCGGTAATGCGCAAGTGGTATTATCCCACCGGGTTGCGTTGGCCCGGAGCCGTCCGTCGTCACCATCGTCCACACGTCCACCCACAACTGGCCCCGGTAGCCGCTACCAGACGGATCCGAAGAAGCGCCTCCCGGCGGCGGCGAGAGGCGCGCCCGACCTCCGCGGGAGGCAGTGCGGTTCTTCAGGGCAACGGGAAGGCGCTCACACACGGGGAGTATGGAGGACACCACGGTTGCGTTGGGCAATCGTCCTGGCAGCCCCGCTCATCGCCGTCCTTGTTGCCTGCGAGGAAAGTCCGGCCGCACCCTCCCTCGAACCCGTCAGCACCGGACCGCAACACGCCTGCAGGGTGCAGGCCGATGGCTTGGTATTGTGCTGGGGCGCCAACTTCTACGGCCAAGCTACGCCGCCCGACGGCCACTTTCTTTCGGTCAGCACCGGCGGGAGTCACACCTGCGGAGTGAAGCGCGACGGTTCAGTGGAATGCTGGGGTGACGACCATACCGGCCAAGCCACGCCGCCCGACGGCACCTTCGCCTCCGTCAGCACGGGGTCCTACCACACGTGCGGGGTGAGGCCCGCAGGCGCCGTCGAGTGCTGGGGCGATGACAATTACGGCCGGGCCACACCACCCGACGGCGCCTTCACGTCCGTCAGCGCCGACTACTCGCACACCTGCGGGGTGAAGACCGACGGCTCGGTCGCATGCTGGGGCGACGACGATTACGGCCAAGCCAAGCCGCCCGACGACCGCTTCAACTCCATTGACGTGGGATATACCCATACCTGCGGCGTGACGGTCGACGGCCTTGTCCAATGCTGGGGTTCAAATGAAGACTTTTCTGGCAATGTGATCGGTCAGGCCACACCGCCCGAAGGGCATTTCACCGCTGTCAGCGCCGGGCACCTCCACACATGCGGCGTCAGAAGCGATGGGGCCGTCGAATGTTGGGGCTCCGATGCCGACCACTTTGGCAACGTCACAGGCCAAGCCTTGCCGCCGTCCGGTCGCTTCCACTCCGTGAGCGCGGGAACGTTCTATACCTGCGGCGTGACGGTCGACGGCGTTGTTCGATGTTGGGGCGCAGTCGGGGTCGATGCTGCCCACCGCCAGAGCACACCGCCCGGCGGCCTCTTTGCCTCCATCAGCGCCGGGTATGGACACACTTGCGGAGTGAAACCCGGCGGCGCTGTCGAGTGCTGGGGCTCAAATCAGGACTGGAATGGCAATGTCGTGGGCCAGGCGCTGCCGCCCGCCGGTTCCTTCGCATCGGTCAGCACAGGTGCCTTTCATTCCTGCGGGATCAAGCCCGACGGCGCAATCGCATGCTGGGGCGATAACAACCGTGGGCAGGCCGAGCCCCCGGACGGTGTCTTCACGTCCGTCAGCGCAGGCTTCTTCCACACCTGCGGAGTAAGGACCGACGGCACGGTCGCATGCTGGGGCGACGATTCCGAGGGTCAGGCCGGGGCTCCACCTGGCCGCTTTAGCTCCGTCAGCAGTGGCATCCGCCACACTTGCGGGATTAGCAGGGCCGGCGCCGTCCAATGCTGGGGCGCGAATACGGACCAATACGGCAACTTCGCCGGCCAAGCCTCGCCGCCGTCCGGCCGCTTTGAGTCCGTCACCACCGGAGCGCTCCACACCTGTGGAATAGAGACCGACGGCTCCGTGCAATGCTGGGGCGCTGATAGGGACGCCTTCGGCAACTTCGTTGGCCAAGCCTCGCCGCCGCCCGGCCGTTTCGAGTCCGTCACCGCCGGAGCGCTCCACACCTGCGGGACAAGAAAGGACGGCACCGTAGAGTGCTGGGGCGCCAATTCGAATGAGCTTAACGAGGTAACCGGCCAAGCCATGCCGCCCGACGGCGCCTTCGCCTCCCTTAGCGCGGGCTTTTCCCACACCTGCGGGGTGCGGACCGACGGCTCGGTCGTGTGCTGGGGCGTGGGCGCGGACGAGGATGGCTCCAGACAAGCCCGCCCCGCTGTCCAGACCTTCGCCTCCGTCTCGGCAGGCCGTCTCCACACCTGCGGCATAAAGACTGACGGAGCCGTCGAATGCTGGGGCTTGAGTTCCGGCGGCAGGGCCAAGCCGGTCGGCGATTCATTTACCTCCATCAGCTCCAACTCAGACGATACCTGTGGGGTGCGGACTGACGGCTCGGTCGTATGCTGGGGTTTCTCCGCAGACGACGAGCCGCCCGACGGCTTCTTCAAGTCCGTCAGCGCAGGCCCAAGCCACGCCTGTGGGGTGCGGATTGACGACACCGTCGTATGCTGGGGCGACGACTCTTGGGGCCGAGCTACACCGCCCGGTGGGCCGTTCACTTCCGTTAGCGCCGGGGGTACGCACTCCTGCGGCGTGAGGCCCGACGGCCCGGTTGTGTGCTGGGGTTCCAATGAGGATTTCGACGGCAACTTCATGGGTCAGGCCACGCCGCCCGACGGCCACTTCACCTCCGTAAGCGCGAGCTCAGAATATAACTGCGGGGTGCGGACCGACGGTTCCGTGCAATGCTGGGGGGATAACCGTAGCGGGGAGGCCACGCCGCCCGACGGCCACTTCACCTCCGTAAGCGCAGGGGGGCTCCACAGCTGCGGGGTGAAGACCGACGGCACCGTCGCATGCTGGGGCGGCGACAAGTTCGGCCAAGCCACGCCACCAAACGGCGCCTTCACCTCCGTCAGCGCGGGCTCACACCATACCTGCGGGGTGAAGACCGACGGCTCAGTCGAGTGCTGGGGCCTGGACCGCGCGGGGGAGGCTACGCCACCCGGTGCAAGTGCCCGCACACAAGACGAATCCCCGTCCCCCTAGCGCCGCGACGGCGCCATCACCTCTTCGGCAAACCAGTGGAGCTTTTCGATGAAGTGGTCGACGGTGTTGGTGTGGCCGAGGGAGATGCTGGTGGCGGTGGCGCCGGCGTCGCGGTTGGCGTTGACGGCTTCGAGCCACTCGTCGGCGGAGTCGGGGATGCGGGTCTCGCCGAGCTCGCGCTGTGTGCCCTCCTCGCGCTGGATGAAGACGGCGGGCATGACGACGTCGAAGGGGCGGGGGCGCTCGGCGAACTCGGGGCGGCTCTTCAGGTAGTCCAGCGACTCGGGGAGCTGGGCCGGCGTGATCTGCCAGGGCACCCAGCCGTCGCCGTACTTGGCGGCGCGGCGCATCGCCGGCTTGGTGTTACCACCGATCCAGATGGGCGGGTGGGGCTTCGCCACGGGACGGGGCTCGAAGACGATGTCGTCGAAGTCGACGTACTTGCCGTGGAACTCGGGGCGCTCCTCCGTCCAGAGAATTTTGATCGCCTCGAGGTACTCGTCGCTGATCGGGCCGCGCTCGGCTCGCGGCACCTTCAGCACCTCGAACTCCTTCTCCAGGTGGCCGATGCCGATGCCCAGGATCGAGCGGCCGCCGGAAAGGAAGTCGAGCGTCGCCATCTGCTTGGCGAGGATGACCGGGTCGCGGTAGGGCAGCACGAGGACGCTGTTGTAGACCTGGATCCGCTTGGTGGCCCCGGCGAGAAAGGTGATCGTGGTCACGCCCTCGCACCAGCGGCCTCCCATGAGCTTGGCCATCTCGACGCTCATGAAGATGTGGTCGGAGACGCCGAGGTAGTCGAAGCCGACCTCCTCGGCCGTCCGCGCGATGCGCACGACGTCGGCCGGGGTCGCCGACTCCTCCCACGGCTGCACCGTCGGCGGGTACAGCTTGATGACGGGGAATCCCAGACCGAATTTCATGGCGTCCTCCTTCGATTACCCGTGGCGGTTGTCAGGGGGCCCCTCATCTCAATCTTCTCCCCTTGGGAGAAAAGGGAAGACGCCGCCTAGGCGGCGTCGAGCTTGAACAGCTTGACGGCGTTGTCGACGAGGATCTTGCGGCGCTCGGGCTCGGGGACGCCGGCGAGGGCGGCGTCGCGGGTCTCCTTGCTCTTGGGGTAGGTCGAGGTGGTGTGGGGGAAGTCGGTCTCCCAGATGATGTTGTCGACGCCGATGTGGCGGCGCATCTCGATGCCGACGCGCTCGTACCAGAAGTTGGCGTAGACGTTGGAGCGGAAGTAGTCGCTCGGCTTGCGCGACATGCCGTCCTTCCAGCACTCCATCACGGTGTACTCGTGGTCGAGGGTTTCGAGCAGGTAGGGAATCCAGCCGAGGCCGCTCTCGACGGTGATCATCTTGACCGTGGGGAAGCGTTCGAGCACGCCGCTGAAGAGGAGGTTGGTGAGGACGCGCACGTTGGCGGTGATCGAGTTGGAGTCCTCGATGGCCTTCCACACGGCGGGCGCGAACTTTTCCCACGGGCGGAACTGCGCCCGGTCAACGTGGAGGCAGACGGGGAGGTCCGTCTCGGCGCACGCCGCCCACAGCGGGTCCCACGACGACTCGTTGAAGTGCGGCAGGCCCAGGGCCTCGGTGGCTCCGTGCCAGATGACGCCGCGATGGCCGCGCGCGGCGGCGCGGCGCACCTCGGCCGCGGCGGCCTCGGCGTCCCACATCGGCGCGATGCAGAGCGGCACGAACCGGGGGCTGACGTCGGCCCATTCCTCGATCAGCCAGTCGTTGTAGGCCTGGATGCAGGCGAGGCGCCACTCCGGTTCGCCGCGGTGGATGAAGGCCCCGCGGGCGATCCCCGCCATGTTGGGGAAGAAGGTATGGACGTCGGTGTGGTCGGCGTCCATGGCGGCGAGCCGCTCGGCAGGGACGTAGGCGGCGCGGGGGACCTCCTCCCAACGTTTCGGCGGCGTACGGCGGTCGGGCATCAGGCTGGCGACGACGGCGAGGCCGCCGAACGGCTCGCCGTTCATCAGCCAGGTCTCGGTGCCGTCGTCGAGCTCGAAGATGCGGGGGATGCGGTCGCCCCACTGGACCTTCGACATGCGGGCGGTCCAGGTGTCCGGCGCCTCCTGGACGTGGTCGTCCGTCGAGATGGCGCCGAACTTGAGCTCGATCTTCGCCATGGAGGCACCTCCGCCGCGCCTGGGAGCATGGGGATTCTACACGAAGCAGGCGGCGCTCCCGCCCGTCCGTTTGACACCCCAGGGGCCCCTCTCTAGACTTGCCCCGGTTCTCACCACGCAACAGGAGCGCAACCCCCATGGCCCCAGGAGACGTCCTCTACGAAAAAGACGGGCAGCTCGCCATCATCACCATCAACCGGCCCCACCGCATGAACGCCCTCACGATGGCCGGCTGGACCTACGAGATGGCCGAGATCTGGGAGGACTTCCAGAACGACCGCTCCCTGCGCGTGGCGATCCTCACCGCGGTCGGCGACAAGGCCTTCTGCGCGGGCGTCGACGTCAAGGAGACCGCCGAGCGCAACGCCGCCGGCGAGAAGCGCGACCCCGAGGCGCCCGGCGTGAAAGCCTCGCCGTGGCAGAACGGGGTGCGGAAGCCGGTGATCTGCGCGGTCAACGGCATCGTCGGCGGAGGCGGGCTGATGCTCGTCGCCGACAGCGACGTGGTCATCTGCAACGAGAACGCCGCCTTCTTCAACCCCGGCGTCGGCGTCGGCATCGCGGCGATGGTCGGCCAAGTGCTTTGGGCCAAGAGCATCCCCTTCCACGCCAACATGCGGATCGCCCTCATGGGGCCGCATGAGCGCATCGGCCCGGAGCGCGCCTACGAGCTGGGCATCGTCACCGAGGTCGTGCGCGACCAGCCGCTCCTGGACCGCGCCAAGGAGATCGCGGAGACGATGCTCCGCAACTCGCCCGCCGCGATGATGGCGGCCAAGGCGATCCTGTGGAACGCGCTTGAGCACAGTTACACCGCGGCCCAGGAGGGGCAGTCCACCATCGGGCGCACCCTCTCCGGCCACCCCGATCAGATCGAGGGGCCGAGGGCCTTCGCCGAGAAGCGCAAGCCCAACTGGGCCGACCCGGAGTAGGGCCGCACGGCACGACCGGCGCTTCCGGCTCCATGGACGGTGGCGCACCCCCCACCCTGCCCTCCGACGCGCCTGACGGTGCGTGTCCGCCCTCAGTCCCTCCCATAAAGGGAGGGAGGTTTAAGTGGGGGGGGCGCAAGAGCGACGCCGACCCCTTCTGACCGGGCGGCGTCCGCGCTACAATGGCTGGCGTCCCCTCCCGGCCTAACCTTCGCCTGCTGGAACTGCGATGCCCCAGAACGAGATCTTCGTCAAAGGCGCGCGCGAGCATAACCTCAAGAACATCGACGTCGCGGTCCCCCGCGACAAGCTCGTGGTCATCACCGGCCTGTCGGGGTCGGGCAAGAGCTCGCTGGCGTTCGACACCATCTACGCCGAGGGTCAGCGCCGTTATGTTGAGTCGCTCTCCGCCTACGCCCGCCAGTTCCTGGGCCGCATGGAGAAGCCCGACGTCGACTATATCGAGGGTCTGAGCCCCGCGATCTCCATCGACCAGAAGGGCGTCTCCCACAACCCGCGCTCGATCGTGGGCACCGTCACCGTGATCTACGACTACCTGCGCCTGCTCTTCGCCAGGATCGGCAAGCCCCACTGCCCCCGCTGCGGGCGCCCCATCCAGAGTCAGACCGTGCAGCAGATCGCCGACGCCGTGCTGGGCTTCCCCAGCGGCGAGCGCTTCATGGTGCTCGCCCCCATCGTCCGCCACAAGAAGGGCGAGCATCTCGGCGTCTTCGACACCCTGCGCAAGAGCGGCTACGCCCGCGCCAGGGTGAATGGCGAGGTGCGCGACCTCGCCGGCGAGATCGTGCTCGACAAGCAGAAGTGGCACGACGTCGAGGCCGTCGTCGACCGGCTCGCCATCCGCGAGGACGACCCCGACCTCCGGACCCGCCTCGCCGACAGCGTCGAGACGGCCCTCAAGCTCGGCGAGGGGGTCGTCGTCATCGCCACCGTCCCGTCCAAGGGCAAGGGCGAAGACCACGTCTACTCCGAGCTAGCGGCCTGCCCCGAGCACGGGGCCATCGGCCTCGCCGAGATCGAGCCGCGCACGTTCAGCTTCAACAGCCCTCACGGCGCCTGCACCGAGTGCACCGGCATCGGGTCGCGGCTCGTGGTCGACCCCGAGCTCGTCATCACCGACCGTGCCCTCACCATCCGCGAGGGGGCGGTCGCGCCATGGGCCCGCGCCGGCTCGATGTCGCCCTGGTACGCGAGCATCCTTGCCGCCGTCGCCGAGAAGTACGGCTTCTCCGTCGATACCCCCATCGGGGACCTGAAGCCCGACCAACTTGACATCGTCCTCTACGGGGCGGGCGGCGAGAAGGTCGACGTGCGCCACGTCGCCAAGAACGGCCGCGTCTTCCACTTCCCCCAGAACTTCGAGGGCGTGGTGCGCAGCCTCGAACGCCGCTACCGCGACACCGAGTCCGACTACGTCCGGGGCGAGCTCGAGCGGTACATGACGGCGCTTCCGTGCGAGAAGTGCGACGGCCGACGGCTGCGCCCCGAGGCGCTTTCCATCCTGATCGACGGCCTCCACATCATGGAGGTGACCGCCATGTCGATCACCACCGCCTCGGCGTGGGTGCGCGGGCTGATGGGCGGGGACGGCGCGGCCCCGGCCCTCAACGAGCGCGACCGCACCATCGCCAACCAGATCGTCAAGGAGATCGACAGCCGCTTGCAGTTCCTCCTCGGCATCGGCCTCGACTACCTCACCCTCGACCGGAGCGCGGGCACACTCAGCGGCGGCGAGGCCCAGCGCATCCGCCTCGCGACCCAAATCGGCAGCGGGCTGATGGGTGTGCTCTACGTCTGCGACGAGCCCTCGATCGGGCTCCACCCCGCCGACGACGCCCGCCTGATCGGCACGCTTCTGCGCCTGCGCGACCTCGGCAACACCGTCATCGTCGTCGAGCACGACGAGGCGATCATGCGCAGCGCCGACTGGATCCTCGACCTCGGCCCCGGCGCAGGTGAGCACGGCGGGCATCTGGTCGCCGCGGGGCCCATCGACGTGATCAAGGAGACCGACGCCTCGATCACCGGCGCTTACCTGAGCGGCCGCCGCACCATCCCCGTGCCCCAGAAGCGGCGGAAGGGCAACGGCCAGGCGATCAAGATCGAGGGGGCGCGTGAGAACAACCTCAAGAACGTCAGCGTCTCGATCCCGCTCGGCAGCTTCGTCTGCGTGACCGGCGTCTCCGGCAGCGGCAAGAGCACCTTGATCAACGAGGTGCTCTACAAGCGGCTGGCGCAGGTCTTCTACCGCGCCAAGGACCGTCCCGGCGCCTTCGACCGCATCACCGGCCTCGAGCACATCGACAAGGTCGTCGACATCGACCAGTCGCCCATCGGCCGGACGCCGCGCAGCAACCCCGCGACCTACACCGGGGCCTTCACGCCGATCCGCGACCTCTTCGCCACGGTGCCCGAGGCCCGTGCCCGCGGCTACAAGCCCGGCCGCTTCTCGTTCAACGTCAAGGGGGGCCGCTGCGAGTCCTGCAAGGGCGAGGGCTACGTCCGCATCGAGATGCAGTTCCTCCCCGACGTCACCGTGCCCTGCGAGGTCTGCGAGGGTAGGCGCTACAACCGCGAGGCGCTAGAGATCCTGTTCAAGGGAAAGTCCATCGCCGAGGTCCTGAACATGACCGTGGCCGAGGCGTCGGAGTTCTTCTCCGCCATCCCTAAGGTCGGCAACAAGCTCTCCACGATGCGCGACGTCGGCCTGGGCTACATCCGGCTCGGCCAGCCGGCGACGACGCTCAGCGGCGGGGAGGCCCAGCGCGTGAAGTTGGCGACGGAGCTCTCCAAGCGCTCCACGGGGCGCACGCTGTACATCCTCGACGAGCCCACCACCGGACTCTCCTTCGAGGACGCCTACGCCCTGCTCCGCGTCCTCCACCGCCTCGTCGACGCGGGCAACACCGTCATCCTCATCGAGCACCACCTCGACCTCATCAAGAACGCTGACTGGCTCATCGACCTCGGGCCCGGCGCCGGCGACAAGGGCGGCGAGGTCGTCGCCATCGGCCCGCCGGAGGCCATCGTCGCTGACGAGCACTCCATAACGGGCCAATGGCTCGCCCCGATGCTGGCGAAGGCCTCGCCCAACGGCCGCGTCAAGCGGCCCGCCCGCGCGGCGCGCAACGGCGCCGCCCCCAAGCGCAAGGCCCGCACCAAGCGCTAGGGGGCGGCGGACCCCCTATCAGGGGGTGCGTTCTTCAGTTGGACGCCGCCCAAAGTTGCAATCAGACGACAGTCAACCTTGCAATTGGACGCCTCCTAAGTTTGCGCAAGGGGGACCTTAAGCCTTTCCCCCTCTGGGGGAAACTGAAGGAGGGCACGCGCCGTCAGGCGCGTCGGAGGGGCGCGGAGGTCGGCGGGCTTCGATGGCCGTCGGTGGTTGGCGCGGGGCCCCTCATCTCAATCTTCTCCCCACGGAGACCCTTGCACAACCTGCGCTGCGCAGCGGCGAATCTCGTAGGGGCACCCCTCGTGGTTGCCCGTCCCCTCCCGTAGGGGCGATTCACGAATCGCCCTCCCCGAGCACCACGTGGCCGAGCCGGAGTTACGCAAAGGTCTCCCATGGGAGAAGAGACCGGAGGGGACGGGCGCCCACAAGAGGCGCCCCTACGAGGGGGGCGGCAGGCTTCGTTGCGCCGTTGTGATTGGCGCGGGGCCCCTCATCTCAATCTTCTCCCCACGGGAGAAGAGGTAAGACCCTCCCCACCCCACATTGGCCGGCGGTGCTATACTTCTGTTGGCGCGCCTGCGTTGAGCCCCTTTCGAGGTCTCCCGTGCGGCGCAGGGACTGGCGCTAGAGGGCGGAGCGTTACCGCGTGCTTGGCGAGTATTGGCAAGACTGGAGCGCGGTCCTCATCGCGACGGTGGGGGGCGCGCTCCTCGTCACCCTCTCCTTCGCCGCCTCCCTGATCATCGCTCCCAAGGCCCGCTCCGCCCTCAAGGACCTCCCCTACGAGTGTGGCATCGTCCCCTCCGGCGAGCGCTACTCGCAGATGCACTTCCGTTACTACCTCTTCGCCATCCTCTTCCTGATCTTCGACGTCGAGGCCGTCTTTCTCTTTCCCTGGGCCGTGGTCTTCCTCGACCCCGGCATCGTCCAAGCCGTCTTCTACGAGATGCTCATCTTCATGGGCATCCTCCTCTTCGGGCTCGCCTACGCCTGGAAGAAGGGAGCCCTCGATTGGAGATAGAGGTCAACCCCAAGCGGCTCTGGCCGGGGTCGAGCAACCTGCAGAAGAGCGGCGCGCCCGGCGTCGTCACCGGCACCATCGACCACTTCATTTCGATGGCGCGGAAGTCGTCGCTGTGGCCGCTGCAGTTCGGGCTCGCCTGCTGCGCCATCGAGATGATCAGCACCTACATGGCGCACCACGACCTCGACCGCTTCGGGATCGTCACCTGGCCCTCGCCCCGGCAGTCCGACGTGATGATCGTCGCCGGCACCGTCGTCAAGAAGATGGCCGAGCCGATCAAACTGCTCTACGAGCAGATGCCGTCGCCGAAGTGGGTGATCGCGATGGGAAGCTGCGCCACCTGCGGCGGCCCCTACACCAAGTCCTACTCCGTCGTGATGGGCGTCGACAAGATCATCCCCGTCGACATCTACGTGCCGGGCTGTCCGCCCCGGCCCGAGGCCCTGATGGACGGCCTCATCAAGCTGCAAGACAAGATCATGAAGGAGTCCGGCGGACGTGGCCGACCGAGCGCCTAAGGCCCCCGAAGCGCACCGGGTCGAGGACCCCGCAATGGAGGCCCGCCTCCGCGAGGTCTACGCCGGGTTCGACGCCGAGGTCGGCTACATGGTCGACCGCGTCGCGCTCACCATCCCCCGCGAGCGCATCGCCGACGCCGCCCGCGTCGCCAAGGACAACGACCGGCTCCAGATCGACTACCTCGGCTGCCTCTCCGTGGCCGAATACGAGGAGGCCTTCCAGGCCGTCTACGTCCTCTGGTCCACGACGCTCCGCCACGGCTTCGCGTTGAAGACGGACGCGCCCAAGGACGACCCCGCCATCCCGTCGGTGACGCCCGTCTGGCGCGGCGCCGACTGGCACGAGCGCGAGGGCGCCGAGCTCTTCGGGGTGACCTTCACCGGCCACCCCAAGCCCGGCTTCCTGCTCCTGTTCGACGAGTTCGAGGGCAAGCACCCCCTGCGGAAGGACTACCCCTTCGAGGAGACCGCAGAGTGGGACGACGAAGCGTCGCCCAACTGGGAGACGCCCCTCGACGATGAGGCGCTGGAGGACCGCCCGCGATGACCTCCGAGCCCACCGTCACTCCCACGGCAATCGACGACGACGCACCCGACCACGGCCTCGAATGCGTCGACATGCTG
>DAOUKZ010000066.1:0-18271 GCA_034420775.1 Dehalococcoidia bacterium
ATTCCAGGCCTCGTCCGGTATCTGGAAGAGATCAGCGTCCATCTTCGCCTGAGCCCGCTTCGCGAGAAACAGGTCCTCCGCGAGCTCTACACGCACTTGGAAGAACGCGTCGAAGAGTTCGAGGAGGAGGGCCGTCCCCGCGACACGGCGGTGCGGGAGGCGACGCGCACGTTCGGCTCGCCGCGCCTCGTCGCCGAAGAGATGTACCACGTGCACGGTCTGGGTACGTGGGTCGGCGCCGCCATCGCGAGCGTGCCCTACATCGCCGTTGCCTTCCTCTTCGCGCTGCACCTGTGGACGTCGCTGGCCTGGCTGGCGGCCTTCATGACGATCAGCGTCCTGGTGACCCTGCTTGGGTGGTGGAAAGGGAAGCCGCCGTGGATGTATCCGTGGGCGGGCTTCTCGTTGGTGCTGCCGATAGGGTCGGGCTTCATTGCCGCCGGGGCCTTCTGGCGCGACGCCACCGCGTTGGTGTCCGGTGGAAACGCCGAGCTTCCTCTCTGGGCACTCGCGGGCCTGCTTGTGTATGCCGCGCTCGCCCTCTGGCTGGTGGTGTCGGTGCTGGTGAGGGTCGTGCGGTTGGACTGGACCTACGCCTCGCTGATGCTCTTGCCCATCCCCATCTTGGTCCGCTGGCTCCTTTCCCTGCAGATGGAAGGGAGCGCGCTTGTCTATGAGGCCACGTCGTTCCACGCGAGCGCTGATGGCGTGGTAGCGATGGTCTTCTTGATGCTGGCTGCGCTGCCGATGATCTTCGTCCGGGTAAGCCGCCGCCGTTTCAAGATCGCGGCGCTCATGATCGCGGCGCCCGTGGCCTTCATCGCCGCGGCGCAGAACATCTCGGGCGCGATGAGCCTTCCTGCCCTCTTCCTCTCCACCGCGCTGGCGGTGATCCTGCTGCTGGTCCCCGCCTTCCTCGATTCGAAGGTGGGCCGCGGCAGCCCAAACTACCGCGCCGTGGCCAACCGCGAGACGCAGAACGCCCTCAGCGGGCTCTCCTAGCGCCGTGGCGCCGGTCGCCGGCTCCGACGTCGAAGCCGACCTCGCCCTCGTCTATCCCGCGCCGCCCGTCGCACCGACTCCCGGCTCGCGCGCGGCGCTCGTGTTGCTATCCGGCCTCCCCGGCGACGGCAAGTCGTACCTGGCCCACCGGCTCGCCGAGGCGTCCGGCGCCGAGATCGTCGAGTCCGACGCGGTCCGGCTCCGGCTGACGGGCGAGCCGCGCTTCACTCCCGCCGAGCACCGGCGCGTCTTCGACGTCTGCCACGCACTCATCGAACGTCTCCTCGGCGAGGGCCGTTCGGTCATCATGGACGCGACAAACCTGGTCGAAGTCCACCGCCAAGCGGTCTACGCCATCGCCGAGCGCACCGGAGCGCGGCTGATCGTCGTCCGCGTCGAAGCGCCTGAGTCGACGGCCCGCCGGCGCCTGGAAGAACGGGCGGCCCGCGGCGAAGGCCTCGCGGACTGGGCGGTGCGCCAGCGGATGCGGCGGACGCGGGAGCCCATACCACGGCCCCACCAGCGGGTGGATACGTCGGGGGACATCTCCGATGCGGTGAAGGAAATCGCTGCCGAGGTCCTGACCCCCGCACCCTAAGAACGACACGCACGCCGGCGCGGCCAGCGATGCCGAGCCCCCGGAGGAGGGAACGACTGATGAGAGTCAAAGCGAGCGCAAGGGATGCCACCAAGGTCCGCACCGACGCCCTGATCGTGAACCTCTTTCAGGGGGTGAAGAAGCCCGGGGGCGTCACGGGGGCCGTCGACAGTGCCCTCGACGGTGCTATCTCGAAGCTCGTCTCGGCCGGTGAGATCAAGGGAACGCTGGCGCAGGTCACCACGATTCACGTCTTCGGGCAGTTGCCGGCGTCACGCGTCGTCGTCGTCGGACTCGGACGGAAGCGCGACTTCGACGCAGAGGCCGCGCGGCGCGCTACGGCGGCGGTGATGCGGGCGATGAAGCGGGTCGGCGCGAAACGGGTCGCCACAGTGCTGCATGGCGCGGGAGAGGGCGGGCTCGACCCCGGCGCGGCGGCACAGGCGGTCACCGAGGGCGCGCTCCTCGGCCTCTACGAGTACCAGCGCCCCGGTAAGCCGCCCAAGAAGGACGGCGTGACCGAGCTCAGCATCGTGGAACGAGCGCGGGGCAAGCTCCCCGCCATACGGGCAGGGATCGAGCGGGGCCGCATCATCGCCGAAGGAGCGATGCTGGCCCGCGACATGAGCAACAGCCCGGCGAATCACATGACGCCGACCGACATGGCGGTCCGCGCCGAACAGGCGGCCTCCGACGCCGGGCTCGACATAACCGTCTTCGACCGCGAGGAGATGGAGGAGCGGGGGATGGGGGCGTTGCTCGGCGTCTCCAAGGGCAGCGCCCAGCCGCCCAAGTTCATCATCCTGGAGTACAAGGGCGACCCGGACTCGGAGAAGGCCATCGGGCTGGTGGGGAAGGGCGTCACCTTCGACTCCGGCGGGATCTCGCTCAAGCCGGCGGGCGGCATGGCGGAGATGAAGACCGACATGTCGGGCGGCGCCGCGGTGATCGGGGCGATGCGCGCCATCGGGTTGCTGAAGCCAAAGATCAACGTGACGGGACTGGTGCCCGCGGCGGAGAACCTGCCCTCGGCCACTGCGCAGAAGCCGGGCGACATCGTCACCGCGCTGAACGGCAAGACCATCGAGGTCGACAACACCGACGCCGAAGGGCGGCTCCTGCTGGCGGACGCCCTCAGCTACGGCAACAAGACCGGGCTCTCGCCGATGATCGACATCGCCACCCTGACCGGGGCGATCCTTGTGTCGCTGGGCAAGGTCGCCACCGGTGCCTTCACCAACAACCAACGGACGCTGGACCGGCTGCTCAGGGCGTCGCGAGCGACGGGCGAGAAGATGTGGCAGTTCCCGATGTTCGACGAGTACAAAAAACAGAACAAGAGCGACGTGGCGGACGTGAAGAACACCGGCGGGCGGAACGCCGGGTCGATCACGGCCGCGTTGTTCCTCGCCGAGTTCAGCGAGAAGACGCCGTGGGTGCACCTCGACATCGCGGGCACGGCGCGCGCCGCGTCGACGGACGGCTATACACCTAAAGGATCGAGCGGCGTCCCGGTGCGTACGCTGGTGCAGTTCGTGCTTGATTCCGCGTAGAGTCTTGCGTTTCGGTTGCCATTCTCTACAGGGTGAAGTTGTGCACTGTTCGGACGGCACTTTCCTGTTGCCCAAGTTACTTGCCCGATGATATAATGCAATTCTTGTACATGAGTCGTACTTCAGGAAACCGTGGAAGGGTTGGGGCGCAATGAAAGCAGGCGGATCCGACTGGAAGTTCCTTACCAATCACGCGCTGGTGCTGAGTTGGATCGCGCAACACCAGCAGAGCACCGCCCGTGAAATTGCCATCGCGATCGGCATCACCGAACGCACGGCGCTCAAGATCGTCGGCGAGCTGGTCGAGGGCGGCTACCTCGACCGCAAGCGAAAGGGCCGCCGCAACGTCTACCGCGTGAATCAGAACACACCGCTGCGCCACGAGTTGGAGCGGAACATCCCCGTCGGCGACCTCCTCGACGTGATCGCTCCCAAGCGGAAGCGCGGCGCCGCATAGTTCTTGACTTCGACGGGGCCTTCCGGTTCCGTCCATGCCCTCTGTGGGCTACACTGGATGACGGTCGAGTTCCGGCCGCTCGGTGGGCGTGGCCAAGTGGTTAAGGCGCCAGGTTGTGGCCCTGGAGATCGAGGGTTCGAGTCCCTTCGCCCACCCCATCTATAATGGAAGCGCGGCTTTCACCGCTGTGTTTCACCCGCGCCCGTAGCTCAATTGGACAGAGCATCAGACTTCGGATCTGAGGGTTGGGGGTTCGAGTCCCTTCGGGCGCGCCATTCATTGCAGGCTTGCCGCGGCGCGAATTTCGCGTGGCGCGGCTAGCGCAGCGGATCGACCTCTTCAGGCTCGTCTAGGACGCGGTAGAGTGCCTCGCGGTTGGAAATGTCGACCAGAGACCCGCCGCAATCCCAACTGGGTAGAGGCGGCAGGTCGCCAGCCTCGTCGTCCGGCGGAGCGCTGTCTTCGGGCTTGACCTTCTTCATGTGACAAACGTAGGGTCGATGGAGCTTGCCGTCAACTGCCGCTGCCAGCGGCGAATTTCTGCTCGATCTCCTTGTAGTGGGGGACGCCGACGATCTTCTCGAAGTCTTGGAAGGAGACCAGGTTGTCTTGCAGCGACTTCGTCGTCTTCTCTTCTTTGAGCGCGCGATAGATGTTGCCGATGGCGTGGGCGGCGGTGAAGAGGGCGGAGAGGGGGTAGACCACCATTTTGAAGCCGAGGGCCTGCAGCTCCGCCGAGCTGAGCAGCGGCGTCTTGCCGCCTTCGATCATATTGGCGAAGAGCGGCGCGCCGGGCACGTTGGCGGCGATGCCAGACAGCTCCTCCACCGACTGCGGCGCTTCGACAAAGACGACGTCGGCGCCGGCGTCGCGGTAGAGGTTGCCCCGCCGCACCGCCTCGTCGAACCCAAGGGGCGCGCGGGCATCGGTCCTGGCGATGATCACAAGGTCGTCGCCGCCGCGGGCGTGGACGGCGGCCTTGAGCTTGGAGGCGTGGTCCTCCGCGGGAATCACCCGCTTGCCCTCGAAGTGTCCACACTTCTTGGGCCACTGCTGGTCTTCGAGGATCACGCCCGCGACGCCGGCCTCGACGCATTCCTCGATGGTGCGGATCACGTTGAGCTCGTTGCCGTAGCCGGTGTCCATGTCGGCGACCAGGGGAATCGACACGGCGCGGGCGATGTGCCGGGTGCGGTCCATGATCTCGGACATGGTCATCAGGCCGTAGTCGGGCGCGCCGAGAGTGGCCGCGGCGAAGCCGAAGCCCGTGGTGAAGACGGCGTCGAAGCCCGCCTGCTCGGCCAGCCGGGCTGAAAGGGCGTCGTAGGCACCCGGCAGCACGATAATCTCCGGCCCATCCAGCATCTTTCGCAGCGTCGTCGATCTCCTCATTGCCGCCTCCTTGCGGTTTCCATCCACCGAAACCTAGGGGTCTCCGTCTCGGCCTTGCAGGAATTCCCGCAATGCCGAAACGCTCGCCTGGATATTCTGCCCCGCCGTGTCTATAACGATACCGGCATCCCAGGACTCATAGTTCCGGTCGCATACCTGCCGCCACGTGGGTAATCGATGACCGGCGATGTCGGCCATCCGCGACTCTACTCTGCGCCGGTGCTCCGCCTCGTCGGAGCAGACGATCTCAATCTCCACGAAACGCTTGCCTGCCCGCTGGGCTACTCCTCGCCAAGCGGACCGCGTCACCTCCAGCGGGTTCACGGAATCGGCTATGACGGTGTGACCCAGCCTCAGGTTGTCCTCAGCAATCGCATAGGCGACCACGTATCCCTCGGGACCCGATATCGTGAGGTCCGAGTCGCGTAGCGCCTGTTCTATCGAGTCGATGCGTAGATGCGCAGCCCCTATGGCCCGTGCCAGTCCGGCGGCAATTGCTGTCTTTCCCACGCCAGGGAGGCCTCCAAAGATCAACAGCATCGGAACCCCTTGCCGATGACGTTCATTCCGGGCGGTCCACCGGCTTCAAGTCCCGTACCGCGCACGGTTACCAGGCGCCGGTCTGCTCGCGCAGGGCCTCATCCTCGCCGACCCAACCGGTCAGGGTGTCCGGCGTCTGCTGCGCGAGGTAGAGGGCCGCTTGGGCCATGTTCTCGGGGCCGACGCCCCAGTTCTCCGGCACGTTGCCCTTGAAGTAGGCGATGGCCCCCTCGGTGAGCACGGCGCGGGCGGGCATCAGGCCAGTGACGCTGATCCCGTGCTCGCGCAGCTCGGCGGCAAGGCCGAGGGTCATCCGGTCCTCAGCGGCCTTGGATATGCCGTAGACCAGGTTCCGCGGCGACTCGACGGCCATCCTGCCCGCACCGGAGCTGATATTGATGATCACGCCGCTTGACCGTTCCCGCATCGCGGGCAGCACCGCGCGGATGAAGAGGAAGTAGCCCTTCACGTTCACATCCATGATCAGGTCGAAGTGCTTGACCGAGATCTCCTGGAACGTGGTCATGACGCTTGCCGCCGCGTTGTTCACCAGGACGTCGACGGGGCCGTAGGCGGCCTCGACTTGCTCGACCAGCCCGAAGACCTGGTCGTCGAAGCGTTGGTCGCAGCGGACCGCCATGGCCTCGCCGCCGGCGTCACGGATTTCCTGGACGGTGAGGTGGATGCTGCCCGCCAGCTTCTCCGTCTCGACCT
The DNA here is from genome assembly GCA_034420775.1 of Dehalococcoidia bacterium. Classification (GTDB taxonomy): domain Bacteria; phylum Chloroflexota; class Dehalococcoidia; order SHYB01; family SHYB01; genus DAOUKH01. The sequence continues at coordinate 6,257 of DAOUKZ010000066.1, forward strand.
CCGAACGCCCCGTCACAACGACCTTGGCGCCCTCGGCGGCGTAGAGCTTGGCGATGGCCTTGCCGATGCCCCGGCTCGACCCGGTGACGATGGCGACCTTGTCCTTTAGCTTCATGCGCGTTCCTTACTCGTGGGCGGAGCGGCCCCGCGTCGTTGACGGGGAGTGTAGCAGCCTCGCCGCCGCCGCGTTGACAGGCCGGGCCAGCACCGTAAGATTGCCGCGATCGGAGTCGGAGGGACGCCATGAAGTTCGGGATGCTCTACGAGCTCCAGTTCCCCAAGCCGTGGGACGGCAAGACCGAGGCGGACATCTTCCGCGAAGCCCTCGACCAGATCGTGCTCGCCGAGGAGGTCGGCTTCGAGTACGTCTGGTTCGTCGAACACCACTTCCTCACCGAGTTCGCCCACTCCTGCTCGCCGGAGGTCTTTCTCGGCGCGGTCAGCCAGCGGACGAAGACGATGCGGCTCGGCCACGCCGTCGTGCTGCTCCCGGTGAACCACCCGGTGCGCGTGGCCGAGTACGTCGCCACCCTCGACATCATGAGCGGCGGGCGCGTCGAGTTCGGCACCGGCCGCTCCGGCACCCCCTACCAGCTCACCCCCTTCGGCGTCGACATCAACGACACCCTCGGTATGTGGGAGGAGTCGCTTGAGATCATCCCGCGGATGTGGACCGAGGAGGTCTTCGAGCACAAGGGCAAGTACTACGACATCCCCCGCCGGGAGGTCATCCCCAAGCCGGTGCAGAAGCCGCACCCGCCGATGTGGGTCGCCTGCACGCGCGAGGAGACCTTCCAGGCCGCCGGCGACAAGGGCCTCGGAGCGCTTTGTTTCACCATCGGCAATCCCGGCGACATGCAACGGCGCATCCAGACCTACCGCGCGGCCTGCCGCACCGCGAGCCCGGTGGGCAAGTTCGTCAACGAGCAGGTGTCGGCCTTCACCATCGCCCATTGCGACCTCGACAACGAGAAGGCCCGCAAGCTGGGCGGCGACGCCGGTTTGTGGTACTTCGCCAACTCCCGGATGCGGCACTCGAACGATTGGGCCGGCGTCGACCCCACCCTTGTGCCCAAGGACTACCAGTACCACCTCACGCGCAACAAGTACGAGGCGGAGCGCGTGGTCGGCGCGGACGCGGACGCCCTGATCGACGGCGGCTCGTTTTGCGCGGGGGACCCCGACGCCTGCGCCCGCACCGTCGAGCGCTACGCGCAACTCGGCATCGACCAGCTGATGCCGATCTTCCAGGCGGGCCGGACGCCGCACGAGGAGATCATGACCTCGATACGGCTCTTCGGCGAGCAGGTCATCCCCCGCTTCGCCGAGAAACCGTCGAGCGCGGTCACCTAGTTTCCGCTACCAGCCTTCAGGCGCGGCCACGGGGTCGAGACCGGCCTCGACGCGCGCCGCGTTCGCGTGGTCGAGCACCCGCTGCCGAAGCGGGGGAAGCTCGTAGCCGATGTCGCGGAGCATCCGGCTGTTGTCCACCAGATAGACGTGGGGAACTCTGGCCTCCCCGAAGGTGACCTTCGCCCCGGGGACGATCTCGCCGACCATGCCCGCGACGTCCCGCACCGTCGCCAGATGACCACCGGTGTTGTAGACCGGGCTGCGCAGGTTGCCGCTGAGGACGGCGCGGGCGAAGATCTCCGCCGCGTCGTCGACGTAGATCATCGACGAGGCCTCAGAGGGGTCCACGGGCACCTCGACGGGGAGGCCGACGGCCGGCCGCGAGATCAGCAGTCCGCCGATCATGCCGGTGAGTCCCGTGGTGCGCCCGTGACCGAACACGGTACAGATGCGGATGCCCCGCAGGTCGAGGCCCCAGCGCTCGCGGTAGCGGGCCGCGGTGAAGTCGTTCACGGCCTTCGTCTGCCCGTAGACGTTGTAGGGCAGCGAGGGGTCGTCCTCGGTCACCGTCCTATCGCCGAAGTTCGACTGGTCGCCGTAGACGGCGATAGAGCTCGCGTAGACGACGCGCTCGATCTTGGCCCATCGCGCCGCCTCGAAGACGTTGGCCGCGCCTTGGATGTTGACCAACAGCCCGGTGTGCGGCCGCTCCTCGGTGACCGGCGGCAGCAGGGCGGCCAAGTGCACGATGCGGGTCACGCCGTGGTCGGCGATGGCTTCGAGCAGGTGCGTCATCTGGGTGATGTCGCCGCGGACGTCGACGACGCCCTCGGCGGGCGGCGCGGCGACGGTGTCGAAGCGGACGACGCGTTCGCCCCGCGACGCGAGTAGGCCCGCGACCCGCCGGCCTATGAAGCCGGCGCTGCCGGTCACCATGACGGTCATGGGCGTGGCCCCTTTCTTTGGAGAGATTCGCTTGACCGGGTGACCGGAGGCGGGGATTGCGGGCCTCGATAGCCCAAGGTGGTTGTGAGGGGGCCCCTCATCTCAATCTTCTCCCGGGGGGAGAAGAAGTAGAGACCTCCCCGCCCCACCTAGCCAAGCGCGAGTTGCACAAGGGTCTTCCCCGGTCAGGAGTCGCGGTGCTTGCGGAGCTCGAGACGGCCGATCTGGTTGCGATGGACCTCGTCGGGGCCGTCGGCGAGGCGCAGGGCGCGGGTGCGGGCGTAGGCGTAGGCGAGGCCGAAGTCGTCGGACATGCCGCCGCCGCCGTGCAGTTGGATGGCCCAGTCGAGGATCTTGCACGCCATGGTGGTGGCGGCGACCTTGATCAGGGCGATGTCGAGGCGGGCCTCCTTGTTGCCCACGGTGTCCATCATGTACGCGGCCTTCAGCGTGAGGAGCCGGGCTTGCTCGATCATGATGCGGCTCTCGGCGATGCGCTCCAGGGTGACAGTCTGCTCGGAGAGCGGCTTCCCGAAGGGCGAACGCGACTGCGCGCGGCGGCACATCTTCTCCAGGGCGCGCTCCGCCACGCCGATGACGCGCATGCAGTGGTGGATGCGTCCCGGCCCGAGGCGCCCCTGCGCGATCTCGAAGCCCCGCCCCTCGCCGAGCAGGATGTTGGTCAGCGGGACGCGCACGTTGTCGTAGACGATCTCGGCGTGGCCGTGGGGGGCGTCGTCGTAGCCGAAGACGTTCAGGTGGCGCTTGATGTTCACCCCGGGCGTGTCGATGGGGATCAGGATCATCGAGTGTTGACCGTGGCGCTCATTTGAGGGCGGCGGGTCGGCGCGCCCCATGAAGATGATGATCTTGCACCGGGGGTCGAGGGCGCCTGAGGTCCACCACTTCCGCCCGTTGATCACGTACTCGTCGCCGTCGCGCCTGATCGTGCTCTGGATGTTCGTGGCGTCGGACGATGCGGTGTCGGGCTCGGTCATCGAGAAGCACGACCGTATCTCACCGGCGAGCAGCGGGTCGAGCCACCGGCGCTTCTGCTCCCCGGTCCCGAAGCGCTCCAGCGTCTCCATGTTTCCCGTGTCGGGCGCCGAGCAGTTGAAGACCTCGGGCGCGATGGGCGAGCGCCCCATGATCTCGCAGAGCGGGGCGTATTCGAGGTTGGAGAGCCCCGCTCCGCGTTCCGAATCTGGGAGGAAGAGGTTCCACAGGCCGGCCGCTTTCGCCTCGGCCTTCAGCTCCTCCTGGATCGGCGGCGGCTGCCAGCGGCCCACCTCGTCGAGTTGGCGCTCGTAGACCGGCTCGTTGGGATAGATGCGGCGCTCCATGAAGTCGGTGAGCCGCTCGCGGAGGTCGCTGGTCTTCGGCGACTCCTGCCAGATCGCTGCTTCGCCGGTCATACGGGTGTGCTCCTTTGCCGCGGCTCAGCCGCCGATGCGTTCCAGCTCGCGCAACCCGGCCTCGGCGATGCCCCGGGCCCGCAGACCCTTCTGCATTGCCTGCTCGCTCGACGCCGTGCCCGCCATGGCGCGGGCCACGATGCCCTGGTTGATCGCCGCCAGCCGGAACATGTTGAAGATCACGTAGAAGTCCCAGTCCTTGATGTCCGTCCGGCCCGTGCGCCGGCAGTAGTCGGCCACGTACTCGTCTTCGGGCGGGATGTTGTGCTCGGCCAAGTCGAGCTCGGCCATGCCGTCGACGGCTTGGGGGAGCCGCCGGTGCATGCAGTGGTAGGCGAAGTCGCCGAGCGGGTGGCCGATGGTGGAGAGCTCCCAATCGAGCACCGCGGTGATCCGCGGCTCGGTGGGATGGAAGATGACGTTGGCAGAACGGAAATCACCGTGCACGATTGAGCTTTCGTCCCCGGCCGGGATGTTGCCAGGGAGCCAGGCGATGAGGCGCTCCATCGCCTCGATCCGTTCCGTCTTCGAGGCGCGGTACTGGCGCGTCCAGCGGCTGATCTGGCGCTCGAAATAGTTTCCAGGCCGCCCGTAGTCGCCCAGGCCGGCCTGCTCGTAGTCGACCCGGTGCAGCAGGGCCATCACGCGGTTCATCTCGTCGAAGAGGGCGGGCCGTTCGTCGCGAGGCGCGTCGGGCAGCCATGGGTCCCAGAGGATGCGGCCTTCGACGTAGTCCATGACGTAAAAAGCGGTGCCGATGACCTCCGGGTCTTCGCAGAGCGCGTAGCTGCGCGGTACGGGGACGCCGCTCTCTTGGAGCGCGGTGATGACGCGGTACTCGCGGTCGACGGCGTGGGCGGAGGGCAGGAGCTTACCCGGCGGCTTGCGCCGCAGGACGTAGCGGCGGCTGCCGGATGTGATCCGGTAGGTGGGGTTCGACTGCCCGGTGCGGAACTGCTCGACCTCGGCCTTGCCGGAGAAACCCTCGACGTTAGCGGCCATGTAGCGTTCCAGGCCCGCCACGTCGAAACTGTGGCGTTCCAGAACGGGCATGACGCCCACGATGTCGTCGATTCCCATGCGTCTCCGCCGCCCGCCGGACCGCCGCCGGCGAATGCGGGCGCATCTTATACCAAACCACCCGGCGGCGGAGTAGAATCCCTCCGGCCCCTTCTTCCAATGGAGAATTGGGATAACGCTGGGGCGGGGCTGCACCTAGACCTCCCCCGAAGGGGATGCTTTAAGCCTCTCCCCCTCTGGGGGAGACTGAGAGAGGGAAGGGGTGGGGCGACCCCAGGAGGAAGACGCTGGAACTCCTACTGATACGACACGGCGAGGCCCTATACGACGCCGGGGATGGTCTGACCGAGCTCGGCGTCCGGCAGGCGGAGCTGCTGGCGGAACGGCTGGCCTCCGTGGGCCTGACCGGTATCTATTCGAGCACGATGGCGCGGGCCAAGCAGACCGCCGAGGCCGTCGCCGCCCGCACCGGCCTCCCCATCACCTTCGACCGCCGCTTCCGTGAGATCGACGCCGGCGAGCGGCCCCTGTGGAGCCCTGAAGAGCATCGCCGCCGCACGGCCAAGTACCTCAAGCGCACCACGGTCTACACCATCGGCTACGCGGACCGAGGGGGCGAGGGGGCGGCGCAGCTCTACGAGCGGGCGTCCACGGCCATCGGCGAGGTCTTCTCCGGTCCCGTCAAGGACAATGGCGGGACCTACGCCCTCATCGCGCACGGGGGTTTCATCAACGCCGCCCTCTGCTACATCCTCGACCTGCCGTTCGACGGCGCGATGCGGTTCCGCTTGCAGAACACCTCGATCTCTACCGTGAGCCTCGTCGACGACAGCAAGCTCGTGATCGGCGTCAACGACGCCGCCCACCTGGCCCCCATCGGCGGGGCGCTGCTCTAGCAAGGCCGGGTTCCGCGCTTCCCTGGTGTAAGATTAAGCATTGATGGAAGTCGGGATCATTGGCGGCGGCGCGCTTGGACTGTCGGCCGCATACGAACTCACGCGCCGCGGCCACAAGCCCGTCGTGTACGAACGGGCCCCGTTCCTCGGGGGGCAGGCCTCGACGTTCGACGTCGGAGGCGGCCGACTCGAACGCGGCTATCACCACCTCTTCCGTAGCGACACCTCCATCGTCGAGCTCATCCACGAGCTCGGCCTCGGCGACAAGCTGGCGTGGATCGAGTCCAGCGTCGGCTTCTACAGCCAGGGCGAGATTCACCCCTTCACCACGCCGCTCGACCTGCTCAAGTTCAAGCCGCTGAACCTGTTCCAGCGCCTGCGGCTGGGCTTCGTCACCCTCTACCTCCAGCGGAAGAAGTACTGGCCCCGCGAGTACGAGCACGTCACCGCCCGCGACTGGCTGCGCAAGCGCATCGGACAAAAGGCACTGGACGTGGTCTGGGGTCCGCTGCTGCGCGGCAAGTTCGGCGACCACGCGGACGAGGTCTCGATGGCCTGGCTCTGGGGGAAGATCTATCTCCGCACCACCTCCCGCGACAAGGGACTGCAGGGGCGCGAGCGCTTGGGCTACCCCATGGGGAGCTTCGCGGAGATCTTCGAGGCGCTGGAGCGCGCCATCCCCGATGGCGGCGGCGAGCTCTACTACCCGGCGACGGTGAAGCGGGTCGTCGTCGAGGACGGCCGGGCCACGGGCTTGGTCGTGGAGCGGAACGGCAAAGAGGAGACGCGCAACTTCGACGCCATCCTCGCCACCTCGCCCTCCTACGTCGTGCCGGCCCTCGTCCCCGAGCTGCCCGACGACTACAAGGCGCTCCTCACCAAGGTGCGCTACGAAGCGGCCATCCTGATCGTGATGCACCTCGACCGGCCCCTCACGCCCTACTACTGGATCAACATCGCCGACCCGACGGTCCCGTTCGTGGGGATGATCGAGCACACCAATTTCGTGGACAAGTCGCTCTACGGCGGGCGGCATCTGGTCTATCTATCCAACTACGTGGCCCGCGAGGACAAGTTCTACGACATGTCGCCCGACGAGCTCTGGAGCCACTACGTGCCCGCCATCAAGCGGATCGCCCCGGACTTCGACGAGTCGTCGGTCATCGAGTGGAGCTACCACCGCGAGAACGCCGCCCAGCCCATCATCGGCCTCGACTACTCCAAGCAGATCCCCTCGTTGAAGACGCCCATCGAAGACCTCTGGCTGGCCAACACCACCCAGATCTACCCCGAGGACCGCGGCACCAACTACAGCGTCCGGCTGGGCCGGCTCATGGCCCGCATCCTCACCGGCGACGCTCCCAATCAAATGTGGTGGGAGTAACCCCTTAATCCGTGCAGAGGCGGCCCTTGTGGTCGCCCGTCAAGCCGGGATGTCTTCCCCCTTCTCCCTCGGGACACCTTTGCGCAACTTTTCGGCAAGCCGAAAAGACGGGCGGCGCGGGCCGACCGTCCATGTAGGGGCAACCCTCGTGGTTGCCCAGGGGTGCGGGTGGGGTCTTGTCCCCTCCCCTGTAGGGGCGATTCACGAATCGCCCGTGCCTATCCCCCGAGCGGCCTCGCGGGGGTAGGCCCAAGGTGCGCAAAGGTCTAGCGTCACCCGCCACCATCCCCTTGACACGACCTCTCCCGTGGCCTATCATCAAATAAGAACGTACGTTCTTTGCCGGGCAGTGGCGACACCCACGGACGCGTGAGAGATGGGCGCCGCAGCACTGGCGGGCGACGGCAGCGGCCGGAATTGCCCCGCGGACGCGCGGGAGGCGGGGCCCATGCCGTGGCGGGCGACGGCAACGGCCCCAATTGCCCTGCGGACGCGCAGAGTCAGGCCCTTGCCGTGGCGGCGCTGAGCATCTCCGCCAGGGCCGAGAGAGGCGCTAGAGCTCGATCACCGAGCGCAGCGTCTCGCCCCGCTCCATGGCCTCGAAGGCCGGCTCCGTCTCGTCGAGCTTGATGAGCCGCGTCACCACGCGGTCGAGGTCGAGCGCGCCCTTGGCGTACCAGTCGGCGAGCATGGGGAAGTCGCGGGAGGGGAGGCAGTCGCCGTACCAGCTCACCCGCAGCGCCCCGCCAAGGCCGAAGAACTGGAGCATGGGGACCTCGACCACCATGTCCGGACTCGGTACGCCGATCAGGGTGCAGGTGCCGGCGAGGTCGCGGCTCCACAGCGCCTGGAGCAGCGTCTGCGGCGTGCCGACGGCCTCGAAGGAGTGGTCGACGCCGTTGCCGCCGGTGAGCGCCTTGACCGCCTCCACGGGATCGCCCGCCGTCGCGTCGACGACGTCGGTGGCGCCGAACTCCTTCGCCCAGTCGAGCTTGTTCGCCGCGATGTCGACGCCGATGATCTTGGCCGCGCCCGCCAGCTTGGCGCCCATGATGACGCTGCAGCCGACGCCGCCGCAGCCGTAGACGGCGACCGTGCTCCCCCGGCGCACCTGGCCGGAGTATAGCGCCGCCCCCACGCCCGTCATCACGCCGCAGCCGATGAGCGACGCCTGCGGGGGCGGGCAGCTCTCCGGCACCGGCACCGCCTGCTTGGCGGCGACCACAGTGTGGGTGCAGAAGGTCCCGATGCCGAGCGCGGGGTTCAGGGTCAGATTGTCGCGCTTGGTCTTCATGCGGGGCTCGGCGTTGAGGCTTGCCGAGCAGAGGTGCGGCTGGCCGATGGCGCAGAACCGGCAGCCGCTGCATGGCGCGCGCCATGCGAGGATGACGTAGTCGCCGACGGCGGGCTCCGTCACCCCCTCGCCGACGGCCTCGACGATGCCCGCGCCCTCGTGCCCGAGCAGGAAGGGGAACTCGTCGGTGATATTGCCCAGCTTGTAGTGCAGGTCGGTATGGCAGACGCCGCTGGCCTGAATCCGCACCAGCACCTCGCCGGGCCCCGGATCGTCGATGACGATGTCTTCGACGACGGCGGGCTTGCCCGCCGCGCGGGATACGACTCCGAGTCCATCGATAGGCATGGACGCCTCCTTGCCGCTGTTTGCGTTTCGATCAGGTCTAGCGAAGCGGGCGGAAGAACTCGCGGACTTCGTGGACAAGGCCCCCAGGGTTCTCCATTGCGGGGAAGTGGCCGCCCTGCTCCATGTCCGTCCACCGCTTGAGATTGTAGGCGTGCTCGGCGAGCACGCGCGGAGGCCGGTTGGCCTCCTTGAACGTGGCCACACCGGTCGGCACCTCGATGCGCGGCGAGGGCCGCGGCGTCGTCGAGCCGCGGAAGGTCTCCTTGTACAGCCGCATCGAGGAGCCGATGCTCTGCGTGAACCAGTAGATCGAGATGTTGGTGAGCAGCTCGTCTTTGGTGTAGCTGCGCTCGACCTCGCCGCCGCAATCGCTCCACCGCCGCCACTTCTCGACGATCCATGCAGCGAGTCCCGCCGGCGAGTCGTTGAGGCCGTAGGAGGCCGTCTGCGGCTTGGTGCCCTGCAGGTGGACGTAGCCCCATTCCTCCTGGCGGTAAGCCTTGAGGTTCTCCCACCATTCCCGCTGCTCGGGCGTCAGCTTCGCCTCGTCGATCTGTGCGGTGACCATGTTCAGGTGCACCCCGATCATCTGCTCAGGATGGTTGACTCCGAGCGCGGTCGTCACACCCGCTCCCCAGTCGCCGCCCTGCGACCCGAACCGCTCGTAGCCGAGCTGCTCCATCAGCTGCACCCAGAGGGCGGCGATGGCCCTGGTATCCATGCCCCGGTCGCGGGCGTGGTCGGAGAAGCCGTAGCCGGGCAGCGAGGGCGCGACGACGTCGAACGCGTCGGCGGGGTCGCCGCCGTGGCTACCCGGGTCCGAAAGCGGCCCAATGACCTTGTACATCTCGAAGAAGGAGCTGGGCCAGCCGTGCGTGATCACCAGCGGAATGGGGTTGGGCCCCTTGCCCTCGGCGTGGATGAAGTGGATGCCGAGCCCGTCCACGTCGGCCTTCAACTGCGGGAACTCGTTGAGCATCCGCTCGTGGGCGCGCCAGTCGTAGGCGTCGCGCCAGTACTCGCAAAGCTCCTTGACATAAGCCAGGTTCGAGCCGTAGTCCCAGCCTGAGCCGGGGATCTCGTCGGGCCAGCGCGTCTCTTCGAGGCGGCGCTTCAGGTCGGCGAGGTCCTCGTCGGGAACGTCGATGGTGAACGGCGTAATCGCCACGGCTGTCTCCTTCGGGGCCGGTGTCGTCGAGCGTGGAGGCACGGCGGCTTGCGCCGTCCCTAGCGGCGGACCGCCTCGAGCACGCGGGGATGCTTGAACGCCGACCGATGCCCGCCGCCGATGTAGAGGTTGTGCGCGCCGGGGATCTCCGACGACCAGCGGGTGAACCGCAGGTTCCACAGGGTGATGCCGGCGGCGGCGAGCGGGGCGGGGAGCCGCTTGCTCAGAAGGAACCGGCGGATCTCGCCGATGTCGAGAAGGTCGAAGCGAGGTTCGCCGGAGAGCCGCCCCTGGAGCCACGGCCACTTCGAGGCCCACGCGTTGAAGCGGATCCCGAGGCTGGCCCGCTTCGAGATCGACGGGTCGAGCGTGGTCACCGTCGTGATGCCGGGGTTCCGCCGTCCCTTGATGATCTCGACGATGGCCTGCAGCGCTACGGCGCCGCCCTTGCTGTGGCCGACGACCCGCGTGGAGGCGAGCCTGCAGGCGTCGAGCTGGTCGAGAAGCTGCCCTGCCGCTTTGGTCACCGCGGCGCCAATGCCGACGGATGCGGCAGTGGAACGGCGGGCCGCCTCGCTGAAGCCCGCCGCGCCCCACTCGATCAGGCGGCCCTCGCTCCAGTCGAAGGCGAAGGCCTCCTCGGCCTCTTCCGTCGCCTCCGCCATCTCGTCGAACTGGCCGAAGGTGCCCTCGCGCCCATGAATGAAGATGGTGGCCGTCACGGTCATGGGCCGAGTGTACGCGCGGGGCCGCGGAGCGTCAAAAGGCGCTAGGAGATGGCGCGCAGCGTCGGGCCGTCGTCGGTCATCTCCACGTCGATCGTGTCGCCCTCGATGTGCTCGACGAGGTGCTCGCTGATCGAGGCATCGATGACGAGAATCGGCCGCCCCTCGAACTCGACGACCTGGTCGGTCTCCTTGCGCTCGCCGTAGACGAGGTGGAAGCCGCCATAGATGTCCGACACCATGCGGATCAGGTGGCCCGGCTCGTGCTCCTCCGAGTCGAGGAGCGCCGCCAGCGCTTCGCGGGCGCGGTCGGTGAACTTGAGCGGCATCTAGGGGATGCCCGCCCCGGCAACTTCGACCTGTGTGTAGCGGATTCGGGCGTTGCCCCGGCCCTCGATCTTTTCGGGGTTTGCTTCCTTCGCTTCGAGGAGGAAGAGCGTCCGGCGATCCTCGCCGCCCAGCGCGCAGGCGATCGCCAGCATGTCGGACTCGATGGTCTCCTTGATCTCGCCCCCCTCGGCGACGCGGATGAACCCCGGCCCCCGCGGCGAGGCGACCCAGATGCAGCCCTCCTCGTCCAGCGCGATGCCGTCGGCCGACACGCCGAGGTCGGCCCAGAGCCGCCGGTTGGAGAGCGAGCCGTCCTCCTCGATGTCGAAGGCGGTGAGCCGCAGCCCGCGCGATTCGCCCACGATCAAGGTCTTGCCGTCCGGGGTGACCACCGTGCCGTTGGGGAAGGCAAGTCCGTCTGCGACGGCGCGGACCTCGCCCTCCGGCGTGACGAGAATAAGCACGGTGTCCTGCTGCGGCGCGCCGCCGAAGGTGTCGAAGCCGAAGTTCCCCACGTAGGCCCGGCCCTTCGCGTCGACCACCATGTCGTTGCACGGTCCGCCCGCCAAGGCACTCATGTCGGCGACCTCTTCGAGGCCGGTGTCGACGTGGCGCAGCAGCTTCTTGTCGTTCATCGAGACGACGAGCAGGCGGCCGTCGGGGTCGAAGCCGAGGCCGGAGGGCCGGTTCGGCACGTGGACTACGGTGTCGGGGCGGCCGCCTTCCAGCTCGACACGGACGACCTCGTGGGCGTGCATGTCGGAGAACCACAGCGCGCCCTCGTGCCAGCGCGGCCCTTCGCCGAACATGAGGTCGTCGAGCAGGGTGTGGATGTCTCGCACGGGCATGGGCTATCTCCTAGGCCTTTGCCTGCGGCAGGCGCGGCCATTGTAGTGGGGGCGGTTCAGTGATGCCAGCACGTCCGGCGCCGTAGCCCTGTCGCCCTGTCCGGCGTATCATGCGCGGGCCGGTCACAACGGCGTGGAGGCTGCAGGCATGGCGTACGACCTCGTAATCGAGAACGGGCGGATCGTGGACGGTACGGGGCGGGCGGAGTTCCCCGGCGGCGTCGCGGTCAGCGACGGCAAGATCGTCGAAGTCGGCGACGTCTCCGGCGCGGCGAAGCGCCGCATCGAC
>DAOUKZ010000067.1:0-27481 GCA_034420775.1 Dehalococcoidia bacterium
GAGGCCAGACGCTCTTCGCCACCAAGGGCTGCGTGCTCTGCCATACCTATACCGGTCAGGACGCCTTTGGCGTGCAGGAGGGCCGAGCCCTAGCCTTCGAGGACGGCGGCGAGGTCTTCCCCGGCCCGAACCTTACCCACTTCGCCACCCGCGATACCTTCGCCGGAGGAATCGCCGATAGGACCGACGACAACCTGCGGGCGTGGCTTCGCGACCCCGACAGCCTGAAGCCGGGGAACCGCATGGCCGAGCTCGCGCCGGTCTACACGGACCGGACGATGCGTCTGACCAACGAGGAGATCGAGGATTTGGTAGCCTACTTGCAGAGCCGGGTGCCGGCGGCGAGCTAGGCAGATGGTTGAAGCCGTGACAGAACCGACAGGGATGGAAGCGATGCGGTCGCGAGGAGCCCACCGATGGCTACGATAACTGCTCCGCTGCCTGGAATACTTCGCCGTCCCACCACCAGCGAAGGGGTGTGGGGGTGGATGACCACCGTCGACGCCAAGCGCATCGGCATCCTGTACGGAGTCACCGCGCTGATCTTCTTCCTCGCGGGCGGGATCGAAGCGCTGATCATCCGGGTCCAACTGGCGCAGCCCGACCTGACGATCGTCTCGCCGAGCACCTTCAACCAACTCTTCACCATGCACGGCACCACGATGGTCTTCCTCGTGATCATGCCGTTGAGCGCCGCCTTCTTTAACTTCCTCGTGCCCTTGATGATCGGCGCCCGCGACGTGGCCTTCCCACGGCTGAACGCGCTGAGCTACTGGACGTTCCTCGGCGGCGGGATCATGCTGCACGCTAGCTTCCTCGCCGGCGGGGCCCCCGATGCCGGCTGGTTCTCCTACGCGAACCTCACCGAGAGCGCCTATTCGCCGGGCCACGGCATCGATTACTGGCTCGTCTCGCTGCTGATCCTCGGCGTAGCCTCCTTGATGGCGTCGGTGAACTTCATCGTCACCATCTTCAATCTGCGCACCCACGGCATGACGCTCTTCCGCATGCCCGTCTTCGTCTGGATGACCCTGATCGTCGCCTTCCTGCTCGTACTTGCGCTGCCCCCGATCACCGTCGCAATCATCCTCGTCTTGGTCGACCGCATCGCGGGCGCGAGCTTCTTCGTCGTGAGCGGCGGCGGCGACCCCATCCTCTGGCAGCACCTCTTCTGGATATTCGGCCACCCGGAGGTGTACATCCTCATCCTGCCCGCCATGGGCATGGTTTCCGAAATCCTGCCCGTCTTCTCGCGGAAGCCGCTCTTTGGCTACAAGGCCGTCGTGATGTCGGGTGTTTTCATCGCCGTCACCGGCTTCGCGGTGTGGAGCCACCACATGTTCGCCGTGGGCCTGGGCCCCATCGCCAACGGCTACTTCGCCACCGCGACGATGATCGTGGCCATCCCAACCGGCGTGAAGATCTTCAACTGGATCGCCACCACCTGGGGCGGGCATATACGGCTGCAGACGCCCATGCTGTTCGCCCTGGCCTTTATCGGCCTCTTCACCATCGGCGGCATCAGCGGCGTGATGCATGCGTCGCCGCCCACCGACCTCCAACAGACCGACACCTATTTCATCGTCGCCCACTTCCACTACGTGCTGTTCGGCGGGGCCATCTTCGGACTGATGGGCGGCATCTACTTCTGGTTCCCCAAGATCACCGGCCGCATGTTGAGCGAGGGCTTAGGCAAGGTCCACTTCTGGATCATGTTCATCGGCTTCAACCTCACCTTCTTCCCGATGCACTGGGTTGGGCTGAACGGCCTGCCGCGCCGGGTCTACACCTACGAGGCCGACCTCGGCTTTGGGCTGATCAACATGATGAGCACGGTCGGCGCATTCATCATGGGCGCGTCGTTCCTCTTCTTGGTCTACAACATCTTCAAGAGCATGCGCAGCGGGAAAGAGGCGGGCAAAGACCCGTGGGACGGCCACACCCTCGAGTGGAAGGCCGACTCCCCGCCGGCCGAGCACAACTTCGACGAGCTCCCCAGGGTGCGCAGCGTGCGCCCGCTCTGGGACGAGAAGCACCCCGAGCATGCCGAGAATCCGCTCCCGCCGGAGGAAGACGAAGGGCCGAAGCGGCGGCGTCACATCCACATGCCGCACCCGTCCTACTGGCCTATCGTGATGGCGTTCGGCCTGACCGTGGCGGGCTTCGGCCTTGTCTACACCAACCAGGGCGGCATCCCCGCCATCGGCATCGGCCTGGCCATCGCCTTCGTCGCCTCGCTGGCGTGGATCAAGGAGCCGGTAGCGGAGGAGGACGCCCACTAGGGCGGCGGCCATGGCGCACCCAACGGCCCAACAGCCCGAAGCGATCTACATCGATCCCCAGATCGATGATGCGCTCGATCACCATCGCACCACCACGGGGCTCAGCCACCGCAAGCTTGCCATGTGGCTCTTCCTTGGCTCGGAGTGCATGTTCTTCGGCGGCCTCATCGGGACGTTCCTCGTCTACCAGAACAACGTCACCGCCGGCGCCACCCGCGAAGAGGTCCTCTCCAGCCTCGGCCTCGTCAGCGTCATGGCCTTCGTCCTCCTCGTCAGCAGCTTCTTCATGGTGCTCGGACTCAACGCCGCCAAACGCGGCGATCAGAAGATGTTCATGGTTTGGATTCTCGCCACCGCCTTCTGCGGCGCTTTCTTCATCGGCGCGCAGGGCTTCGAGTTCTGGTCCTTCGTCACCCACGAGCACATCACTCCGCGCACCAACCTCTTCGCCGCGTCGTTCATGATCCTCACCGGCTTCCACGGCGCCCACGTCACCCTGGGAATCGTCTGGCTCATCTTCCTTGCGTTCATGGTTCGGCTCGACCCCCACGCCAAGCCCATGATGGCGAACGTCATGGGCTCCATTCGCGGCGTCCCCGAGCGGGGCCCCGATGAACGCCTCGAGCCCCGGCCCCGGCACCGCCGGTTCATCGCCTTCGTCCGCGAACAGTTCTCGCAGGGCGCGCCGCCTCCACCGGTTGGGACCATGACCTTCGAGGACTTCGAGTACCGCCGCCTGAAGGAAGAGCGCGCCCTCAACGTCGAAATCGCCGGCCTCTACTGGCACTTCGTCGACATCGTCTGGGTCGTCCTCTTTGCCATCATCTACCTGTTCACCTAAGCCTACGGTCTACGGAAGCATCACATGAGCGACGGACACGACGGCCACCACGACGAAGCCCCCGTACGCATCGAGCCGGGCAGTGAGGACGAGCGCATCCTCAATAGCGTGCTGCACCCCGGCGGCGAACACTACACCGACCGCTTCTTCTTCTGGATCTTCGTCTGGCTCGCCATCATTACCGTCGTCGAGATCTTCGTGACCTTCGTCGAGATGGTCGCCCTCAACCGCTTCCTGCTCGTCGGCCTGGGGATCGGGAAGTTCGCCCTCGTCGTGATGTACTTCATGCACCTCAAGGGCGATAACAAGCTCTACCAGATGCTCTTCGTGGGGCCGCTGCTGCTCTCCATCGCCATCCTGGTCTCGGTCATCGCCCTGTTCAACAACTTCTAAGGGACCCGTCCTTGCTGCGAAAGAAACTCCTCCCGCTGCTCGCCGCCACCGCTGCGGTCGCACTCATCCTGACCGCCTGCGGCGAATACGAGAGCGGCGACCCCACCGCAGTCTTCACCATCGGCGGCGACTCACTGGTGTTCGGCTTCACGCCCACGCCCACCGCGGCCCCGCCTCCGACGCCAACGGTCACGCCGAAGCCCACCCCCGGGCCTGTCGGCCCCCCCGACGCCGACCCATCGGTTCCCACGGAGGGCGGAGAGGGCGACGCCGGCCCCGGTTTGACCGTGTTCCTCAATGCGGGCTGCACCGCCTGCCACATGATCGACGGCGTGCCCGAGGCCATCGGCGACATCGGCCCCAACCTGTCGGCGGTGGCCTCCTCGGCCGGCGCCCGTGTCGACGGCCTGACGGCGGAGCAGTACCTGCGGCAGTCGGTTTCGGAACCCTCCGAGCACCTCGTCGACGACTACGACAACCTGATGCCCGCCGGCCTCGTTCCCGACCAGGCCGACTTCGACAACCTGATCGCCTACCTGCTGACCCTCGAGTAGGCGGCTAGGCCTCGATCGGCGTCCGAGAGCGCGACCCAAGCGTTCTCCTTGACACGCCACACCGCCTTTCTAGAATGAGCGCAGCGGCGCGCCTGCTCGCCGTGGACCCGCAACCCTTGGAGGCGCCATGAAGTTCGGACTGTTTTGCCTCGTGCCGTGGCACGAAAGCCGGAGCCAGGAGGAGGCGCTCGGCGAGGCGCTCGAAGGTGTCGAGCTTGGCGATACCCTCGGCTACAACGCCGTCTGGATCGGCGAGCACCACTTCTCGCGCCACGGCATCATCTCCGGCGTCTTCTCCTTCGCGGGCCACGTCGCCGCCCGGACGCGCAACATGCGTATCGGCACCGCCGTCGTCGTGCTCCCCTTCCACAACGCGGTGCACGTCGCCGAGGAGGCGGCCATGCTCGACGTGCTCAGCGGAGGGCGCGTCGAACTCGGCGTCGGGGCCGGCTACCAGAACCAGGAGTTCCGCGGCTTGGGCGTGCCCATCGAGGAGGGCAAGGAACGCTTCGCCGAGGCCCTCGACGTCCTCGTCAAGGCGTGGACCGAGGAGACGCTCACCTATCACGGCAAGTACACCCAGGTCGACGACCTCTGGGTGATCCCCAAGCCGGTGCAGAAGCCCCACCCGCCGCTGTACGCTGCCGTCAGCACCAGCCCCGCGAGCATCGAGGTCGCCGCCCGGCGTGGCCTCACCGTGATGCTCGGCGGCCCGACTGCCACCATGGGCGAGGTCCCCGACGCCATCGCCCTCTGGCGCCGCAAGATGGAAGAGTTCGGCCACGACCACGCCGGCAAGGACCCGCCCGTCCTCATGAACGTCTACGTCGCCCCCACGATGGAGGAGGCCGAGCAGGACCCCATCGAGTTCCAGGACTTCACGCCGAAAGTGATGGCCAAGGTCGGATCGCCCGCCGGCGCCGACGGCGTCCTGCCCAAAGGCTACGAGTCTTGGGCGACCCGGCAGGCGGACCGCCTGAAGGCCGGAAAGGCCGTCGGACGCCGCGTCCTACGGGGTACCCCCGAAGTCGTCTGCGAGCAGATCGAGAAGCTGCGCGACGACGGGATAGGGCACATCTTCGGCTGGTTCGGCTACCCCGGCATGCCCCACGAGAAGGTGCTGCGCTCGATCGAGATGTTCGGCAAGGAGGTCATGCCCTCCTTCGCCGCCGCCCCGGTCGCGGCCCGCTCCTAGTTCATGCCGTAGAGCCGCCGTGCGTTCACCGACAGGATCTTCTCGCGCTCCTCGCCCGACCGCTTGCCGAGGTTCTTCTCGATCACGTCCCGCGAACACGGCCACGTCGTCACCCCGTGGGGGTAGTCGGACGACCACATGATGTTGTCCGCGCCGGTGTAGTCCAGCATCGAGCAGCCCACCTCGTCGTCCATGAACGTGCAGTAGAACTGCTCGCGGATGTACTCGCTCGGCTTGCGGTCGGCGTCCGTCTCGAACCAGACGGCGTAGCGGTCCCACTGGTCGTCGCAGATCTGCATCAGGAAGGGGAGCCAGCCGAAGTCGGTCTCCGCCGTCACCAGACGCAGGCCGGGAAACCGGCGGAACACCCCCTGGAACAGCATGTACGTCACTGGAATAACCGTCGAGAAGAAACGGGCCGCGACGCTCGCCGCCTGCTCCCCCTCGCCCGAGCCGAATGTCAGGAAACCCCGAGGAATGTTCGCCTTCGGCCCGCTGGCCCGGTGCCAGTGCAGCGGCATGCCCAGGTCCTGGGCCGCCGCCCACAGCGGGTCGTAGTGAGCGTCGTGGAGCGGAATCGTCGGGTAGCAGTCGATGAGGCCGCCCTTATGCCCCAGCTCGGCGCAGCGGGTGAGCTCGGCCACGGCGACGTCCATCCCGTCACCCGTGGGGATGCAGGCCAGCCCGGCGAGGCGTCCATCCGCCTCCGAAACCATCTCTTCGATCAGCCAGTCGTTGTAAGCGCGCATCGACGCCACGCGCACGTCGGGGTCGCCGATGTCCCACATCCCCGACCCGAACCCCGGATACAGCACGCTCGCACTGACCCCGTCGATATCCATGTCGTCGAGCCGCGCCTGCGTCTCGTAGTTGCCCTTGCGGTAGCTCTCGAACCGCTTGGGCCTGCCGTGCAACTCCTGCTGGGCCATCTCGGCGGTCACGTTCTTCATCCCGCCGACCTTCAAGGCGAGGCTCGCCAGCGTACTTCCGGGCGAATCGACCTTCTTCGGCGGCTTGCCGTCGACCACCCAACCCTGATCGCCGCCATCCATCTCGACGATGCGCGGCCCCTTCTCCTTCAGGCGCGCCGGCAGGCGGTCCTGCCAAGCGTTGGGCGGCTCGTTGACGTGGGAATCGGTGTCGAAGATCGCGATATCGCTCATCGGCCCCTCCTCGAACGCGGGCTACGGCCAGAGTAGGAGCGCCCCGCCTCACCCGTCAAGCGCCGGGCTAGCCGCTCAAGCCGATCTAGCTGACCCGTATCGGGTGAGGCAGCGGCTGGTTGAACAGGTACCCCTTCTCGTTGAAGGGCACCCGGTCCGGTTGCGTGTTGCCCGCGGTGTCGGTGGCGCGCGTCATCACCGTGCGCTCGCCCGGCTCCGCGTTCCAGAGGAGCTCGAACCGCGCCCATGACAGGTCCGGTTGCTGCTCCGACAACGCTGCGGCGTTCCACGTGTGGCCGGAGTCGGCGCTCCACTCCACGCGCGAGATCGGCCCCGCAGGCGAGTGGGCATAGCCGTGGATGCGATGCCGTCCTGACGACAACTCCGCCGGCCACGGCAGCGCGAGCGCGCTCTTGATGACCTGCACCGTCGCGGGCTTGCCCAGCGACTCGCCCTCCGGCGTGTATTCGTCGCCGATGAGCGTATAGTGCGTCGTGTTGTTGCGCGTCCACTGCGGCTCGGACGAGACCACGATGCGCCCAAGCCACTTGATGTTCGCGCTGCCCACCCAGCCGGGGACGAGCGCCCGCACCGGGAAGCCGTGGTCCTTGGGGAGGGTTTCCCCGTTCAGCGCGTAGGCCAGCAGCGTATCCGCGTGCATCGCCTTCTCCGCCGGGAGGACGTACCGAAACCCGCCCTCCGGCGACTCTGCGTCCAACCCCACCAGCAGCACACTGACCGCGCTGGCATGAATGCCCGCCAGCGTCAGCACGTCCCGCAGCGGCGCGCCGACCCACTCGCCGTTGCCGACGGCGCCCGTCATCCACTGCGTGCCGGAGGACTCCCGGCCCTGCAGGAGACCGAACATGGCGCGGTGATTCCCGGCGCACTCGAGGTAGGACGTGAGCGTTCTGCTCGGCAGGCTCCTGATGTCGTCGTAGCTCAGCTCCATCGGCTCCGCCACCGCGTCGCCCTCCACGGAGAGCCGCCAAGCCGCGGCGTCGAGGTCGATGCTCACCGAGTTGTTCCGCACGAAGAAGAGGCGGTTCGGCGTAATGAGCCCCTGCATATGCTCCAGCCGCGCCTCCAGACCCTTCCCGCCACGCTGGATAAACGGCGCCGGATCCTTGAACCACGGCGAGGCTTCGGCCGCGTCGGGCGGCGCTTCAGTCGCCGTCGGCTGCGACAGCTCCATGCCCCCGCACGCGGCGAGCACCGCCGCCGCGCCGCCCGCCACCATCAGCCGCAGGAAGTGGCGTCGGCCCATCCCCCGCGCGCTGGCGAACGCCCACAGCGATTCACCGTCCGACTGTCCTGCCCGGGGACCCATGCGCGGCATTATAGAGGGGGAGAGACCGCTCGCCCCTTCCCGAGTGCTCCTGGCCGCGCGCTGACGGCGGTGAAGCCCAGGGCGCGATGGCCTTCTCGTCATCCTTACCCGGCAGCCTTTTGTGAGCCTACTGTGATTCCGGCCGCATCCGGGCGAAATCCGGTTGTGAGTTTCCGCCCGTGCCAGCTACAATGCGGTCGGGAAACCTGGGCGGCCCGGATACCCCGTGCGTTAATCGAGGTGGCGAGTTGAAGGAAGTTGACAGACTGAAGCTAGAGGCAGAGGCGCTGCGGGACCGGCTCTCCCGGCTGAGCGAGGCTAGCCTGCGCATCAACGAGAGTCTGGACTTCGACACCGTGTTGCAAGGAGTGCTGGACAGTGCCCGGTCGCTGACCGGAGGCCGGTACGGTGTGATCACCCTTCTGGACAGCGCGGGAGAGGTGGAGGACTTCGTCACATCCGGGCTGACGCCGGAGGAGCACCGGGGGTTGATGGCATTGCCCGCCGGGATGCAGTTCTTCGACTACGTCAGCCGGATTCAAGAACCGCTGCGGCTGCGGGACTTTCACAGCCACACGCGGGCGCTGGGCCTTCCGGAGTTCCGCCCGCCCATGCAGGTCAGTCCTCTTCTCTCCTTCCTTGCCGCGCCCATTCGTCATCGGGGCGAGCCCGTCGGCGCCGTCTATATCGGCGAGAAGGAGCAGGAGTTCACCGCCGAGGATGAGGAGACGCTGGTCATGTTCGCGTCCCAAGCGGCGCTGGTGATCGCCAACGCCCGCCGGCATCGGGAGGAGCAGCGGGCCAGGGCCGGGCTGGAGACGTTGATCAACACCGCTCCGGTGGGCGTCGTGGTGTTCGACGCCAGGACGGGGAATCCGGTATCGGTCAACCGGGAGGCGAGAAGGATCGTCAGCGGCCTGCACGCGCCGGAGAGCTCCGCGGAGGAGGCGCTCAAGACATTGACCTACCGGCGCGCCGATGGGCAGGAGATATCCCTCGACCAATTGCCGCTCGCACAGACGCTGAAGGCCAGCGAGCCGGTACGGGCCGAGGAGATCGTCATGCAGATCCCCGGCGGAGGATCGATCGCAACGCTGGTCAACGCTACGCCCATCCGCTCAGAGGACGGTGAGGTCGAGTCGGTCGTCGTGACCCTGCAGGACATGACGCCCCTCGAGGATCTGGATCGGCTCCGGACCGAGTTCTTGGGCATGGTGGGCCACGAGCTCCGGACGCCCCTGAGCTCCATCAAGGGCTCTGCCATCACCCTCCTGGAAACCGGCGCCTCTCTCGACCCGGCCGAAGTGTTCCAGTTCTATCGGATCATCAACGAGCAGGCCGACTACATGCGGGACCTGATCAGCGACCTCATCGACGTCGTTCGGATCGA
Source organism: Dehalococcoidia bacterium (assembly GCA_034420775.1). Classification (GTDB taxonomy): domain Bacteria; phylum Chloroflexota; class Dehalococcoidia; order SHYB01; family SHYB01; genus DAOUKH01. The sequence goes on from DAOUKZ010000067.1 coordinate 9,149, forward strand.
GACCGGCACGCTCTCGGTCAAACCTGAACCAACAGACCTGCCCAGACTGATAGACGAGGCCAGAAATACCTTCCTAAGCTCTGGCGGCAGAGACAACCTCCGCATCAATCTCGCTCCGGACCTGCCCATGATCATGGCGGACCGGCGGCGCATCGTGCAGGTGGTCACCAACCTTCTCTCCAATGCCTCGAGAAACTCCCACGACACATCCACGATCCGGATAAGCGCCGCCAGGGAGGACCTCCACATCGCCATTTCCGTTGCCGACGACGGGCGCGGCGTGCCCGCCGACCGGCTACCCCACCTCTTCAGAAAGTTCTCCCACATCGACGGCCAAGAGCGCGACCTAGGCCTCGGCCTTGCCATCTGCAGGGGCATCGTGGAGGCCCACGGCGGGCGCATCTGGGCCGAGAGCGACGGCCCCGGCCTGGGCAGCCGGTTCACGTTCACCGTTCCGGTTGCCGACGTGGCCGCGGCCAGTGAGATCGAGCCGCCTGTAAAGGTCTCCACACCTGCACGGGAACCGAAGAAGAAGGGCCTGAGACGCGTCCTCGCGGTGGACGACGACCCCAGGATGCTCAAGCATATTCGCGACACGCTGTCGAAAGCGGGCTACGAGCCGGTCGTGACCGGCGACCCCGGCGAGGTGGCCTCCCTGATGGAGGCGAACGAACCCCACGTGGTGCTGCTCGACCTCATGCTCCCGGAAACGGACGGGATCGCGCTGATGCGGGACACGCTGGCCAAGTACGACGTGCCCGTGATCTTTCTCTCTGCCTACGGGCAGGACGAGGTCATCGCGAAAGCCTTCGAAATGGGGGCCGTCGACTACGTCGTCAAGCCTTTTTCACCCACGGAGCTCACGGCAAGGGTGCGGGCGGCGCTCCGGAAGCAGCCGGAACCATCGGCGCCCTTCGTCCTTGGCGACCTCACTATCGACTACGCGGAACGCAGCGTGACCGTCGCCGGACGCCCCGCGGACCTGACCGCAACGGAGTACCGGCTGCTGGTGGAGTTGGCCGTCAACGCCGGCATCGTCTTGACGCACGACCAGTTGCTGCAAAGGGTCTGGGGCCAGCGGGGGACCGGCGACGCCCGGCCGATGCGCACCGCCGTGAAGAACCTCCGCCGCAAGCTGGGCGACGAGGGTAGAGGCTCCAAGTACATCTTCACCGTGTCGCGCGTCGGCTATCGAATGGCAAAGCCGGAGGGCCCGGAGGAATAGCGTCTGTAGGTCAGGCGATCCGCACCTGATCGCAAGCCGGACCTCGCCCAGGGCGACGATGCCACGATCCGTTCCGGGCCGCCTACCGCACGCCGGAGGCCGGCCTCCGCCGCCGCCCACGCAAGACCTCGCCCCGCGGTAGAGCCACGGGCACACCCTCCCGCCTTCCTTGCATGGTAGCCAGGGACCGACTACCGGCGACCCTTGGCCTTGAGACGGCGAGCCGCTCGAGCGCGCCCGTCCCCTAGACCCTCTGAACCGACCCCTGATGCCGGCACCTTCGGGGCGAAGAGTGCTCATATCACTCACATAAAGAACGCGCAACTTCATATTTCATCATATATAGAACATATTTTGTTGACAGTAAGGCTCACAATTACTAGAATTGTTTTGAACGAATACAGAACTAGTTTCAATGCCGGGCGCGAACGCCGTGCCGTGCCTTTGCGCGGAGCTTTCTCCCCACTTCGATCACCCCGCAGGCGGAATAGGGAAACCACCCGACATGCACACAACCCGTCCAGGGAGCCGTCTGCGTTTCCTCATCGTGGCGGCAGCCCTTGCCCTGTTGACGGCGCTGGTGGCGCTGGTGGCGCCGGTGCGGGCTCAGGACGCCTTCGCTCCCTTTGTTATTGCGGCGGCAGTGGACGGTAGCTCCGTGGTCTTGATCTACCACGAGGCCCTGGACGCGAGTTCCGTTCCTGCGACAACCGACTACTCCGTGTCGGTTGCGGGCACGGCCGCCGCGCCGTCAAACGTCAGCATCGCGGGTTCCAAGGTCACGCTGACACTATCGTCGGCGGCTTCTAGCGGGGACACCGTGACCGTGACCTACACGGTGCCGACGACGAACCCGTTGCAGGACGCGGGCGGGCATGCCGCTGCGGGGCTTAGTGCTCAAGCAGTGACCAACTTCACGGGGGCGACCACCAACCAGCCCGCGTTCGCGTCCGCCACAGCAACCCGGTCCGTGGCGGAGAACGTAGCGACGGGGACGAACATCGGGGCTGCGGTTACCGCAACGGACGCGGATGCGGGCGACACACTGTCGTACTCGCTGGACACCTATAGCCAGACCAGGTTCGGCGTCACGTCGAGCGGCCAGCTTCAGACCAAAGCAGCGCTGAGCCCGGACTTCGAGACAACGAACTCCTACGTCGTGACGTTGTACGTCAGCGACGGCGAGGGCCCCGACGGCACCGCCGATTCGAACGCTATCGATGACAGCGTCGTGGTGACCATCAACATCACCAACGTCAATGACGAACCCGACATCTCCGGCTCTGCCTTACCCGAAGTCAAAGAGAACACCACAACCGTCGGCACCTACACCGTTACCGACGATGACACGTCGGACACGCACACGTGGTCGGTGGAGTCCGACACCACTATAGAAGAGAACGAAGACGGAGCGCTCTTCACGATCAGTAGTTCCGGCGCGCTCTCATTCACCACCGCGCCGGACTACGAGATGCCCTCTGACGTTCTTACCGACAACACCTACTACGTACGCATCAAGGTCACGGACAACGGCAGTCCCGCCAAAAGTGACACCCATGACATCACTGTCACGGTGGAAGACGTCAACGAGGCGCCCACCCTCACCAGCCCCACGACCAGCATTACGACGGCCGAGAACACGTCCGCTACGACGGTCCTCGCCACGTACACAGGGTCGGACCCGGACGGGGACTCGCTGTTCTTTTCAACGGCGGGCGACGACTCGGGAGACCTCAGCATCGGGCTGAAAAGCGGCACGAACGACGAGTTCGAGCTCACATTTAACAGCTCGCCCAACTACGAGTCTCCGGCTGACTCCGATACCAACAACGTCTACACCGTGACCATCAGTGTGCGCGACAACAAGGTCAACACCGACGCAAACAACGGCGGTGCTGACGCGGCGCCCGACGACACCGTCACCGTTAACGTCACCGTCACCAACGTGGACGAGACGGGGACGGCGTCGATTACCGGCACGACGACGGGCGGCTCGACGCTGACGGCCAACCTGACCGACCCGGACGGTTCCATCAGCAGCCAGACCTACCAGTGGATGCGTGCGGACTCGCAAACCGGCACGTTCTCGGACATCACCAGCAATGGAACGTCGTCTACCTACACGCTGGTGGCCGCGGATGTCGGGAAATACCTGAAGGTCAAGATCAACTACACGGACGGCCACGGCTCCGGAAAGAGCGACACGAGCGACGCGACCGGTCAGATCGGCGCCGGCAACAGCGATCCGACGTTCAATGACGGCACGTCGACGACTCGCTCCGTCGCTGAGAACTCCTCGGCCGACACCAACGTTGGAACCGCGGTGGCGGCCACGGACAGTAACGCTGGCGACACGCTGACCTACTCGATGATCGACACCACCTCGGGCTCCGGCGACGCCAACGCTTTCAACATCGACACTTCGACCGGTCAGATCAAGACCAAGACCGGCGTCACACTGGATCACGAGACCAAGGGCAGTTATGCAGTAACTGTACGGGTCCGTGACAGCAAGGACTCAGCGGGCAACAGCGACACCGCCATAGACGACACCATCGCGGTGACCATCAACGTCACCAACGTCAACGAGGCGCCGGACATCGATTCCGGGGCGGCCGCCGTCAGCGTCGCCGAGAACACGTCCGCCACCTTCCAGACCTACGGGGCGACCGACCCGGACACTTCGACCACGCTGACCTGGACGTTGGAAGGCACCGACGCGGGCGACTTTGTCATCACCAAGAACAGCGACCAGGACGGCGAGCTCAGATTCGCCACCGCGCCCAACTTCGAGGCGCCCGCCGACGATGGCACCGACAACGTCTACAACGTGACGGTGAAGGTCTCCGACGGGTCTCTGACCGACATGCAGGCCGTCGCCGTCACCGTCACCAACGTCAACGAGGCGCCCACGTTCAATACCGGGCACTCGAACATGATCTCGGTGGCGGAGAACACCGCTGCCAGCACCGACATTGGGAGCGCCTATACGGCGACCGACCCGGATGCCGGCGACACCCTGACCTACTGGCTCACGGGCACGGACGCGTCGGCTTTCAGCATTACCTCGGCCGGTCGGATACAGACCAGCAGCGCCCTGAACTTCGAGAGCAAGACCAGCTACAGCGTGACCGTGAACGTGCGCGACAGCAAGGTCAACACCCTTGGAGCGACGAACGGCGACGCCGACACCGCCAGCGATGCCACGCTGGCGGTCACCATCAACGTCACCAACGTCAACGAGGCGCCCACGTTCGATTCCGGGCCCACCTCCGTCAACTTCGACGAGAACCAGGCGGCCTCCACCGTCGTCGCCACCTACGCGGCCTCCGACGTGGACGCGTCGACGACGCTGATGTGGACGTTGGAGGGCGACGACGCGGGCGACTTCAGCCTCACGGCCAACTCCGACAACACCGGTTACGAGCTCAAGTTCAGCTCCTCGCCCAACTACGAAGATGCGGATGACGACAACACGGACAACGACTACGAGGTGACGGTGAAGGTCACCGACAACGGGATCCCCGACAACCGCGCCAGCAGCAATCACCTGAACGTCACACGGCCCGTCACCGTCAGCGTCCAAGACGTGAACGACCGGCCGGTGGTCAGCGGGGACGCCACGGAGAACTTCGCCGAGATCGAATTCGACGTCGCTTCCAGCGACCTCACCGCTGCGGACTACGAGATCGGCACCTACACGGCCACGGACGAAGATGACAACACGGTGAGCTGGGACGTGAGCGGCACCGACGCGGCGCACTTCTCGATCAACAGTTCCGGCGTCCTGTCGTTCGGCATCCGGCCCGACTTCGAGAACCCCGCCGACTTGGCGGAGGACGCCATGAACGCGGGGCTCGCCAACAACCAATACAAAGTCACCGTGGAGGCCGATGACGGCCAGAGTGCGAGCAACAGCGTCGGTGCCTTCAACGTGATTGTCACCGTCACGAATGTCAACGAGACGCCGCAGGTCACCAGCGGGAGCGACAGCCCAAGCTTCGCCGAGATCGAATACGACGTGGACAGCACGGACCTCGCCTCCGACGCGCTCGAAGTCGAGACCTACACCGCCCGCGACGAGGAAACCGAGACCATCTCGTGGTCGCTGGCCGGAACGGACGCGAGCGACTTCACCATCGGCAGCTCGTCCGGCGTCCTCTCCTTCAACAACCGGCCGAATTTCGAGATGCCGACCGACCGTGTCAACAGCGTTGAGGGCCACACCGCCGACGACAACGAATACGAGATCATCGTAAAGGCGCGCGACACGGCCAACAACACCAGGGACTACCCCGTCACCGTCACCGTCACCGACGAAAACGAACGGCCGGACATCAACGAGAACTTCGATGCCCCGCAGAACTACATGGAGATCGAGTACGACTCCACGGGCACTCGACCCGATGTCCACACCTTCACCGCGGAGGACTACGACGACGGGGACACCTTCACGTGGTCCCTGACCGGCGCGGACGCGGGCGACTTGGATCTCGGCGCCAACTCCGGCGTCTTGACGTTCAAGCAGGTCGACAGTCTGAACGTCGGCCCCCTGCCCAACTTCGAGCACCCGCAGGACGACGACAACGGCAACACGTACAGCGTGACCATCGTCGCGACAGACAACCACGCGAAAGCCGAAGAATACGCCGTCGTCATCACCGTCACCAACGTCAACGAAAAGCCGCAGTTCACGGGGACTCCCGACGCGTCGATAACCTTGGACGAGAGCGACGCGAACACCACCTACGATGGGGCGGTCATAGCGACCTACACCGGCGACGACGAAGAAGGTTCGGTGACCTGGTCGCTCACCGGCACGGACAGCGGGGACTTCGACATCGACAGCGCCGGCGCCGTCACCTTCGCGGAAACGCCCAACTATGAAGAGCCGGAGGACTCCGACGGCGACAACGTCTACAACTTCACGGTCGTCGTCAGGGACGTCGCTAGCGGCTCAACCCGCCGCACCGCCGAGCTGCCCGTCACCGTCACCGTTTCGGACATCGAGGAGGAGGGCACGGCGTCCATCCAGGAGGGCGACGAAAGCCCGGCTGTGGATGACACGGTGACCTTCATCATCGATGACCCGGACGGGGTAGGCACCCAGTTTGACCGGTACGACCCAAGCTGGGTAGTGCAACGTAGCTCCGGGGGGAGCTGGACCACTGCCCGGACTGCGTCAACAGCGAACGAAAGCTATACCTACACCGTGCAGGAGGCGGACTCGGGCAGGCAATTGCGCGTCCAAGTCACGTACACGGACCGCAGGGGCAGCAACAAGATGGCCACGAGCCCGGCAACGGACGCGGTGACCGCGGACCCGCGTGCCAACGTGCCCCCGCGGCTCACGAAAACGGCCTACCTGGTGGAGGAAGGCCCGGCAATCATCGACGTCGGCATGCTCAGTGCCTCCGACCGTGATAACGACCCAATAACGTTCGCCTTGCTGGAGCAGGACGACCACGAGCTGTTCGAGCTCTCCTCAAGCGGACGGCTCCGGGCCGTCCAGGCGCTTGACTTCGAGACCAAACCAGCCCTTGCCATTACCGTCACCCTGTCGGACGGCAAGGACGACGACGGCAACCCCGACGATTCGGTCGATGTAACGGCGGGTATCAGCATAATCCTGGGGGACGTGGAGGAGCCAGGCGTCATCACCTTCTCGCCGGAGGAGCCGGAGGTCGGGGTAACGCAGACCGCCACCCTGACGGACAGCGACGGCGGCATCAGCGGCGAGATGTGGCAGTGGCGGCGGTCGCCCGACGGCCGTACCAACTGGGTCAACATCTCCGGCGCAATGTCCAGCAGCTACACCCCGGATGAAGACGATGAAGATTCCTATCTGGAAGCCCGCGTCACCTACACGGACAGGCGCGGCTCGGGCAAGAGCGCCGACGCGGTCGCGGGAGTTGTCCCCAGCGCGAACCGGCGCCCCCTCTTCCCGTCCACCGAGACCGGCCAACGCACCGTCGCCGAGAACACGCCGGCGGGCCGGAACATCGGCGCGCCCGTGGCTGCGGTGGACCCGGAGCGGCACGCGCTGACCTACACGCTGACCGGCGTGGACGCCGCCGCCTTCACCATCGTGGCGAGCACCGGCCAGCTCCGGACGAAAGACGCCCTGGACTTCGAGACAAAGCCCAGCTACAGCGTCACCGTCGAGGTCCACGATGGACGGGACGGCGCCGGCAACACGTCCACCACCATCGACGACACTCAGGATGTCACCATCACCGTAGAGAACGTGGACGAGCCGGGAGAGGTCACGCTCTCCACACTCACGGGGACGATTCAGGCGCGCGTCGAAGTCACCGCCTCGCTCGAGGACGACGACGGACCCACCGGCGTCACCTGGCAGTGGGCGCGCTCGCCCAACGGCAGCACCAACTGGGTCAACATCGCGACGTCGGCAAGCTATACGCCAACGCTGGAGGGCGACGCGGGCATGTTCATCCGCGCGACGGCCTCCTATAGCGACGGCCACGGACAGAACAAGACCGCGCTGGCCGTATCGCCGCGCGTCGGCCAGCCGCCGCCGGTCAACTCGCCGCCCGTATTCCCCTCCACGGAGGACGGCCGCCGCGAGGTGCCGGAGGACGCCGGCGCCGGCGACCCCATCGGCGACCCCGTAGCCGCCACCGACGTGAACGCCGGCGACTCGGCCGTCAACGATCCTCTCGCCTACTCCCTCACCGGGACGGATGCCGCTTCGTTCACCATCGATGCCGGCACCGGCCAGCTGCGGCTGGCGTCGGGCGTCACGCTGGACTTCGAGGGTAAGCGTACCCACCGCATCACCGTGGAGGTCACCGACGGCAGGGACCAGAACGGCGACGACGACAGCGACGCGATCGACGCCCGGATTAACGTGACCGTCACCGTGACGAACGTCAACGAGGCCCCCGTGGTCACCGGCGATGCCGCCCCGTCCGTACAGGAGAACACCAACGCCGTCGTGGCCACGTACACCGGCACGGACCCGGAACGCGACACACTCACCTGGTCGGTCGACAACGACCGCTTCTGGGTCTCCGATCGGGGGCGGCTGTACTTCTCCGAGCCACCCAGCTTCGAAGACGGCGCGACGCACTCCGTGACCATCACGGCCACCGACGACGACGAAGACGGAAACCTGTCGGGAATGCTCCCCGTGACCGTCACCGTGACGGACGTCGAGGAGCCGGGAACGGTCACCATCACCCCGCCGCGCGGTTGGGCGGACGTGCAGACGCAGTTCAGCGCCGCCCTCACCGACGACGACGGCAATATCACGAACACGACCTGGCAGTGGGCGCGGTCGCCCAATGGCAGGAGCGGCTGGGTTGACATCGGCGGAGCTACCTCAAGCACCTACACGGCGGGAGCCGACGATGCCGACCAGTACCTGCGCGCCACCGCCTCCTACTGGGACCGCCGGGGCAGCAATAAGACCGCTTCTGCCGTGCTGGGATCGCCTATCGGCGACGTCCGCCCCGGAGTGAACGCCGCACCCGAGTTCAGAGATGCCACGGCCACGCGCTCCGTCGAGGAGGGCACGGCGGCAGGCCGGTCTGTCGGCGGCCGCGTGACGGCTACCGATGCCGATACGGACGACGTCCTCACTTACTCGCTCATCGGGACGGACGCGGATGCCTTCGACATCGATCCGGTCACCGGCCAGCTGCGGACGAAAGTCGTCCTCGACCGCGACGTGAAGGACACCTACACCGTGACGGTGGAGGTCCACGACAGCTTCGACGCCGCCTACAACCCCTCCACAAGCGCGGACGGCACGATCGACGTAACCATAGACGTCCGCGCTCCAAGGCCTCCTCCGCCACCTCCTCCGCCCCCCACGCCAACCACTCCCAGCACTCCGCCACCCGGCGGCGGCGGCGGTGGCGGTGGCGGCGGCGTCCCTGCCCCTGCCCCCGTGATCTCGATGCCCATTTTCCGGGACGGAGCGCAGACCCAGCGCACCGTGAGCGAGAACACGCAGCCTCGGGGGAACGTGGGCGCGCCGGTGTCGGCGCAGGAGCCCGCGGGCGGGCCGATTGTGTACTCCCTGTCGGGGCCCGACGCCGCCCTGTTCGCCATCGATGCGCTGACGGGACAGATCCGCGTCGCCCCGGGGGCGGTCCTCAACTACGAGAGCGGCCGGACCGAGTACACGGTTGAGGTGACGGCCAGGACCTCCAACGGGAAAACGGCCACCATTAAGGTCACCATCCTGGTCACCGACGTGGTCCTGGCCGGCGCCGCCGACGACTATGACGTCAACGGCGATGAAACGATCGACCTCGATGAAGTCCTCGCGGCGGTCGCCGACTACTTCGGCGGCGCCATCGACCGGGATGAGGCGATCGCCATCGTCATTCTCTACTTCCAGTCCCCGGTGCGCGGCATGAGCGGAGGGAACGCGTCTTGAGCAGGATCGCAAGGGTGCCGCTGGCACTATTGATCATGGTGGGGGCTGCCCTTTGGGGAGCGGGCCTCACCCAGCCGGGCGGCGTCGAGGCCGGTGAGCACAGCGCCGCGCGCGCGTTTTCGTCGCCGTGGGTAGCGCCGGGTGGCCAGCTTCAGGTGACGATTACGGCCCAAGACTATGGCGCCTTCGCCCAGGTGGTGGAGACGCTGCCGGAGGGATTCCGCTTCGTAGGCTCTAGCCTGCCGTCCGCCGCGGTGAACGCGGAGGCTGAGACGGTCAGGTTCACGCTCTTGGGAGATGAGCAGTTCACCTACACGGCAATGGCGCCCGATGCCGAGGGGGTCTACAGCTTCTCCGGCGTCTTGCTGGATCAGAACAAGGCCGAGGAGCAAGTCGGCGGCCAAACGAGTCTACGGGTCGGGCCGGCGCCCACGCCCACGCCGACGGCGACCCCGACCGCCACACCGGTCCCGACGCCGACGCCTACCCCAACCGCCACACCGGTACCAACGCCCACGCCGACGGCGACTCCATCACCCACACCCGTGCCGACCTCCACATTGGTTCCGACGCCGACGGCGACCCCGACCCCCACGCCAGCGCCCACGCCCACGCCGACGGCTACCGCGACCGCCACGCCGACGGCGGTCCCAACCGCTACGCCGACGGCTACCCCAACCGCTACGCTGGTCCCAACGGCCACGCCCACGGCGACGCCCACACCGGCCGCGCCGGCGGAGGTGGACGATGAGCGTTACCCATGGGCATGGCCGTTCGCCATCGCGGCCGCCGTCCTGGTCGGAATCGTCGGTGTGGCCACGCTGTACGTGCTACTTGCCCGCCGCGGGCGCGCGGGTCCGGAGTAGCGGCTAGGCGAGAAGACCGGCTCTCGAAACCAAGGACCTGCCTTCGCCGTGGGGACGAGATTGTCCGAGCTCCGAGCGCCTCTGCCAGGGATGGCGGAGCCCCAGACGGGCCTGACGCAAGAAGACCTTGGCACTCCTACGCAGCCCTCTTTTCAAAAGCGATGAGAAAGCGAGTTCGTTTAGCGGCGCTCCTTCTCACGGTGTTCGCCGCCGCCGCGGTCGGCGCTGCTTGCGGCGGTCAAGACCTCAAGGCCTCACGGGTGCCGCTGCCGACCGCCACGCCGACTCTTGCGCCCACACCCAAGCCGTCGCAGGCGCCCACGGCATTACCGACAGCCACACCCACGCCGACACTGCCGCGGGACGCGCGGGCCGCATCCACACCCGCGCCCGCCGCCCCGGCCACGCTGGCACCGACACTGACGCTGTCCCCAGCCCCGTCGCGGCAGGCCCAGGCGCCCGTTGCGACGGTCACCGCGGCGCCCACGCTAACCGCAAGGCCCACCCCGATGCTAGTAGCAATGGCCGCACCCACGCCGGCGCCCACACCCTTCCCGGCGCCAACGACCACTCCGCCACCGTTGCCGACAGCCACGCCCACCCCTGCGCCCACTCCCACCCCGGTACCAACAGCGACGGCGACTCCGACGCCCGTGCCGACGGCCACAGCCGCGCCTGTGCCCACTCCCACCCCGATACCAACGGCGACGGCGACTCCGGCGCCCGCGCCGACGGCCACAGCGGCGCCGACAAGGCCTGTGCCGATGACGCAGGTGCTCGGGACGTATTCGAGCGAGCGCCCCACCAACCAGCAACCGTCTTTCAGGTACCCCCTCACGACCGGGTCGCCGGTGCTCTTCGACGTGAAGTACTCAGGGACGGATGACTTTAGAGTCTTCCTGATCGATGCCGCCGGCGAGGAGTACGAGCGGAGTCTGGCGCCTAACCGCCTGCACGGCCCCTACGAGGGCGTCCGCGCAATGGTCTACAGGGACGGCGTCTTCGAGGGCCAGGAAGAAGAAGTCCATGCCTTCAGGATTCGAGCCGAGGGCGACGGCTCCTGGCAGGTGGAGGTCGGGCTTCCCGACTTCAGCTCGCCCTCGATCACGTCGGCAAGTGGGAGCGGGGACCAGGTGGTTGGGCCGTTTGCCTTAAGGACCTGGAATCCCTTTGTCACTGATTTCGTCTTCGAGATTACCCACCGGGGCCACGAATTCGAGGCGCGCCTCATAGCCTCCGACGGGTCGGCGGCCCCGCTCGTGCCGCGGCAGGTCGCGCCCTTTGAGAACAGTCGACGGACGGTGAACGTCTTTGCTCCCCCGAATCCCGACAGGGGCCCAGACGGCTTGACGTATGACGACTACGTGCTTGAGGTCCACGCCGACGGTGAATGGACCATAAGGTTGCTTGAGCCGGTGTCCGGACCGGTATCGGCGCCCGAACCGATGGCCGCGCCGAGGGGGGAGATACCGTTCAAGCGGACACTCGAGGTCTACGGCGGCGTTGGGGACGGGGAGTTCGAGTACGCCTTCCCCCACGCCGAGGTGCCGAGCGCGCCAATTCTCTTCGCGGTCGACTTTCGAGGCTGGAGCGCATTCGAGGCGGTGCTTGAAGACGTCTTCGATCAATTCGGCTGGAGGCTGACGCCCGATGCCCTGATCGGCCCCTACCGAGGCCTCCGCGCGCTTTCCTACAACGACGGCTTGCTCGATGGAAACCCGATCTCAAAGCTTGACCTTCACGTCGAGGCCTTCGGTCCTTGGGAGATAAGGTTCGGGCTCCCCGACTTTGAGTCACCTCCGATCAGGTGGGCGGAGGGAAGGGGCGATCAAGTCGTTGGGCCGTTTTCCTTGGCGAGCGCGACCGAATCCCAGAGCGATTTCGTCTTCAGGACGGCCCACGCCGGAGCCAACTTCGAGGCGCGGCTTATCGCGGCCGATGGGATGGAAGTCCCTCTGATACCGCCCCAGCACGTCCCGTTCCGGAACAAAAGGACGGCCCTAACCGTCTACGGCCCAACCGTCGCGGACACGCACGCCGGCGACGTTCCCTACGGCCTCTACGTTCTCGCCATCCAAGCCGACGATGAATGGTCCGTAGGGCTTCTGGAACCGGAGTTCGACACGGTCCGCTAGCCTAGTGGCGGTGCCGTGGGTGCGGGGCTGGAGGTCCGGCCTACATCTCCACAGCCCACGCAAAGGCTCTCCAAGCCTCCCACGAGACGCGGATAGACCGCAGTAGAACATAGTATGGTGCCGAGGGTGGGAGTCGAACCCACATGGGTTGCCCCAACGGATTTTAAGTCCGTCGCGTCTGCCGTTCCGCCACCTCGGCGCGTCGCGGGTCTCGACGATTATAGACCCGGCCGCCGCCTTCAGCCGTTGTAGGCGGGGCGCTGGAAGCGCGCCGGGTTTAAGACTCCGTGAGGGTCGAGGGCGTCGCGGACGCGGGCCGCCGCCGCGGTGTACTCGGGGCCGTAGTAACGCTGGAACCACTCGTAGTGCTGGGGAAAGATGCCCTGCTCGCCGGTGGTGCAGCCGAACTCTTGCTGGAGCGCGACCATCCGCGCCCGGATCTTCTTCGCGAGCGAGCGCATTCGGTCGAAGTCCCACGAGTCGGGGGCGAAGAAGACGGGGTGGAACGTCCCCGCCCCGATGTGCCCGATCCGGACGCCGTAGAGACCCGGCTCCTCGGCGCGGACCTCCTCGATCATGCGGCCCGCCGCCTCCATGCACGGCACCATCGCGTCGAGGGGGCCGTCCATAACCCCGCCGAAGAGGGGGAAGAGGCTGAGCTCCTCGATGAGGTTCGTTCCGCCGCCGCCGCTCTGATCGTCGCGGAAGCTCATGAACCCCTCGAACTCATCGGGCGTCATCGCCTCCGTCCGCGACGCGCCTTGCTCGCGCGCGATCTCGAAGATCGCATCGAGTTTCGCCTCGGCCTCCTCGGCGGTGAAGCCGTCCGTCCCGATCAGCACCACCACGCTCGAAGAGGGGTTGTCGAAGCCGCCGAGCTCGAGGAACTGCTGGTCGAGCAGCTCCATGAGTCGGGGCGGAGGCACGCCCCGCCGGTAGAGTTGACCGACGGTCCTCCCTGCCGCCTCGACGGAGGGAAGGAAGGCGGCGCCCCAACGGGTGTTCCGCGGCGCCGGGACGAGGCGCAGGCGGAGGTTGGTGATGACCCCGGCCATCGCCTGGAAGCCGGCGAAGAGCCAGGTGAGGTCGACGCCGCAGGGGCGGCGGTGCGACCGGGTGCCGGTCTCGATGATCTCGCCCGTCGGCAGCACGACTTCGAGGCCCATCAGGTAGTCCCCCGGCTTGCCCGTGTGCGGGTCGACGGAGCGGCCGCTGGTGTTCATGCTCGCTAGGCCGCCCCACGTCACCGGCCCCACGAACTCGGGGTAGCCGAAGCCGTGCGGGGCCAGCGCCGCGTTCAGTGCCTGCTCAGACACCGCCGGACCGATCTCGACGTAGCCCGAGTCGAGCGAGGGACGTATCCAGTTCAGGCGCCGCAGGTCGAGCACCAGCGCCCCCGGCGGCTCCGGCCGCGTGATGTCGAGGGCTACCCAGCCCGTCCCCTGCCGCACGTAGACCGGCGTACGCGCCTCGTTCGCCCGCTTCAGGATGGCGGCGACTTCTGCCGCGCTCTCGACCTGGACCAGCGTGATCGGCTCGGTCTGCTTCAGCTCGGCAGGGATGCGGACGGTCTTGTAGGTCACGCCCCGGATGATGGGGTCGGGCACCGTCCGGCGCACCCGGCCGGGATCGACGAGGCCGTCGAGCAGCGCGGCGTGGTCCAATTCTGTCCTCCCCGGCGGACTACGCGCCGGCCCGCTCGCCAGTATACCCACGGTGGCGCTTTCAGGGTGGAGGCGGTAAGGTGCGGCGGATATGCAGGAGACCGCCCCGCAAGGCTTCGTGGACCGCTTCCTGCCCTCGCTGCGGTACAGGGACTACCGCTACCTGTGGACGAGCAGCCTCTCGGCGAGCGCCGCGGCGTGGGCGCTCATCGTGGCCCGAGGCTGGCTCGTCTACGACCTCACCGACGGCTCTTCGACATGGGTCGGCCTCACGACCTTCGCGGCGATGATTCCGCTCTTTCTCGTACCGCCGGTCTCGGGCTTCCTCGCCGACATGTTTCAGCGCAGGCGGCTTCTCGGCTACGTCTACTCGCTGCAGCTCGCCCACAACGTGCTGCTCGCGGCCTTGGTGCTCACCGACGTCATCGAGCCTTGGCAGCTCGTCGTGCTGGGCTTCTTCAACGGCAGCGTGCGCGCCGCGCAGATGTCGGTGACCCAAGCACTGCTGCCCAACCTCGTGCCCACGAGGCACATCCTCAATGCCGTCGCGTTGAACTTGGCGACGATTCACGGATCGCGGCTGATCGGGGCCGGCTTCGTCGCCGGGCTGCTCGTCTCCGACGCCCCTGGTCCGGCCTTCGCCATCTGCTCCGCCTTCTATGCCGTCGCCTGGCTTTCCAGCACCCGCATACAGTCGACCTCGAAAGGAGAGATGGCGGCGGGAGAGAGCGGGCTGCGAAACTTCACCGCGGGCCTGCGCTACGTCATGGGGCACCCGTTCATCCGGCCGCTCCTGATCGTCGTCTTCTTCCACTGCTCGCTGACGATGTCCTTCGAGTCCCTGCTCCCCGTGCTCTCCGAAGACCGGCTCAACGCCGATGGCGGCTTCAGCTACCTGATGATGGCGGTAGGCGGCGGCTCCCTTATCGGGGTGATGGCGCTCTCCGGCCTCGTGGGCGGCGCCGCGCGGGGGCGCTGGCTCTTCGTCACCGGCGTCGTGAGCGGCATCAGCCCCCTGGGGCTGGCCTTCTCTACCGATCTGGCGCCCGCGCTGGCCGGCGCGTTCTTCATGGGAGCCTCTCAGGCCTCCTACATGGCGCTCAACGCCGCCTTCCTTCAAGAGATCATCCCCGACGCAATCCGGGGCCGCGCCATGAGCGTCTACATGGTCTCCCTTGGCGGCGTCATGGCCCTGTTCAACCTTATCAACGGCTACCTGGCCGACAGTGTCGGCCCAACGCTGCTGCTCGCCATCGCCGCACTTGCCTTCCTCGGCATCGTGGCCGTCAGTTTCGGCCACGTCCCACTCCGCCGCCTCTACACCCGCGGCGAAGTCCTGGCCCCCGCGCCCGCCCCCGCCCCCGCCTGACCGGGCGCGGGCCACAGTCAGGCTCAGTCAGAGGGGATTGCGCCACCGCAGGCCGGTGAAGCGGCTGAAGTCGGCATCGTTGGAGTGGACCTCCGCCTGGTACTCCATGGCGAGCGCGGCGATGTGGGAGTCGCCCACCAGATTGCCGCCGACCCCGGCGTCGGAGAGGTTCCGCCGCATATGCTCTAGGTGGTCGGGGCTGGGGTTTATCGGCGCGATGTGGGGAAACCGGAACCATTGCTGCACGTAGTCGACTGCCTCGGCAGGGGTTGCCGGGCGGATAAGCACTCTGGGATGGGTCATCAGCCTAATGAAGCCCGTTGATACAGCCCAAGGGATGCCAACTCTCTCCACCCCGTTGACCAAGCCCTCCCACCAATCTCTCGCCGAGTCGTGGAATGGTGCCCCGTCGTTGTGGGCGTAGACCAGCAGGTTGATGTCGGGGATGATCAACTCGCACTCGGGCCGGCGAAATCTTCGGCCTCAAGCTGATCGTTGAGCTGGTTCAATCGCAGTGGGTCAACTCCGGGAGCGAGCCCGCTCCGGTTCGGGGTGACGCGGTATTCGGGCCTTGGCCGCTCTCCGATGGCGGGTGACATCCCGCGTCGCAGCGTCTCATTCACGACCTGCTTGAAGGGCTTACTGAGGAGCCGCGACTGCTGTTGAAGAAAGTCGGCTATGTCGTCGTCCAGTGTCAAAGTGGTTCTCATGTAGGCATCATCGCATAAAACTATTTGATGTCAAGATGCAAACCTACCCCAGCCCGTACAGATCGATCGCGTTCCCCGCCAGGATGGCGTGCCGCTCGTCGGCCGGGACCCCGGCCATGTGCTCCTCGATGGACGCCTGCGAGTCGGGCCAGATGCCGTCGACATGGGGATAGTCGTTGCCCCACATGATGTTGCCCACGCCCGTCACGTCGCGGGTGCGCACCCCCACCACGTCCTGAATGTACGTCCCGTAGACCTGGCGGTGGAAGTAGTAGCTCGGCGGCTCCTTCAGCGCGTACCCCGTGTAATAGCGGTGGCGTTCGAAGACGAGGTCGAGCCAGGGCACGAACCACGCCATCCACCCCACGCCGCTCTCCACGCTCACGAACTTGAGCTTCGGATGCCGTTCGAGCACGCCGCAGCAGGTGAGGATGGTGATCGGCTCGCACATCATCGTCTTGTTCACGCTCATGAGGACGATCGTGTCGCCGGCGAACTCCTTCGCCAGCGGCCCGCCGTCGACGTGGATGTGCGCCGGCATCTCCAGCTCTTCCAGCGCATTCCACAGCGGGTCCCAGAATGGGCTGTTGTACTGGTGCTCCGACGGCATCGCGTACGGCGTCTCGCGCCCTGGAATAGTCGGGACGAGCGCGCCGCGCAGCCCCAGCCTTCGCGCCCGCCGCGCCTCCGCCACCGCTAGCTCCGCGTCCCAGACCGGCAGGTAGGCGATCCCCACCAGCCGGTCCGGCGCGGTAGCGCAGTAGTCCGCGAGCCAATCGTTGTACGCCCGGATCATCGCGTGCTTGAGCCCGAGGTCGGGCGTGGAGAGCGGCGTGACGCCGTCGAAGATCACGTCGGCGTCGACGCCGTCCCTGTCCTGGTCGAGCAGCCGCGCCGCCGGGTCCCAACCGCCCCGCAGACCGTCCGAGAACATCCGCCCCTCGCGCACGACCTCCGGCGAGGGCCGCCCCGCGTCGGCGGACACCAGGTTGAAGCGTTGCTCCGTCCCCTCGAACAGGACCGTCTCGACTTCGCCAAGCTCAGGGTCCTTCCTGCGCACCGGCCTGGGAGCGCGGTCGCGGTACTCCGGGGCGATGCGCTCCGCCCACATCGAGGGGAGCGGGTTGACGTGCGTTCCAACCGAAACGACCTGGTAGTCGCGGGCCATGGCGTCCTCCTTGCCTGGAGCGGCCCCGCCATCATAATGACCCCCGTCCGTGGGCCCAACCGGGCTCACGGCAACGACCCCGCTCAGGGGAATCTTGGGAGGAAACCATGACCACGCAGGAAAGGCCCGACCGCTCCGACATCAGCCCGAAGTTCCGCGACATCACCGACGACCTACTCTTCGGCGACGTCTGGGAGCGCCCCATCCTCTCGCCGCGCGAGCGCAGCATCGTCGTCGTCTCCGCGCTCACCGCCCAGTACCGCGGCGACCAGCTCAAACGGCACATCCGCCGCGCCTTGCGCAACGGCCTCACGAAGGAAGAGCTCGGCGAAGTCTGGCTCCAGCTCGCCTTCTACTCCGGCTGGCCCACCGCGGCCAACGCCATGCAGATGGCCCGCGAAGTCTTCGCCGAGCAGTCCTAGTCGCTGCTCGGCTAGGTTCTCCGCGGTAACAACACCGTCGCCGACCCCACTGTCGTCGTCTCGCCGCGCTGGTTGTCGGCCCAGAGCTCGACCTCGACCGGCGCCTCGCCCCTGGCGGCGTCGCCGCGGCCCTTCGACGTCACCCGCCCCCGGAACCACTGCGTGTCGCCGACGATGTTCGGGCGGCGTATCTGGACTTCCAGGCGCCGGATGCGGCCGTGGTCGCCGGCCCAGTCGGTGAGGAGGTGCGCCGCCCACGCCGTGCGCATGCAGCCGAAGTCGTAGGCGTCGGGGAAGCCGCTCTGCCGCGCCAGACTCACGTCCCAGTGCGCCCCCTCGACGTTGTCCTTGATGTTGTACTCCC
>DAOUKZ010000068.1:0-5132 GCA_034420775.1 Dehalococcoidia bacterium
CCGCGGATGCCTCCTGCCAAGGAATAGTCCACCTCCTGCTGCTTCATTTGCCAGCAGCAGGTGTAAACCATGTCTCCGAACACCCGTTAATGATGTCCCCGGTCTATACACCCCACAAGGGGGGAGAGGCCAGACCCGACCCCCCTTTGCTAAAATGTCCGCCGCCCATGGACTACCGCCAAGCAGTCGACTACCTCCTCGGCTTCGCCAACTTCGAAGTCGAGAGCCCCGAGAAGCTGCGCTACCGCGACTTCAACCTCACGCGCGTTAACGAACTGTTGCGCCGCCTCGGCGACCCCCATCTCCGCTACCCCACCGCGCACGTCGCCGGCACCAAGGGCAAGGGCAGCGTCTGCGCCATGACCGCCGCCGCCGCCCAGGCCGCCGGCCTCAAGGTCGGCCTCTACACCTCGCCGCACCTCCACACCATCCGCGAGCGCATCCAAGTCGACGGCGAGCCGATCTCCGAGGCCGCCTTCGTCGAGACCGTCGCCGTCCTCCAGCCCGCCATCGCCGAGGTCAACGCGCTCATGGCGCTCACGACGCTCACGAAATCGGGCCGCGTCACCACCTTCGAAGCGCTCACGGCGCTCGCGTTCCGCCACTTCGCGGAACAGCGCGTCGGCCTCGGCGTGATCGAAGTCGGCCTCGGCGGCCGCCTCGACGCCACCAACGTCGTCGCCCCCGCCGCCTGCGCCATCACCAGCCTCAGCCTCGACCACGTCGACGTCCTCGGCGGCACCCTGCCCCAGATCGCCGCCGAGAAGGCCGCCATCATCAAGCCCGGCGTCCCCGCGGTCAGCGCCCCCCAGCCCCCGGACGCCCTCGCCGTCGTCGAGCGCGCCGCCGAACGCGCCGGCGCCCCCCTCCGCCTCGTCGCCCGCGACATCACATTTGAACGAACCCTCGACGGCGGCGCCATGCAGCGCGTCGCCGTCGCCACCCCCTCGCGCCGCTACGACCTGCGCGTCCCCCTCGCCGGCCGCCACCAAGCGGAGAACGCGGCCGGCGCAGTCGGCCTCTGCGAGGCCCTAACCGGCGCCGGACTCCCCCTCAACCCCGCCGCAATTGCGGACGGCATCGCTTCCGTCCGCTGGCCCGCCCGCATGGAAACCCTCCCCGGCAACCCTGTAGTCCTGATCGACGGCGCCCACAACCCGTTCTCCATGCGCTCCTTCAAGAACTCGCTCAGCGAGCACGTTGCGAGCGAACACGTCCTCCTCATATTTGGCGCCAACCGCTCGAAGGACCTCGACGGCATGGTCGCCGAGATCGCCCCCCTGCCCCGCCACGTCCTCGCAGTTCAGTCCAGGCATCCCAAATCCGCCCCGCCGCGTGCTATTCTGGCAGCGTTCTCCCGGTGCGGCGTGGAGGCCGAGGAGGCGGACGGCGTCGCCGCCGGAATCGACGCGGCGCGCCAAATCGCCCGCCCCGGGGACGTGATCGTGGTGACGGGCTCACTGTTCGCCGCGGCGGAGGCTCGGGAGCACCTCCTGGGAATCAGCCCCGAGATCTACGCCGTAGGGGAGCCCTCGCTGCAACCCCTTCCTTGAGAAGGGAGCAAGGGGCCGACGTGCGGGAGCGGGACGAGGCAAGGCGGGTCGTGGCGACCGGGCTGGGCGCTTTGACGCCGGCCGGCGTCGGCGTCTCGGCCACGTGGGAGGCGCTGAAGGAGGGACGGTCGGGCATCGCCCGGCTGTCGCTGTGCGACCCCACGGGTTACTCCTGCACGGTCGGCGGCGAGGTCACGGACTACAAGGCGTCGGACTACCTGGACGCCAAGGCCGCCCGGCGGATGGCGCGGTTCGTGCAGTTCGCCATCGTGGCGGCGCGGGAGGCGATCGAGCAGGCGCGGCTCGACCTAGCGTCGGAGGACCTCGACCGCATCGGCGTCGTGCTCGGCAACGGCAACGGCGGCTACCCGGAGATCGAGGACGGCGCGCGGACGCTCGTGGCGAAGGGCGGCATGCGGATGAGCCCGTTCTTCTTCCCGATGACGCTGCCCAACATCGCCGCCTCCCAAGTGGCTCTCACCTACGGTCTCCGCGGACCGAACTCCACGATCGTGACCGCCTGCGCGGCGGGGACGCAGGCCATCGGCGAGGCCGCCGAGATGGTGCGGCGCGGCGCGGCGGACGTCGTCGTCACCGGCGGCGTCGAGGCGGGCATCAGCCAGCTCGGGCTTGGCGGCTTCGCGGTCATGCGGGCGCTCTCGACGTCGTTCAACGACGAGCCGGAGCGGGCGAGCCGCCCCTTCGACGCGAAGAGGGACGGCTTCGTACCGGCGGAAGGGGCGGGCATACTCATCCTAGAGAGCCTGGCCCACGCCCGCGAGCGGGGCGCGGAGCCGCTCGTTGAGATCGCCGGCTACGGCGCGACGTCAGATGCCTATCACGTCGTCCACCCCGACGAAGACGGCTCCGGCGCGATGCGCGCGATGAAACTCGCGGTCGAGGACGCCGGACTCGCGCCCCACGAGATCGACTACATCAACGCGCACGGCACCTCGACGCCGCTGAACGACCGCATCGAGACGGTGGCGATCAAACGGCTCTTCGGCGAGGCCGCCCAAGGCGTGGCGGTGAGCTCGACGAAGTCGATGCTGGGGCACGCGCTCGGCGGCGCCGGCGGGATGGAGGCGATCGCGACGGCGATGACCATCGTCGACGGGGTGATGCATCCGACGATCAACCAGGAAGAGCCGGACCCCGACTGCGACCTCGACTACGTGCCGAACGAGGCGCGCAGGCGGGACGTGCGGGCGGCGATGACGAACAGCTTCGGATTCGGCGGGCAGAACGCCTGCGTGGTGATGACCCGGCCCGAGTAGGACCCGTCTACATGGCGGCGGCTTCGAGCGGCTCGATCTTGCCGGGCAGCATGCCTTCCAGGATGCGCTCCATGGCCATGCTGTGGCTGCACGCGTGGTGCTTCGAGAAGTAGTCGCAGGTGCAGCGGAAGACGCCTTCGCGGAAGCTCAGCTCGTGGGTGCGATGGTCGCCTGTAAATCGGAGGGTGAATCGGCTGAAGCTTATTCTCTCCCGCTCTCTCGCGTAACGCTTCGCCTTTTCGACCTTCCCGATCAGGCTGGAATCCATCGTTCTCGCACCTCCCCGCGGCTCGCCGCGCCCCCGATTCTATATCGCGGGGGAGCGCGGGTCAACGAGCGGCGCGAGGCCGCGGTGCGGCGGCCCAACAGAAGTAATCGGGCGAAAAAGGCTTTGACATTTTCTTCACAATCTCATATAGTCACATTTCACCTCCGGCCCCACTTTCGGCGGTTTCTTTAGAAGGCGCCGGGCGGCCGGGGGCCGGGCTGCGGGCGTCAGGGGCCGCGGTGAGGCGGCGACTGGACGGGCGTCCCGCACCGGAGAATCCCGGGTCTGGAGAGGATGGGAAGTGGTGCAGGCTAGGGAGCGAAAAGAGGCGATCGAGTTCGTTCTCCACTCGACGAAGGAGCACGACGTCAAGTTCATTCGCCTCTGGTTCACCGACATCCTGGGCGGTCTGAAGGGCTTCGCCATCACCGCCGAGGAGCTGCGCGAGGCGCTGGAACGCGGCAAGCCGTTCGACGGCTCGTCGATCGAGGGTTTCGCCCGTTCCGACCCCGACGGCAGCGATAGGTGGGACCCGGCCGAAAGCGACCTGATCGCCCTTCCCGACCCGACGACCTTCACGCTGCTCCCGTGGCGTCCCCGCCAGAACGCGGTCGCCAAGATGTTCTGCGACGTGCTCACGCCGGACGGCGAGCCGTTCGAGGGCGACCCCCGGCAGGTGCTCCAGCGCAACCTGCGCCGTGCCTCCGACCTCGGTTACACCTACTACATCGGCCTTGAGATCGAGTTCTTCTACTTCAAGGACAACGAGTCGACGCAGGTGCTGGACCACAGCGGCTACTTCGACCAAACGTCGCTGGACGTGGGGTCGGAGCTGCGCCGTGAGACGGTGCTCACGCTGGAGCAGATGGGCCTGCCGGTGGAGTACAGCCACCACGAGGTGGCGCCCAGCCAACACGAGATCGACCTACGCTACGGCGACGCGCTGACCATGGCCGACGCGGTGATGACCTACCGCCTGGCGGTGAAGGAAGTCGCCACCAGCCGCGGAGTCTACGCCACGTTCATGCCGAAGCCCATGAATGGGGTGAACGGCAGCGGGATGCACGTCTCGCAGTCGCTGTTCCAGGGCGAGGCGAACGCGTTTTACGGGAAGGGCGACGAGTACCATCTGTCGGACATGGCCAAGCACTTCGTGGCCGGCCAACTGGCGCACGCCCGGGAGATATCCGTGGTGACGAACCAGTGGGTGAACTCGTACAAGCGTCTTGTGCCCGGATTCGAGGCACCGGTGAACCTGACGTGGGCGAAGCGCAGCCGCTCCGACCTGGTACGGATTCCCGACTACCGCCCGGGGCGCGGGGAGAGCACGCGGGTCGAGTACCGCGCGCCGGACTCGGCGGCCAATCCTTATCTGACGTTCAGCGTGCTGCTCGCCGCCGGGCTCGACGGGGTGGAGCGGAAGCTGGAGTTGCCTCCGCCGTCCGATGACGCCTCCGCCGGCCAACGCGGGCCCGTGGAATCGCTGCCGACCAACCTCATGGAGGCGGTCGAAGCCGCTTCGGAGAGCGGGCTGGTGCGCGAGGCGTTGGGCGACCACGTTTTCGAGAGCGTTCTCCGCAACAAGCAGAACGAATGGGAGGAGTACCGCGGGCGCGTCCACGAGTATGAGCGCCGCAGGTACCTGCCCGTTCTCTAACGGAACGATAGCGACCGGTCTATGGGAATGTTGACGAAGGCACAGAGGGAGGCGCGCGACCGCGGACTGCTCTACGATCCGCGGTTCGAGCACGATGCTTGCGGCGTCGGTTTCGTGGCCGACGTCAGCGGGCGGCAGAGCCACGCCACGCTCCGCAAGGGCATCGAGTCGGTGTGCAACGTCACGCACCGGGGCGCGGTGTCGGCCGACGCCAAGACCGGCGACGGCGCGGGGCTGATGACACAGATCCCGCGCGCCTTCTTCCGCCGCGAGATCGCGCGGCAGGGGAAGCGCCTCAACGTCGAGGACCTCGCGGTCGGCATGATCTTCCTCCCCGGGTTCGACGAGGGGGCGCGGGACAAGTCGATCGCGCTGAT
>DAOUKZ010000069.1:0-1565 GCA_034420775.1 Dehalococcoidia bacterium
GCGACTCGCCCGTCCCTGGGGGGTATCACCCTAACTCTCCCCCAAAGGGAGAGCACCTTAACCCTCTCTCCCCTTGTGGGGGAGACTGAGAGAGGGCCGGGGGGCGGTCTTCCCCCGCTCCCGCTGGGAGAGGGTTGGGGTGAGGGCGGGGGGCAGGGAGAGGCGCGCCAACCTCAACGTAGCCCGCCCGCCACCCTCGTCAAGATACAAGGGGCGAGTCGCGACTCGCCCGTCCCTGGGGGGTATCACCCTAACTCTCCCCCAAAGGGAGAGCACCTTAAACCTCTCTCCCCTTGTGGGGGAGACTGAGAGAGGGCCGGGGGGCGGTCTTCCCCCTCTCCCGCTGGGAGAGGGTTGGGGTGAGGGCGGGGGGCCGGAAGGGGTGCGCCAACGTCAACGTAGCCCGCCCGCCGCCCTTGCTCCCGTAGGGGCGATTCACGAATCGCCCTCCCTTAGAGCCGCCCCTCGCGTAGAGCCGCCCCTCGCGCCTCGTTGCGGATTCCCCCCACCTACCGCCAACGACCGTCGAAGTCTTGGCCCCCATCCCTAAGGGCGCTACCATGCCCCAGTCCGGCGGCGCGCCGGAGCATTCCCCACGAGGAGGCCAGCAATGAAACTGGTAACGGGCATCCCCATCGCGCTCTTCCTTAAAGACGCGCGCAGCGGCGAGAAGGCCGCGATCGAGAAGGCCGTCCGCGAGATCGAGGAGCTTGGCTTCTGGGGCATCTCCATGCCCGACCACATCTTCCACCCCGGCCAGTCCCTGACCGGCCACACCGTCAACGAGAACCCCGGTTGGCGCTACGCCGACCCCCAGACGATGCTCGGCTACCTCGCCGCCATCACCGACCGCGTCAAGATCATGCCCCGCGTCCTCGTGCTCCCCTACCGCCAGCCCTTCGGCGTCGCCCACGGCCTCGCCACCATCGACTCCCTGTCCGGCGGCCGCCTCCTCTTCTGCCCCGGCGTCGGCTCCGACTTCACCGAGTTCGAGGTCATGCGCCTCCCCCGCAACAAGCGCGGCAAGATGACCGACGAGTACATCGAGATCATCTACCGCCTCTGGGCCAACGAGCGCGCCAGCTTCTCCGGCGAGTTCTACAGCTTCGAGGACGTCAGTCTCGTCGTCCGGCCGGTGCAGCAACCGCGGCCCGAGGTCTGGGTCGGCGGCAGCAGCAAGGCCAGCCTGGCCCGGGCCGTCCGCGTCGGCGAGGGCTGGACGCCCACCTGCTACGCCTACCCCGCCATCCAGAGCCAATCGGGCCAGACCGAAGGCGGCCCCAGCGGCGCGCAGTCATCGAGCGTCTCGACGGGGCGGCTCGTCGAGCTCAAGGAATGGGCCGACGCCGAGCGGGAGAAAGCGGGCAAGCCGCCCCTGGAATACGTCGTCAGCAGCGCCCCGCCCCTCAACTTCCTCCCCAAGTCCACCCGGGACCGCCGCATTCCCGTCTCCGAAATCGACTTCTTCACCTGCGAGGGCACCGCCGACGAGCTCCGCGACGAATTCCTCGCCTTCAAAGAGGCCGGCGCCACCTCCTTCGTCACCAACTTCATGCCCACCACCA
>DAOUKZ010000070.1:0-4616 GCA_034420775.1 Dehalococcoidia bacterium
TGACGCCGACGGGGGGCATCGTGATTGGCCTGGTCGACCTCCGAAGCCGCGAGTGGGCGGCAGACCTGCTTGAAGGCCTGGAGTTTCCCCGCGACCTTCTGCCCGAGCTCGCGGCTCCGGGGTCGGTCATCGGCGAGGTGTCGCCGCGGGCGGCGCGCGAGACCGAGCTGGCGGCGGGGACGCCGGTGGTTGCCGCCGGCCCCGATACGGAGTGCGGCCTGCTCGGTATGGGCGTTGTTACCACTGGAGCGGCGGGGGTGCTGGCCGGCAGCACGGCCCCCATCCAGATGGTGCTCGACCGCCCCGTGCTCGACCCCGAGCGCCGCGCCTGGACCGGCGCCCACGTCCTCGACGACCAATGGATGGTCGAAAGCGGCGCGACGGACGCCGGCGGTGCGGTGGCGTGGCTGGCCGACCTCGTGCTCGGCGGCGGCCTCGACGCCATGCGGGCGTTCGACCGGGCGGCGTCGAAGGCGCCGGCGGGGAGCGCAGGCACGCTGGCCTTCCTGGGCCCGCGCCAAGCGGATGCGTCGGACCTCGGGCCGCGCTGGGGCGGGCTGCTCTTCGCGACCCCGCTGGCCGCCTCCGGGGTGGACCGCGGCGCCCTCTTTCGTGCCGCCCTTGAGAACGCTGCCTACGCCATCCGGGCCAATCTTGAGCAGATCGAGCGCGTGGCAGGCCGGGGTCCGGACGCCGTCACCGTCGGCGGTGGGCTCACGGCAAGCCGGACGTTCCGCCGCATCCTGACCGACGTTCTGGGATCGCCGGTGCGGATTGGAGCGATAGAGGCCAGCGCGTTGGGGGCGGCCGTCTGCGCCGCCGGCGGCGTGGGTTGGTACGACGATCTTCCCGGAGCGGCGCGCCGCATGGTCGGGAGAGGGAGGACGCTGAAGCCCGACCCCGTCGCCGCGCTCGAATACGACGAGCACTACCGGCGATGGCTCGGCATGGCCCGCCACCTGAAGCAAGCAGACGATCTTCTGTGAGCGTACTATTCTAGGAAGGGGCCAACCCTCTTCCGAGGCAAGCACGAAGATGGACGACATCGTCACCAGCCGGTTCAGCGATGAACGGCGAGCCGTGGTCGAGACGGCGCGCGAGATGGCCGCCAAGGGGCTCGTCGTCGGCTCGGCGGGCAACGTGAGCATGCGCGTTCGGGGCGAGGAGATGCTCGCCATCACCCCGAGCCGCAAGCCCTATCACGAACTCGGCGCGGAGGACATCCAGATCATCGACTTCGAGGCCGAGCCGGTCGAAGGGGAGGCCATGCCCTCCGTCGAGAGCCTGGTGCACATCGGCGTCTACCGCGCCCGTGACGACGCCGGCGCGGTGGTGCATACGCACTCGGTGTACGCCAGCGCGTTGGCCGTGGCCCATCGTCCGCTGCCGCCGGTGGTCGATGAGATGATCACGTCGCTCGGCGGCGAGATACCGGTCACGAAGTACGCCTTCCCCAGCACGGAAGAGCTCGCCGGGCGGGTGGCCGAGGGCGTCGCCGAGCGCAACGCCGTTCTTGTCGCCAACCACGGTGTCGTGGGACTGGGGAAAGACCCTCAGGCCGCGCTCACTGCCTGCGAGCTCGTCGAGCGCGCCGCGAAGATCTATGTGCTCGCCACCCTGCTCGGCGGGGCGCATCCCCTGCCGCCCGACGTCGTTGACGCGGAGATGGCGCTCTTTAGAATGATGCGCGACGCATCCAAGGAAGGTTAGGCGCCCTATGAAAGTCCCCAGTTTTCTTCTCAAGCGGCTCTACGTGAAGGGGAGCCTTCGCAACACGGACGACGGCTTCGAGTTCCGCATCTCGAATACGCTGGGCTCCGGCTATGCCCAGGCCATCAGCCCCGTCCGCGTGAATGGCGAGGAGCTTCCGGCGGAGCAGTCGTCCTTCACGGCGGACGGCAAGACGCAGGCCTTCCCAGAGGTCGACAAGGACAACCCCGCGTCGTTGGCCATGAACCGCGAGGCGATCGTCAGTGTGAGCGGGCACACCCTGCCGCCGGGGGCCCACACGGTTACCATGGGCTTCACCGTCGCCGGTCTCGGCGAGATCTCGTTCGACCTTGTCGACACCATCGAGGAAGCCTAGGGCGAAGCTAGCCGCGTCCGGGCGCGCCGTGACCGCCGCCCCCAGGCGTCTCGACCGTGAGCGCGTCGCCCGGCCCCACGTCGACTTGCACCTTGGACGGTAGGGCTTCGGTCTCCCCACTCGCGCGATGGAGCGTGTTGCGTCCGGGTGCCCCGGGCGCGCCGCCCGCGAGGCCGTAGGGACGGGAGGAGCGGCGGTCGGAGATCACGCTCAGGCGGGCCGGGGCGAGGAACTCGATGGCGCGCCGTATGCCGTCGCCGCCGCGCGCCGCGCCGCCGCCGCCTGAGCCGCGCCGGATGGCGTACTCCCGCACCCGCAGCGGCATGTCGAACTCCATCGCCTCGACCGGCGTGTTCAGGGTATTCGTCATGTGCGTCTGCACGGCGGAGAGGCCGTCCAGCCCGTGGCGTCCCCCCATGCCCCCGCCGATGGTCTCGTAGTAGGCGAAGGGGCGGTCGCGGACGGCGTCGTAGCCGCCGAAGGCGAGGTTGTTCATGGTGCCCTGGCTTGCCGCCGGGACGAGGCCGGGGACGGCCTGGGCGAGCGCGCCGAAGAGCACGTCGACGATGCGCTGGGAGGTCTCGACGTTCCCCGCCGAGACGGCCCGTGGTGCCCGCGCCGCGACGACGCTGCCCGGCGGGGCGATCAGGCGCGCCGCCGCCAGCGAGCCCTGGTTCGGCGGAATGCCGCCCCCGGCGACGCACAGCAGCACGTAGAGCAGCGCCGACGAGGTGACCGACTCGACAGCGTTGACCGGGCCGCGGACCTCGGGGGAGGAGCCGGTGAAGTCGGCGGTCAGCCCGTCGCCGCGGACGGTGATCGTCACCGCGATGGTGATGGGAGCGTCGGTGAAGCCGTCGCTGTCGAGCACGTCCTCGAAGCGGTACTCGCCTTCGGGAATGCCCTCGATGGCGGCGCGGGTGAGCCGCTCGGAATAGCGCAGCAGCTCCGCCATGTGCTCGTGAACGGTGTCGAGGCCGTAGGCGTTGGCGATCTCCAGCAGGCGCTCGGCCCCTAGGCCGATGCACGCCGCCTGCGCCGCGAGGTCGCCGCGGCGTTCGTCCGGCGTGCGGACGTTGCGGCAGATCAGCTCGAAGACGCCTTCATTTCGTACGCCTCCTTCGACGAGCTTCACCGGTGGGATGATGAGGCCCTCCTCGATGAGCTCGGTGGCCAGGGGCATCGAGCCGGGGGAGGCGCCGCCGACGTCGGCGTGGTGGGCGCGGTTGGCGACGTAGCCCGCGAGCTCGCCGTCTGGCGTGTGGACGGGCGCCACGAGGGTGATGTCGGGCAGGTGCGTCCCGCCGAGATAGGGATCGTTGAGGATGGCGATGTCGCCGGGCTCCAGGGTCAGGGCGCTCATGGCGGCGGAGACGGAGGCGGGCATGGAGCCAAGGTGGACCGGCAGGTGGGCGGCCTGCGCGGTCAGGCGCCCG
Source organism: Dehalococcoidia bacterium (assembly GCA_034420775.1). Lineage (GTDB taxonomy): Bacteria > Chloroflexota > Dehalococcoidia > SHYB01 > SHYB01 > DAOUKH01. The sequence goes on from DAOUKZ010000070.1 coordinate 3,523, forward strand.
TCGGGGTCGAAGACGGCGCAGGAGTAGTCCCGCCGCTCCTTGATGTTCGCCGAGAAGCCGGAGCGGCCCAGCGCCGCACCCATCTCCTCGGCGACCGAGGAGAGCAGCCCTTTGAAGATTTCCAGCGAGACGGCGTCCATCATTGGGCTCTCTCGATGATCATGTTTCTGCGCCGGTCGGAGCGGGCCGACCATCCCGGCGGGATGACGGCGGCGGTGTCGTACTGCGCCACGATGGCCGGGCCGTCGATGGGCCCCGCGCCCAGGGCGGACCGTTCGAGGATGGGCGTGTCATGGGCGACGCCGTTGAAGTGGACGGCGCGCCGTCCCCGTGGTGTGCTGCTCGCGACGGAGGCCGGCGTATCCGCCCCGAGGTCCGCCGCGCCAGGCGCTTCGAGCCGCACGCGGGCGGTGACGATCTCGATGGCGCGGTCGTCGTGGGCGTGACCGAAGCGGACGCGGTGCGCCTCGTGGAAGGCGGCGGCGAGGCCCGAAGGCGTCTCGCTGCCGTGGCCGTCGCGGTCGTAGGGAGTCGTGAGCTCGAAGGACTGGCCGTGGTAGCGCAGGTCGAGGCTGGTGGCGGTCTCGACATCGCCGGCGATGCCCATCGCATTCATGTCGGCGCGGCCTTCCTCGATGAGGTCGTCCGCTGCCTGCCTCGCCTCGTCTAGCGGGAGCGGGCTGCCCGAGAGCATCACGGTCCTGGAGTAGTCGCGGCTCACCTCGGCGACGGTCATGCCCATCGCGGAGAGCACGCCCGGTCGCGCCGGAATGAGGACACGCGGGATGCCGAGGCTCTCCGCTACCTCGCACGCGTGGAGCGGGCCGGCCCCGCCGAAGGCCGTCAGGATGAAGCGTCGCGGGTCGTGGCCCCGCTCGACCGAGATCACGCGGATGGCGCGGGCCATGTTCGCGTTGGCGACGCGGACGACGCCCTCAGCCGCGTCTTCCGGCGCCGCGCCTATCGCGGCACCGAGACGGGCCAGCGCGGCGCGGGCGCGTTCGAGATCGAGCGGGCGGCCCGCGACGGTGAAGTCGCCCGCGCCGAGGCGGCCGAGCACGAGGTTGGCGTCGGTGACCGTGGGCGCTTCTCCG
>DAOUKZ010000071.1:0-2421 GCA_034420775.1 Dehalococcoidia bacterium
CCAGATCATGTTGCCGATCTCCAGAAACGTCCCGCCGCGGCGCAGCATCGCCACGCCTTCCGGCAGCAGCTCTGCCTTGCCGACCAGCTCGACGACGAGGTCGGCTCCCAGGCCGCCGGCCAACCCGCGGACGTGCTCGATCCGCTCTTCGTCCGAGGGGAAGTCGTCGACCTTGACGGTGTGGTCCGCGCCAAACTCGGCGGCCATCGTCAGGCGGTGCTCCAGCATGTCGAGCACGATGATCGGGTGCGCGCCGAGGTCCTTGGCGAAGGCCGTGGCCGAGATGCCCAGCGCGCCGGCTCCCTGGATCACCACCGATTCGCCTTCGGTGACGCCGACCGTCGTCAGGCCTTGCAGCACGGCGGCCATCGCGCAGTTGACCGGGGCCAGAACCTCGTCCGACAACTCCGGCGGCGCCTTGAAGGCGAAATGGTTGGGCGGAAGGTAGAAGTAGTCGGCGAAGGTGCCGGTGAAGTGCGGCCACTCGCCGGCGGGCAGGGCGCCGCGCCGGTTGGGGCAGATGTTGTACTCCCCGCGTACGCAGATCGGGCAGCGGAAGCAGGGGAAGTGGATGCTGTAGCAGATGCGGTCGCCTTCCTTCAGGGGCTGCCCCATGGCGTCCGTCGTCACGCCCTTGCCGAGACCATAGACGGCGCCGGTCATCTCGTGCCCTTGGGCGAGACCCGGCGCTTGCGGGCTGTTGAAGCTTGGAGAGGAACTCTGCGAGAGCTCACCGCGCCAGGCGTGGAGGTCGGAGCCGCAGATCCCGGCAAGGGCGACCTTGACGACCATCGCGCCGGGTTCCGGGTCGGGGACGGGATGCTCCTCGAGGTCGTACCCCTCCCCATAGCCCTTGAGTACCGCGACTCGTCCCTTCATCGGTGTTCTCCTCAGATAGGCGCGCGGACGGCGAGCGCCGGATGTACCAGGCCCGCTATCCGCAGTCGCGGATGCTCAGACGGTCAGGAGAGGTTGTAGTAACGCGAGCAGTTGTCCCAGAGGAACTTGCGCTTCGTGTCGTCGGGGAACGGCATCTCCAGGAACCGGTCCACGGCCTCCGGGAACTTCGAGTCGAGGTGCGGGTAGTCGGTGGAGAAGAGCACGTTGTCGTCGCCGACCCAATCGACCATGTACTTGGCCGGCTCCTCGTCGCATTCCACCGACGTGTAGCACTGGCGCTTGAAGTACTCGATGGCGCTGAGCTTGAGGTCGAGGTGGAGGAAGCTCGCGTAGGAGCCGGGCTCAAGATGCTCGTTGAGCCGCCACAACATCCAGGGCACCCACGAGCAGTTCGCTTCGAGGAAGGCCACGGTGAGGTTGGGGAAGCGGTCGAGCACGCCGCCGCCGATCATGCTCACCATCGCGATCATCATTCCCATGGGGTGCGAGCAGGTGTGGTAGAGCGCCGAGCTCTCGAAGTTGTTGCCGATCTGGGGCAGCCGGATGCGCCCGCCCTCATGGAATCCCAGGGGTATTCCCAGGTCTTGGATTTCGGCCCAGAGCGGGTCGTAGTAGGGGTCGTGCCAGTTCCGGCCCGCCACCACGTTGGGGCGCAGGAAGACGCCCTTGAACCCGAGTTCCTTCACGCAGCGCCGCACCTCTTGGACCGCCGACTCCACGTCGTGTACCGAGAGCATCGCCGCGCCGTACATCCGTTTCGGGTCGGCTTGGCAGAAGTCGGAGAGCCAGTTGTTGTACGCGGTAGCGATGGCGCCCCCGAGTGCGGGGTCGAGACCGTCCATGGCCAGCGGCATGAGCCCGCGGCTGGGATAGAGGACGGCGACGTCCAGACCCTCTTCGTCCATGGCGTCCAATTGGGAGACGGAGTCCCACGACCGCGAGATGGGGTGTTTGTATTGCTCCGCCTGCATCGCTTCGGCTTGCTCGCGCTGGTAGATGTTGGCGGCGGAGCGATGCCCCTGAGGGACGGGAATGAGCTGGCCCTCTACCTCGACGGTCATGTCGCGCGGCTCCGTCGTCTGGCAACGCGGCGCCCGGTCGCGAAATTCCGGGTCGATGTACCGCTCCCACATGTCGGGAGGCTCTAGCACGTGCATATCCGAGTCGAAGACTTGGAAACCGCCCTTGGCCATGCCTGCCTCCCCTTGTTTCGCCACGCCGAAAGACGGTCGAAACACCTGCCCGTAACGGGCGTCAAACACCTGTCCGCAGCCCCACGCCAACCCTTGAGGAGCGTAGCGAACTATAGGTAGAATCGGCGAAACCTGTCAAGGAAAGCCGGGTACGCGATGCAATCCGTAGACTCGACTCCCGAAATGGTCGAAGGAGCCTATCGGAGAGTCGAACAGAACCTGCAGGTCGTCCGGTCGAGGCTCGGCAGGCCGCTGACCCTCGCCGAGAAGATTCTCTACGGCCACGTCACCGACCCCGCCGGTCAGGACCTGACCTCCGCCGATAGCT
>DAOUKZ010000072.1:0-10072 GCA_034420775.1 Dehalococcoidia bacterium
ACGACGGCGAGGGCATCGAAGCCATTGACCTGGAGGCGGCCTTCACTCGGCACGCCACGAGCAAGATCGAAGACGAGCCCGACCTGCACCGCATCGGCACGCTGGGGTTCCGGGGCGAGGCGCTGGCCTCGATGGCGGCGGTGGCCGACGTCACGCTGCTGTCGCGGACCGGGGAGTCGATGAGCGGCGCCGAGATCCGAGTTAAGGACGGCGAGGTGATCGAGCAGGGGCCGCGCGCCGCGCCGCCGGGGACGACGGTCTCCGTGCGCAACCTCTTTCGCGACGTTCCCGCCCGCCTCAAGTTCCTCAAGTCGAACGCGGCGGAGGCGAACCGCATCGCGTCGGTCGTGGGCGCCTACGCGCTCGCGCGGCCGGGGACGGCGTTCAGCCTGACGGTGGACGGCAAGGAGAGCGTCCGGTCGCAGGGCAACGGCGACCGCCGCGCCGCCTTCGCCTCCGTGTACGGCGCCGGGACCGCCGCCCGGATGCTCGACGTGGAGTGGAGCGGCGATTCCTCCGGCTTGGCCGTCGACGTGGCCGGGCTGACGTCGCCGCCCGACTTGAGCCGGGGCAACCGCACGTATGTCACGCTGCTGGTGAACGGACGTCTCGTCCAGAGCCGCTCGCTCTCGTTTGCGGTCATCGAGGCCTACCGAGGCTTCCTTGGGTCGGGCCGCTATCCCGTGGCCGTGCTCGACGTCGCCGTCGACGTGGGAGAGACGGACGTCAACGTCCATCCCGCAAAGATGGAGATCAAGTTCCGCGACGAGCGTCCCATCTTCTCCGCCGTGCGCCACGCGGTGACCGAAGCCCTGGAGGCCGTGGCCGCGCCGCGACCGGCGGCGGTGCTCCCCGGCGCGACGTCGCCCTTCGCCCCGCTCGACCATGCGGCGGCCTCGAGGCCCATGCCGGTGGAAGCGCCGATCTCCGGGCTCCGTGAGGCCGCACCCCGCGCGGAGGCGATGGCGGCGGGCCAAGGCGCCCTGCGCGTCCCCGTCCTGCGGGTGCTCGGCCAGCTCGGCGCGACCTTCATCATCAGCGAGGGCCCCGAGGGGATGTACCTCATCGACCAGCACACCGCGCACGAGCGGGTGCTCTTCGACCAGCTCCGGCGCGACCGCGACGATGGCGAGGTGAAGTCGCAGGGCCTGCTTGACCCGTTGGTGGTGGAGATGTCGCCGGAGGAGCAGGGACTGTTGGCCGAGCACGCCGACCTGCTGACCGGCTATGGCTTTCAAGCCGAGACGTTCGGCGAAGGGGCCGTTTTGCTACGCGCCGTCCCCGCTGGGCTCGCCGCGGTCGAGCCGGGGCGGGCGCTGCACGACGTGCTCGACTACCTGCAGTCCGACGACCTGCGGGGCTATAGCTGGGAGGAGCGGATGCTGGCGTCGGTGGCCTGCCACTCGGCGGTGCGGGCCGGCCAGACGCTTTCGGCCCAGGAGATGCAGGAGATGGTGCGCCTGCTGGAGACGGCGGATAATCCCCACGCCTGCCCCCACGGACGGCCCATCGTCGTGCATTTGAGCACGGCGCAACTCGAGCGCGAGTTCGACCGCCGGTAGCGGCGCGGGTTACCCAACCGTCGTGGCAAAGCGTACGCGCCGTGCAACCCGTGAGGACGTCCTCGCCGGCATGGTTAAGCGGGTACGGCCCCACGCCTCGGCGCTCCTCGACTGGTATGAGCGGAACGGGCGGGTCCTGCCCTGGCGCGGCGTCCGCGACCCCTACGCCGTGCTCGTCTCCGAAGTCATGCTGCAACAGACGCAGGTGGACCGAGTGATACCGAAGTACGGGGAGTTCCTTGAAAGCTTCCCCGATTTCGAGGCACTCGCCGCGGCACCCGTCGGCGACGTCATTCGGGCGTGGTCCCCCTTGGGCTACAACCGGCGGGCGGTGCGCCTTCACGGCATCGCCCGCGCGGCGGTCGCGGGCGGGCTGCCGCGCGACGCGGAGGGTCTGCGCGGCCTCGAAGGCATCGGCGACTACACCGCGGCCGCCGTCGCCTGCTTCGCCTTCGATGCGCAGGTGACGGTCGTCGATACCAACGTGCGGCGCGTGCTGACGCGGCTCGCCGGTGCGGCGGACCCGCCGCCCGCCGCGGTCCGCGTCGCAGCCGATGAACTGCTTCCCGATGGGAAGGCCGACGCCTGGAACCAGGCACTGATGGACCTGGGCGCGATGGTCTGCACCGCCGCCGCGCCCAAGTGCGGCGACTGTGCCCTCGCCGCCGTCTGCGCTTTCGCTCTTGCCGGCGGCAAAGCGGCAGGGCGGGAGGGCGGCCGTGCGAAGGCGGCGAAACCCGAGGACCCGTTCGTGGGATCGCGGCGCTACTACCGGGGGCGTATTGTCGATTGGCTGCGCGCGCTCCCGCCGGGTGAGTCCGCCGATCTCTCCGACGTCGGCGCGGCCGTCAAGGACGGCTTCACAGAGGGCGACCATGCTTGGCTTGGAGGACTCCTCGCCGAGCTTGAACGGGATGGTCTCGCCAAGCTGCGAAACGGCCGCGTTTCACTGCCTTAGTAGGGAGAGACCCTCGCGTAGACCCCGCCTGGGCTTGGGGGACGGGCGACCACGAGGGTCGCCCCTACGGGACAACCTTGCCACAGCCCGCATTTCGCAAAGGTCTCCCACGGGACGGAGAGGGCGCTACGCTTCAGCGTCGGCCTTGAGGCCCGCGAGCCATTCCCGCAGCATGCGGCGCACGGCCCAGGTTGGGGAGAAGAAGGGCAGCGTCCACTGCATTGGCCCCTCCTGCCGGAGGCTGATGCCGGCGCGGACGCCGGTTCCCTCATCGTCGAAGTGCACCGTGGTCTGCCGGGCGACGCCGCCCGAGTCCGACACCCAGATTGCCGTCCGCGGAGGGTCGACCTCGGCTACGGCGGCCTCCATCACGATGGGCGTCCACCAGGGCTTGACCACGAGCCGGAGCCGCCCGCCCGCCCGCCAGGGGTCGCCGGCGGGCGCCGCGGCCTCGATCCACGCGCCGCCCCACGTGGCCCAGCGTTCGATGCGGGTGAAGGTGCGCCAGACGTCGTCCGGCGGGGCCTCGACATGCGCCGACTCCTTGACCTCGTAGACGGCGGCGACGACGTGCATCGTCAGCCGTTCATGATCACGCCGGCGTCCACCACAAGCGTCTGACCCGTCATCAGAGCGCTGTCGTCGGAGGCGAGGAAGACGGCGGTGCCGGTGAGGTCGGGCGGCTCGAGGGACCGCCGCATTGCCGACGCGCCCTTCAGGGCTTCGACGAAGGGGTCGGGCACGACCTTCTTGGTGGCCTCCGACATGGTGACGCCGGGGGCGATGGCGTTGACTCGGATACCGTGGCCGCCGCCCTGCTTCGCCATCGACTTGGTGAGGAAGACCACGCCCGACTTGGAGAGGCCGTAGGCGTTGGCGGAGAAGTTGTCGCCGGGCCTCGCGCCGGGGAGCGAGTAGGCGGCGATGGAGGCGATGTTGATGATGGACCCGCCGCCCTGCTCCTTCATATAGGGGAAGACGGCGCGGCTGGCGATCAGGATGCCGATGACGTTCACGTCGAGCACCTTGCGCAGGTAGTCGACGGTCTCGTTGCGCAAGTCGAGGTTGTAGTAGATGGCCGCGTTATTCACGAGGGCGTCGATGCGCCCGAAGCGCTCGTGGGTCTGGCGGGCCATGGCCTCGGCGCTCGCCTCGTCGGCGACGTCGGCCTCGATGGCCAGGGCTTGGCCGCCGATCTCGGCGATTTCGGCCTCAACCCCCTTCGCCTGATCGGCCCGGAGGTCGGCGACCACGACGCTCGCCCCCTCGCGGGCGAAACGCAGGCAGTACTCGCGCCCGATGCCTTGAGCGCCGCCGGTGACGATGGCTACACGGTCCTTTAGGCGCATGGGGGAACCTCCAGAGGGGGCTGATTGCGTGGACGCGGCCGGTTTCGAAGCGGGGGTAGGATGCCACACGCCGCCCATGGGATTCAACGATGGAATTGTGCATTGATTTGAGCGACGGTTTCGCACACACACCGGGCCAATGGAGCTTGATATCGTCTAGGCGGTCGAGATCCCTGAGTTGAAAAACAGATACCTCAGGGCGTATATTTTCCGAGGAGGACGACATGCCGACACTCGACAACAGGGCGGTGTATTTCGACCTCAAAGGTGAGCTCGAAGAACGTGAGGACTGTTGGGCGGCCCGGCACGCGGAGCTCGGCATCACGGTCTACGGGCAGACGGCCTCCGAGGCGTCAAACCGCATGAGGACGGCGGTCGATCTGCTCGTGAGTGACTTCACGCGGGACGAGCTGGTGCAGTACCTCAAAGACCGAGGGATCGAGTGCACTATGGTCTCCCATCCGCTGAGCTTTACTCAGAGCCATGTCCTTGCCGCGGCAGATTCTTCGCGTTGACGTCGAGCAAGCCCTGTTGGAGTTTGGCCTCCGGACGGTCGGGGAACGGGATGGGCTCGTGCTCTACAGGAATGCCGAAGGTCGCAGGGTTCTGCTGGACTATCCAGAGCGTCGCGTAGACGTCCAAGACCTGCGGTTCGCGGTCCGACGAGCAGGGCTCAAATGAGCAGGCGTTTCTCAAGGCCCTAGGCGACATCGTGGTGCCGCCGCATTCCAGCTAGAAGCTGTCCGGGGCAATGGTCCGGAATGTGGCCGTCGGATTCTCGCCACGTCATGTGACCTGACGAAAATCCCATGCCCAATGCTTCTCTGGAAGGGGCCTAGGTGCTATCCTATTCCGGCTGTCTTGCGCCGGTACTCACTTCGGAGCTAGTTCCTTGTCCGCGGCCATTCCCCTGACCCTTGATCCGACCGCCGTCTCGCGCGGCTTGCTTGAGCGCGCGGCGCGGCTCGTCGATTCGACGCCGGCGCTGATTGTCGAGCTTGCCGAGGTCGAGCGCGCCTACCGAGGCTTCGCCGAGGCATTCACCGGCTCGCCGGTCTTCTACGCCATCAAGGCGAACCCCGACCCTCGGGTGGCGGCGCGGCTTGCGAGTCTGGGCTGCGGCTTCGAGATCGCCAGTTTGGCCGAGCTTGCGCTGGTGGCGGAGATCGGCGTCGATCCGGCTCGCGTCATCAGCAGCAACACTATCAAGGCCCCGGCCTTCGTGGCCGCGGCGCACGAGTACGGCGTCCGGCACTTCGGCTTTGACTCCGAGGCCGAGATCGACAAGCTGGCCCGCTATGCGCCGGGCAGCGAGGTGTCGGTGCGGCTCGTCGTGCCCAACGAGGGCAGCGACTGGCCCCTCGACAAGAAGTTCGGGGTCGCCCCCGCCGAGGCCGTGGAGCTCATGCGCGGCGCGGCGCGGCGCGGCCTCGTTCCCGCTGGTGTGACCTTTCACGTCGGCTCGCAGTGCCGCCGCCCTGAGTCCTGGGCCGCCGCGCTCGACATCGTCCGCGGCGTGCTCGACGAGCTTGCCCGCGACGGCATCGAGCCCCGCGTCGTCAACGTTGGTGGTGGCATGCCCGTAGCCTCGGCTTCCGGCCCCGCGCCCGCGGTGGACGACGTGGCCGCGATTGTGAAAAAGAGCGCCGCCCGCCTGCCGTGGCCGGTCGAGGTCTGGCTGGAGCCGGGGCGGGCCCTCGTGGGCGAGGCGGGGATCCTGGTGACTGAGGTCATCGGCGTCGCCGAGCGGGAGGGCCGCCGCTGGGTCTACCTCGACGTGGGGATTTTCCACGGCCTCGCCGAGGCGATGGGTGGAATCGCCTACCATTTCGAGACCACCGGAGGCGCGGTGCCTTCCCTCTGCACCATCGCGGGGCCGTCGTGCGACAGCGTCGACGTGATCACCACCGAGGGGCTGCTCCCTGACGTCGCCGCCGGCGACCGGGTTGTCATTCCCAACGCCGGGGCCTACACCACGGCCTACGCCTCCACGTTCAACGGTTTTCCCGCGCCGGAAATGATCGTGGTGGAGGCGCTCTAACGATGGCCGGGTCCTGGTTCGAGGAGCAGGACCCATTCTCGCCGGTGCAGTACCGCTACCGGATCGAAGAGGTCCTGCACCGCCGGACGACGCCGTACCAGCGTATCGAGGTGCTGCGCAGTGCCTTCTTCGGGCGCATGCTGGTGCTCGATGGCGTGGTGCAGCTGACCGAGCGCGATGAGTTCGTCTACCACGAGATGCTGGTGCACGTGCCGATGCACGTCCATGCCGGCCCGGAGCGAGTGCTGATCGTGGGCGGCGGCGACGGCGGCACGCTGCGGGAGGTGCTACGGCATCCTGGCGTGTCGGCCACGCTCGCCGAGCTTGACCCCGAGGTCGTCGAGGTGTCGCGGGCTTACTTTCCCGCGCTCGCCGAGTCGTTCGATTCCCCGCGCGCCACCGTGGTCTACGGCGACGCGGCTGACTTCGTGGTTGCGGCCACCGAACGCTTTGACGTGGTGCTGTGCGACCTGACCGATCCCGTGGGTCCGGCGCGCAAGCTCTCGGAGCAACCGTTCTTCGAGGCGGTGAAGGGGATTCTCGCACCGGACGGGGTCGTCGCGATGCAGACGGAGTCGCTGCACTTTCACGCCGCCCATATCCAGCGGGTGCAGGACGCACTGGGCGCCGTCTTTCCTCACACTGCCTTGTACGGCGCGCCCATCGCTACCTACGCGGGCAACTGGTGGACGTTCTCGATGGCCTCGCTCGCCGCGATTGCGCGGGAGCCTCGGAGGACGCCACCGCCAGGCGTCCGGCTCTACGGCGCTGCCATGCACCGAGCGGCGTTCATCTCGGACGCCGTCCTCGAGTGTTTCGCCGGACTCGACCCGTAGTGGTGAGGCGAGGGAGCAGCGATACGTCCACCGGGCGGTATTCCGGCGTAGAATCTAGCAGCGGGCTTGATGTTGCGCGCTGAAAACAGGCCAGACGGAAGGAAGAAGGCCGTGCTAAAGCAATCTCGAAGCAAGACACTGCTCGCCGTGATTGGCGTTGCAATCGTGGCGATGATCGTTGCGGCCTGCTCGGGCGGCGAGAGTGCGCCGGCAGCGACGGATACGCCGGCTCCGCCCGCGGCGACGGATACGCCGGCTCCGCCCACGGCGACGTCGACCCCCGAGCCGCCCACGGCGACTCCGACGCCCGAACCGCCGACTCCGACGCCGACACCGAGCGAGCCCACGCCGACGCCCTATCCCTCGCCCAAGCTTGCCGGGACGGGTGCGTGGATTAACTCGGAGCCCTTCACCATCGAGAGCCGGCGTGGCGAGGTCGTCCTCATCGACTTCTGGACGTACACGTGCGTCAACTGCATCCGGACGTTCCCATGGCTCCGGGACTGGCATGAGAAGTACGCCGACGCCGGATTGGTGATCCTCGGCGTACACACGCCGGAGTTCGAATTCGAGAAGGTCGCCGAGAACGTGGAGAAGGCCTCGGTCGACCACGACCTCCGGTACCCCATCGTCCAGGACAACGACTTCAAGACGTGGCGGGAGTTCCGGAACCGGGCGTGGCCCTCCAAGTACCTGATCGACGCGAACGGGCAGGTTCGCTACGCGCACATCGGCGAGGGCGCCTACGCTGAGACGGAACGCTGGATCAGGACGCTGCTGGAAGAGACGGGAGCGGATCTCAGCGGGATCAGCGGCGAGACCATCGCCCGACCGCCCCGCGACGTGAGCGCCTACGCGTCGACGGCCCGCAGTTCGGTCACGCGGGAGCTCTACGCCGGGACCTACCGCAACTATGGCGCGGTGAACTCGCGGAGGAATCCTCCGTACGTCCGCCACGTCGAGTACTTCGAAGAACGCGACGTGGTGATGTTCTACGAAGACCCCGGCGAACATGCCAACCAATTCATCTACCTGCAGGGCGCGTGGTTCAACGGGCTCGAGAGCCTGACGCACGGCCGCGTGACCGAGAACTACGAGGACTATCTGGCGATTCGCTTCTTCGCGACCAGTGTCAACACGGTGATGAGCCCCGAGGGCGGCGAGGCCTACGACGTGCGCGTGACCTACGACGACCGGCCGCTTGCTCGGGACGAGGCCGGCGCCGACGTGCAGTGGGACGACGAGGGCAACAGCTTCGTCTGGGTGGACGAGCCGCGCATGTACGGCATCGTGAAGATCGACGAGGTCGGCGAGCACGAGCTGAAGCTCAGCTCGAATGCCGACAATTTCAACGTCTTCGCCTACACCTTCGGTACCTTCCTGGGAGATACGGCGTGATTCGCGTGGAGCCTGTAGCCGCGGTCGCGGCCATGGCGGCGGTTGTCGTGCTCATCGCCGCCGCGTGTTCCGGCGGCGAGCCGACCCCAACATCCCCGCCGCCGACCCTGCCGCCCACGGCAACCGCGACCGCCGCCGCGGCCCCAGACTCCGACGGAGATCATCCGGGCCGCCCCGACTTGGAACCGCTGATCCGCGGGCCGGTGAGCCCCGACGGCTTCCAAGCCGTCCTCGGCACTCCCGACCTGGGCGTGGGCGAGCGGCGCGTCGGCGTGCTGATCACCGCGCCCTGGGGCGTGGTCGGCGCGCCGACGGCGGAGATGACGGTCTGGCGGGGTGATGGCAGCGGCCCGCCGCTCGACTTCCTGACCGCCACCTACCAGCCCTGGCCGCTCGGCGCCCGGGGCCTGTACACCACGGACATCGACTTTGCCGAGTCCGGCGCCTACCTCCTCGACATCGATTTCGAGGACCGGGACGGCGTGCTCCGGCGGGTCGGCATCGAGATCGACGTGGCCGAGCGCACGCGCGCGCCGGACGTCGGCGAGCCCGCCCCGCGCAGCGAGACGAAAACGCTGGAGCAGTCCGGGTCGTTCGACGACCTCACTACCGGCTCTCTCCACGATGCCGACCTCTACCAGGTCTCGCTGGCGGAGGCGGTGGAGAACGGTCTGCCGACGGTGGTCGTCTTCGCAAGCCCGGCGTTCTGCATCAACGCGGTGTGCGGCCCCCAGGTCGAGGCGCTGCAGGAGCTCAAGAACGCCCACCGCGGCCAGGCCAACTTCGTCCACGTCGATTTCTTCGACAACCCCAAGCAGACGCAGGACGACATCAACGCGGCGCGCCTCTCGTCCGCGGTGGTCGAGTGGGACCTGCCCGGCATCGAGTGGACCTTCGTTATCGACCGCGAAGGGCTGGTGTCGCACCGCTTCGAGGCGTACGCCACGGTCGCCGAGCTCGAGGCGGCGCTGCAGGAGGTCCTGTAGAGGTGGCGACGGGCCCGGCCCGAAGGCCGGCGCTGAGCCGCGGCCCTATAATGGCGCCCAGCGTGACTTCCTGACCGGAACCGAAAGCGAGCAAGGCCCTGGGAGCATCGATCAGGCTCGGACGGATAGCCGGAATCCCTATCGGGATTCACTATAGCTGGCTGTTCATCTTTGCATGGTTCAGCTACTCGCTGGCCACGAACTTCTTCCCCAATCGCTACGAGGCCGCCACGGGCCAGTACTGGGCGATGGCCGTCGTGGCGAGCGCGGTCTTCTTCGCCTGCATCCTCGCCCACGAGCTTGGCCACAGCGTGGCGGCGCGGCGCTACGGCATCCCGGTCACCAGCATCACGCTCTTCTTCCTGGGCGGCGTCGCCCAGATCGGCAGGGACGCCCCCCGCCCCATGGCCGAGGGGGTCATCGCCATCGCCGGCCCGGCGGTCAGCATCGCGCTGGGCGCGGTCTTCTTCGGGGCCGCGTGGGCGCTGCAGGACAGCAGCGCGCCGGCGAGCGCGCTCTTCAACTACCTCGGCTATGCCAATGGGTTGGTCGGCATCTTCAACCTGATTCCCGGCTATCCCATGGACGGCGGGCGCATCTTCCGCGCCGTCGTGTGGGGGATCAAGGGCGACGTGGTCAAGGCGACCCGCGTCGCCGCCGACCTCGGGCGCGTCGTCGGCGTGGTCTTCATCGGCGGCGGCGTTGCCATGGCGTTCTTCCTCGACAGCGTCTTTGGCGGCATGATGCTCATCCTGCTCGGCTTCTTCCTCTTCGCTTCGGCGCGGCAGAGCGTGGAACAGGTCACCGCGCGGGCCGGCCTCCGCGGACTCCGCGTCCGCGACGTCATGACCGTCGTCCCGACCATTCCACCGCGGCTCGACCTGCGCAGCCTGGTGGAGAATTACATCTCGTTGAGCGGCCACGGCTTCTTCCTCGTCGGTG
>DAOUKZ010000073.1:0-18365 GCA_034420775.1 Dehalococcoidia bacterium
AGACGGCGATCAGCCGACACGCCCTGTCGGTCAGCACCGCGGGCGTGGAACGAGCAAAGGCGGTCCTCGGCGGTCTGGGTGGTTGCCGGGTGCTGGTGATCAGTGCGGGCGAGGCGGGCAAGCTTGCCGCCAAGGGCCTCCGCGACGCCGGCGCCGCGGAGATCGGCGTCGCCAATCGTACGCGGTCGCGGGCCGCCGCACTTGCCGAAGTGCTCGGGGGCCATGTCGTCGGGTTCAACGACCTCGCCGCCGTGGCGCATTCCTACGACGTCGTGATCAGCGCGACCGCCGCCGAAGGCTACGTGCTCGATGCCGCGGCGGTCGAGGCGGCCATGGTCCGGCGTGAGGGCCGCCCCATCTGCTTGATCGATCTCGCCGCGCCTCGCGACATCGACCCGCGCTGCCGCGAGCTTGCGAACGTCTTTCTCTACGACGTCGATGACCTGAAGTCCGTTAAGGAGGGGAACCGGGAGGCGCGGGACCGCGAGGCTGGATTGGTCGAAGTCATCATCGAAGAGGCGGTTCACGAGTACGATGAGTGGACACGGGCACGGGGTGCGGGCGAGGTTGTAGCGCAGATCCAGAGCAGGGCTGAGGCGATTCGCCGGCGCGAGGTGGAGAAGAGCCTGCGCAAGCTTGAAGGTCTGTCGGATGAGGAGCGGGCCCGGATCGAGACCATGACGCGGGCCCTCACCCGTAAGTTGCTCCACGATCCCTCGGCGGTGCTTAAGGCTCGTGGTGAGGACGAAGGCGTCCTCGAGACGGCGCGCGCGCTCTTCCGCCTCGACACGTCCCAGACCGGCGGGGAATAACCCGCGGGAGCGGGCGGGGCCACCCGCCGCGACAAGTCGATGCGGATACGTGTAGGTACCAGGGGCAGCCCGCTGGCATTGGCGCAGACCGAGACCGCGCTCAGGCGCCTTCGGGCGCTGCACCCAAGGGACACGTTCACGGTTGAAGTCATCCAAAGCTCCGCCGACTGGTCGCCCGAGACGCCGCTGGCCTCGATGCCCCGAGGCGTCTTCGCGAAGGAGCTGGAAGCCGCCCTCGCCGGCGATGTAATCGACATTGCCGTGCATAGTTTCAAGGACCTGCCGATCGAGGCGTCGCCGGGCTGCGTGGTGGCGGCGGTAACGGAGCGCGCCGACCCCCGGGACGCGTTGGTCGCTCCAGGGCGGGCTTCGCTGGCCGACACCCCGCTGAATGGCCGTATCGGGACGAGCAGCCCCCGGCGAAAGGCGTTACTTCAGGCGATGCGCCCCGATCTCGACGTCGCTCCTGTGCGGGGGAACGTGGGCACGCGTGTCGAGAAGGCCGGGACCGGTGGGCTCGACGGCGTGGTGGTGGCCGCGGCGGGTCTTGCCAGACTGGGAATGCTGAATACCGCATCCGAGATCTTCGATCCGGCGTCGTTCGTTCCCGAGGCCGGCCAGGGCGTCCTCGCCTTGCAGATTCGCGATGGCGATGGCGTGACGGCGCGGTTGGTCGAAGCTGCAAACGACGCCGATTCATGGACCGCCGTTACCGCGGAAGCCACCGCGGTCCGGGCGCTCGGCGGCGGCTGTACCGTGCCCGTCGCCGCCTATGCCCGGGTCGAGGGCGACCACATCACCATGTACGGCATTGTTTCCGACGGCGGTACGCGGCTGGTCCGTGCCGAGACCGATGGGAAACGTGCCGGCCCAGAGGCTGCGGGGGCCGAGTTGGCGCGCCGCCTCTCCGAGGCCGGTGCGGCGGATATCCTGGCGGAGCCTTCATGACAAGGGGGAAGGTCTTTCTTGTCGGCGCGG
Organism: Dehalococcoidia bacterium; assembly: GCA_034420775.1. Taxonomy (GTDB): domain Bacteria; phylum Chloroflexota; class Dehalococcoidia; order SHYB01; family SHYB01; genus DAOUKH01. Next base: position 1,791 of record DAOUKZ010000073.1, read on the forward strand.
GTCCCGGCGACCCCGGCCTGATTACAGTGAAGGGCCTCGAGGCGCTCCGCGACGCCGACGTCGTGGTCTACGACCGGCTGGTGAACGAAGCGTTGCTCGCCGAAGCGCGGCCGGAGGCCGAGCTTGTCTTCGCGGGCGCGAGCCTTCGGCGCAACCCGAACCGGCAGGCAGACATCAACGCGATGCTCGTACGCTTCGCGGAGGCGGGGAAGCGGGTGGTACGGCTTAAGGGCGGAGACCCCTTCGTCTTCGGGCGGGGCGGCGAAGAGGCAGAAGCGCTTGCCGAGCGGGACGTTCCGTTCGAGGTGGTGCCCGGCATCACGTCGGCGATCGCCGCCCCGGCGTATGCCGGCATTCCCGTCACCGACCGGCGCGCGTCATCCTCCTTCGCGGTCATCACGGGACGAGAGGACGCCGGACGGGAGTGGTCGCGCGTCGCGTGGGCGAAGCTGGCTGGCGGAACCGGTACGCTCGTTATCTTGATGTCCGTCGAAACCTTGGAGTCGACGTTAGCGCAGCTCCGCGACCACGGCGTTCCGGCGAGCACGCCGGTCGCGGTCATTGAGTGGGGCTCGCTGCCACGGCAGCGGACGGTCGAAGGCACCCTCGGCGACATCGTGGCGCGCGTGGCTGAGGCCGGCCTCGGCCCGCCGGCGGTGACGGTGGTCGGCGACGTGGTCCGGCTGCGATCACGTATCGGATGGTTCGAAAGCAAACCGCTGTTCGGCATGCGGGTGATGGTGACGCGGGCCAAGGCGCAAGCCGGCTCACTCAGCCGACGCCTGAGGAGCGAAGGGGCGGAACCCATCGAGGTTCCCAGCATCGAGATACGCCCAGCGCCGGACGTTCACGCCGTGGACGACGCCGTCGGCCGAATCGGGGACTTCGAGGCCATAGCCTTCACCAGCGTGAACGCGGTCGACGCTTTTTTTTCACGACTCGGCGTTCTCGGACTGGACGCGCGCGCTCTCGGCGGGCTGACCGTCGCGGCCATCGGCCCCGCGACGGCGGCGGCGCTCGAACGGCAGGGGGTGCGGGCCGACTTCGTGCCGAGACAATACACAACGGCGGCGCTGGCTGAGACGATGCCGGGTATTGAAGGGAAACACGTACTGCTGCCACGGTCGGCGATCGCGCCGGCAGACCTGCTTGAACTGCTCGCGGCGCGCGGAGCCCAAGTCGAGCAAGTGCACGTCTACGATACCGTGACGCCCGAGCAAACCGCGACGCGTGCCCGCGAACTGCTGGAGGACCGGCGCGTCGACGTCGTCACCTTCACCAGCTCCTCGACGGTCGACAATCTGGTCGAAGCCCTTGGCGGAGACGCCGTTCGTTTACTACAAGAGACGACCCTGGCGAGCATTGGCCCGGTGACGACACGCACGGCGGAGAAGCACGGTCTTCAGGTGGCGGTCACTGCCGAGGAGCATACCGTCGATGGCCTGGTGGACGCGCTCGCGTCATTTGCAGGGCAAACTAGGTGAGGCACGCGGCGGTGAGCATGGACGCATGGATTCGGCCCACCACGGTGAGGGGGACGAGATGACGACAGCATTTCCCGCAACGCGCATGAGACGGATGCGGCGCGAGGCGCCGATGCGGCGGCTGGTACGGGAGACCACCCTCGCGCCATCAGACTTCATCTATCCGATGTTCATCGTCCCCGGCACCGGGTCGCGCACGGAAGTGGGGTCGATGCCCGGCGTCTTCCAGGTCTCAGCCGACGAGGCACTGCGAGAGGTTGGCGAGGCGGCCGAGCTTGGCGTCTCGGGCGTCATCCTCTTCGGACTACCCTCGGCCAAGGACCCGGCGGGGTCGGAGGCCTACGCCGCCGATGGCGTGACGCAGCAGGCGGTCCGCGCGATTAAGGCGGCGTACCCTGAGATGGTCGTAGTGACCGACGTCTGCCTCTGCGAATACACCGACCACGGCCACTGCGGCGTCCTGGACGGCGCGCACGTCGTAAACGACGCGACGCTCGACCTTCTGGCGCGCACGGCGGTATCCCACGCCGAGGCGGGGGCGGACATCGTGGCCCCGTCCGACATGATGGACGGCCGGGTGGGGGCGATTCGCGCGGCCCTCGATGCCGCCGGTTTCAGTGAGACGCCGATCTTGTCGTATGCGGCGAAGTACGCCTCAGCGTTCTTCGGCCCTTTCCGGGAGGCCGCGGACTCGGCGCCGCAGTTCGGCGACCGGCGCGGCTATCAGATGGATCCCGCCAACGCGCGGGAGGCGATGCGTGAGATTGAGCTCGACGTCAACGAAGGCGCCGACGCGATCATGGTGAAGCCGGCGTTGCCGTACCTTGATATCATCGCGCGGGCCCGCCAGCGGTTCGATCTTCCCCTGGCGGCCTACAACGTGAGCGGCGAGTATGCGATGGTGAAGGCCGCGGCCCGCGCCGGATGGCTTGACGAAAGGCGCGTCGTCCTGGAAGCGCTAACCGGGATCAAGCGCGCCGGGGCCGACATTATCCTGACGTACCACGCGCTTGAAGCGTCGAACTGGTTGCGTATGTAGTAATATAGGAATTGACGAAGAAAGTAGGTTCGTGGTAGGGTGCGTCTTGAGCGAACGGAACGCTTCAAGCGGGCGTATAAGAAGCTCTCGCAACAGGAGCAGGAGCAGTTCAAGAAAGCGCTGTCGAACATGATGCAGCATGGCGCGCGGTATCCGGGCCTGCACGTCAAGCGCATCAAAGGGACACGAGACATCTGGGAAGCGCGAGTGAGCAGGGGATGCCGTATGACCTTCGAGATCGGCGGCGACCGGCTCACGCTGAGAAACATAGGAGAGCACGATGCCACGCTCGAAAGACCCTAGCCGCGGGCGGAAGCGGCGGGGCGCTCCGCGGATAGCGGAGACGCCGGCACTCTACACCACCAGCGCTCCGGTGGAGCCGGACGCGCCGGCGGAAGGGATCGCGTTGACGAAAGTAACGCGGCACGGCCAGATCACGCTTCCCTCCGAGGTGCGCCGCAGGATGGGCATCGAAGAGGGGGACCTCATTGAGGTCGGCATCGTGCAGGGGAAGATCATGTTGACGCCGAAGCGCCTCGTGGATAAGAGCCAGGCCTGGTTCTGGACGCCCGGCTGGCAGGCGGCCGAGGCCGAAGCCCAGGCCGACATAGACGCGGGCCGCGTCGCGGCCTTCGCATCGTTGAACGAGCTGATCGCCGACCTCGATGACTAGCCGCTCGGAGCAGCTCTTCGCCGAGGCCCAACGGCTCATCCCCGGAGGGGTCAATAGCCCCGTCCGGGCCTTCAAAGGTGTGGGTGGCTCGCCGCGATTCATCGCCCGCGGCGCCGGGGCCCACGTCGTTGACGCCGACGGCCGCGACTACATCGACTACGTCGGCTCTTGGGGGCCGCTCATCCTAGGTCACGCGCACCCCGCCGTTGTTGCGGCGGTCCAGCAGGCCGTGGAGCTTGGCGCGAGCTTCGGCGCTCCGACCGAGGGCGAGAACCGGCTTGCCGCGCTCATCGTCGACGCGGTGCCCTCCGTCGAGATGGTGCGCCTTGTGTCGTCCGGTACGGAAGCGTGCATGAGCGCCCTGCGCGTCGCGCGGGCCTACACGGGACGCGACAAGATCATCAAGTTCGACGGGTGCTATCACGGCCACGCCGACGGTCTGCTGGTCAAGGCGGGCTCCGGAGGTGCGACGCTCGGCGTACCCGACAGCGCTGGCGTTCCCACAGGCTACGCCCGGGAGACATTGATAGCCCGCTACAACGACCCCGAGTCGGTGCGGCTGCTTCTAGAGTCCAACCCCGACGACGTCGCCGCAGTGATCGTCGAGCCGGTTGCGGGCAACATGGGCGTCGTGCCGCCCGCCGAGGGCTTCCTCGCCGCCCTGCGCGACCTTACGCGCGACGCCGGCGCCCTGCTCATCTTCGACGAGGTCATCTCCGGCTTCCGCGCCTCTTTCGGCGGCGCGCAAGCCTCGTACGGTGTGACGCCCGATCTCACCTGTCTGGGGAAGGTCGTCGGCGGCGGGATGCCCATCGGGGCCTATGGCGGCACCACCGAGATTATGGAACAGGTCTCGCCGCTCGGTCCGGCCTATCAGGCAGGGACGCTTTCTGGCAATCCGGTCGCCGTTGCCGCCGGAATCGCCACGCTGACCGAACTCGCTACCGGCAAAGTCTACGACCGGATCGAGCGGACCGCCTCGGCGCTCGAAGAGGGGTATCGCGGCATCATGGCCGAGGCGGGCCGCCCGCTTGCCTTCAACCGCGTCGGCTCGGTGATGACGCTCTTCTTCGCCGACGGTCCGATCGTCGACTACGAGAGCGCGGCTCGCTCCGACCGCGAGGCCTTTGCCGCCTATTTCCATGCCATGCTCGAGCACGGCGTTGCCCTGCCGCCGTCACAGTTCGAAGCCATGTTCGTTTCCGGCGCGCACTCGGAAACGGACGTCGACCGGACGCTCGAAGCGGCGCGTGCCGCCCTCACCGGCCGTTCGTAGCATCCGGCGACGGCGAAGATAACCACAAAAGACTCCCGCCTGTTGGCGCTGGCCTACCCCATAGGGTATACTCGCCCGCACACTTTTTCGGGCTGGAGTCAACCGTGAAAGTCTCCTGTTTACAAGAGAACCTCAATCGTGGCCTTGCCGTGGTCGGTAGGGCCGTCGCGACGCGTACCACCTTGCCCATCACGAACAATGTCCTCCTCGCCACCGAGAACGGCAGGCTGAAGCTGGCCGCCACCAACTTGGAAGTGGCGATCGTGCATTGGATTGGCGCCCAGGTGGAGGAAGAGGGGGCCATCACCGTGCCGGCAAGGGTGCTCACGGAGTTCGTCAACTCGCTGCCGAACGACCGGGTCGAATTGACGACCGCGGAAGAGTCGCGAAGTCTCGAGATGAAGTGCGCGCGGTTCGAGGCCCGGCTGAGCGGCATGGACGCCGACGACTTTCCCCCAATCCCCGAGGTTACCGAGGGCATTCAGGCCAAACTTGACCCGGAACGGTTGCGCCAGACTATCAGCCGCGTCGTTTTCGCGGCGGCCACTGAGGACTCGCGTCCCGTGTTGACCGGCGTCAACACCGAGGTTAGCGAGTCGACGATGACGCTGGCGGCGGCGGACGGCTTTCGCCTGTCCGTCGACAAGGCCCCGCTCCTTGAGGAGGTCGGCGAGGCGGTGACGGTCATCGTGCCGGCACGCGCGCTCGGCGAGGTCAGCCGCCTCATCGGAGAATCCAAGGACCCGGTCGTCATCACGGTCAATCAAGGGAAGAGCCAGATACTCTTCGAAATGGACGATGTTCGCCTCGTTTCGCAACTTGTCCAAGGGTCGTTCCCCAACTACTCGCAGCTCATCCCGCAAGAGCGCACCACCTTGACGACCGTTGACGTCGAAGACTTCCTGCGGGCGACGCGTGCTGCCTCGATCTTCGCCCGCGACGCGAGCGGCATCGTGCGGCTTCAGTCCGCGCCCGTGGATGGAGAGAGCAAGGGCAGTCTTCTGGTGTCGGCGCGCGCCGAAGAGGTAGGTGACGATCAGGGCGAGATCGACGCCGAAGTCGAAGGGCCCGATTCGAAGATCGCCTTCAACAGCAAGTACCTGACCGACGTGCTCGCGGTTGTCGCCAAGGGCAAGGTGACGCTGGAGACGAACAGCCCGTCGAGCCCGGGCCTAATCAGGCCGGTCGACGACTCGGAATTCATCCACGTCGTGATGCCGATGTTCGTCCAGTGGTGACCTGACCCTTCGTTTCTCGTTGGATTGTCGGTTCCCCTAAACGGTCGTCGGCGCGCTGCCCCAATCTCTTGCACCATAGTTGAGGCTCGCCAGGCGGTTGTATAATGTCGCCGTATCACAAGGACCTTGGGAGAAGAAATGCCGAAATTCAACACCATCAGTTTGGCGGAAGCGAAAAGGAAAACCATGCCGTCGGCGCGGGCAAAGATCATTGCCGAATACGTCGGCTTTATCGAACAGGCGGAGCGTGAAGGCAGCGCCGGCGTCATCGAGTCTTCCGCGGGCGAAAACCCCAGGACTCTGCGGAGGCGGCTGGGCGACGCCATGCGTCAGACCGGCAAGTCGCTGGAAATCCGGAAAGACGGCGATAAGCTGATCTTCTGGAGCAAGAAGAGGCGCCCCGGTCGGCCGAGGAAGTCGTAACCGGGCCGTCTAGGCCCTGTCCGCTTTTGCTTGACATTCGCCGCGTCCTCTCCGGGGGCGCGGCGATCTGTTGTGACTCCTCTCGTTGGCCGTTGGGGCGGTCGGTCGTGTTGCGCCGGTTGACTTTCCCCACGCTCTGCCCTACATAAGTGGGAGGAAGGTTGGAGAACTCCCGCCAGAGGTGCCCCATGCCCGTGCAACGATTCGAGCCGATGACCAAGGACTTCGCCACCTTTGACTGCGACGCCCACGTCACGGAGCCGCCGGTCATTTGGGAGCGGGCCCACGAGTATCTCTCCGACGACGAGCTGCAGGCGCTCAAGACGACGATCTGGTTCGATTCGGACAGCAAGCAGCTCATCGTCAACGGCAAGGCCGGCGTGGGCATCGGTTCTCAGCGCGTCGGCGGTGTGCCGGGGATGCTGCACGTCCTCACGTGCGCCGGTCCAGGGATGAAGCACGACGTCCAGCGCGCCTTCAACGTGCGCAACCTCAACCCCGCTACGGCGATGGACTCCGAACAGGCCGATTACCTCGACCACAAGGGGTCGTACGAGCCGAAGCCCCGTCTGCGCGACATGGATGTCCAGGGCATCGATCAGGTGATGATCATCCCGACCGACATCGACACCTATCCCTGGCTGCAGGACTCGCTCGGAGCGAGGGCCTTCTGCAAGGCCTACAACAGTTGGGCCCACGAGTTTTGCCAAGAGGACCCGGAGCGGCTCTACTTCGCCGCCATGCTTCCATTGCAGAATCCCAAATACGCCGTTGAGGAGCTGTATCGCGTCGCCGACCAGGGCTGCCGCGTCGGCCTCGTGCGCCCGATCGACGCGATGGGGAATTACCCCATTCAGCCCAAGTACGAGCCGCTGTGGAACGCGATGGAGGAGACCGGGGTGGTCTACGGGATGCATCCCTTCCCCGCGGCGGGCTCCCTTAAGCCGCCCGGCTACACCGAGCAGTACTCCGGCGCCGAGCTGATCGGGCGAACGGTGCGCTCCGCCGGTCTACCGCACTTCTTCCTCACCAACGTGCAGAACTTCCAGGCTGAAGCCTCGATGTGGGTGGTCATCACACTGATGTCCGGCTTCTTTGAGCGGCATCCCAAGATCAAGGCCGCGGTATTCGAGGCGTCGTCGACGTGGCTCAGCTTCCTCCTCGACGAGTGCGACAAGGCCTACAAACTCTATCGCAACGACCGGCGCTATCGGCCGCTCAAGGACCTACCGAGCGAGACGTTCAACCGGCATTGCGTTACCGGGTTTGAAGGCGACGAATCACCGCCCTCGCGTCTGCCCGAGTTTTACGAGGACATTTTGGCGTGGTCGTCGGACGTCTATCACCATGACGGTGACGATGCGTGGAAGGCAATCGAGACGATGCGGGCGTGCGAGCTGCCCGACGAATACCAGGCGAAATTCCTCGGAGAAAATGCCCGGAAACTCTACGGTATCGACCCGCCGCGCAACATCATCCGCGAACGCGTGACTGAGATCGAGCGGCCCGATTGGTGGCCCACCGAAGCCGAGGTCGAGGGCGCGCTCGACCCACAGTTGGCGCTGCGACGCTAGGCCCTGGCTTCCGCTCAACGCTCGGGCCGACGCCGAGCTACTCCAGCCGCAAGGAATTGCCATGCCCGTGAAGAACTTCCCCGTCTTCGACTCCGACACCCATGTCGTCGAACCGCCAGAGCTCTGGGATCGCTACCTTGACGCCGACTACCGCGCCTTCGCGAAGAGCGCGTTGTGGCGGGAGGAGGGGCGCGTCGGGTCGTACCTGAAGATCAATGGCAAGCCGGTCCACGACGTGGGCAACCGGAACATTCCGCGGTATGCCATCTGGCGGCCGGGCATGACGTGGGACGACGTGGGCGGGCTCGACCCCGACGCCCCTCACCCGATAAACGAGGGCGCCCATGATCCCGAGGCGCGGCTCCGGGACATGGACGCCATGGGCGTCGATCAGGCCTTCCTCTACCCAACATGGTTCGCCGAGGGCTTTCACCTTGTCGAGGACCCTGACGCCGCCTACGTGCTCGCCCGGGCCTACAACGACTGGATCGCCGACTTTTGCTCCGCCGCGCCGGGCCGCCTCTCCGCCGCCGCCATGCTGCCGTTGCAGAACATCGACTTCGCGCTGGAGGAGCTGGCGCGCGTTGCCAAAACCGACTGCTTCCGCGGCGTGTTCCTCCGCCCTATGTTCATCGACGGCCGCTACTTCACCCATCCTTCGTACGATCCGCTCTGGGCCGAGATCGAGGCGCTCGGGATCACGCTCGCCGTTCATCCCACGCCGGGGTTGTGGAGCCCCGAGTGGACCTCGCATGGGCCGTTCATCGAGAAGGTGCACGGCCGGCTGGCCCAAGCCGCCGGCCTTCTCGGGGGGATCCCCGCGGCGGCCGGCGGCGGGCCTGCGTCCGGCGGCGGCGCGTCGGGCGGGTCGGCCCGGCCCATGGGACACCCCATCGCACCGATCCTGTCCTATTGGCTCGACAACCACATGTTCGTCGCCTCGACGCTCATTGGCTTCACCGTCATGCAGCGCTTCCCCGACATGAAGGTCGTCGTCGCGCACGGGAAGGCCTCGTGGATGGAAGAGGTCCTTGAGAAGATGGAGGCCTCCACCCGCGTGATCCCGCTGCTCCACCACTACCCGGTGCGGACCGACCCAGAGAGGATGTGGGAAGAGAGCAAGGTCGCGCTTGGATTCGACGCTGAGGAGCGCCTCGTACAGAAGCTGCCGCACGTCTTCGAGGAGAAGGTCGTCTGGGGCTCCCGCTATCCCCATCACGACACGACGAGCGCTTACGATGCCATCGACATGCTGGCCAGCGCCAACGTGCCCGAGCAGACCATCAGGCGGATGATGGGCGCCAACGCCGCCGAGCAGTTCGGCGTCGAACTCGCCGCCGCGCCGGTCTAGCCCCCGGCCTCGCCTTCGGCCCACGACCGGATCAGGTGATGGGCGATGGCAAAGGGGCCGGGGAGGGAGAGTGTCTCACCCTCGCCCGCCAGCGCCGCGCGCACCTCGGCGCGGCTGAACCAGCGGACGTCGGTCATCTCTTCGTCGTCCTTGTGGATGTCCGTGGTCGCGGCCGTCGCGTGGCAGCCGATCATCAGCGACGACGGGAAGGGCCAGGGCTGCGACGAGTGGTAGCGGACGCCGACGGCCCGGATGCCGGCTTCCTCCCAGACCTCCCGCGCCACCGCCTCCTCGATCGATTCGCCCTGGTCCATGAACCCGGCAAGCGCGGAGTACATCTTGGAGGCGGCCAGCCTCCCCCACGACTGTCCCAGCAGGCAACGATCTCCGTCGGAGACGACGACGATGATGACGGGGTCGGTGCGGGGAAAGTGCTCCGCGCCACAGGCGCCGCAGGTCCGGACGTGGCCGCCGCGCCCGATGGCTGTCGGCCGGCCGCAGACGGAACAGAAGCCGTGCCGCTTGTGCCAGCCGACGTGCGCCCGCGCCTGTGCGGCGACCCCGGCCTCCTCCCGAGGGAGGAAGGCCGCGGCAGCGCGGGCGTCTTCGAAGCACAGGGCGCCGTTCGCGCCGCCGAGCGTGGAGACGTCCGCCGCGAAGTGGGCTACACCGTCGCGGAGCCCCAGCAGCACGACCAGCGGGCTTCCGCCCAAGCGCTCGAGCTCCGCCGGGCTGAGCCATTGAAGGGCGGGCCGGCCGTCGTCCCGCACGGCGATCTTGAGGTCGCTGAGGGGGAGGATCTTGCTGGTTGGGTCAGCCGCCCTGGCGGCGATCCACGCTTCGTCGCGCCGCTCCCGCTCGCCGCGGTCGAGCGGATTCCCTGAATAGACGTGCTGCTGCGTCATCGCCGTCTTCCCACCACCGCACGCATGCGGCGGATATTGTAGACGATTGGGTCGCGCCCATTATCATGGTCTCGCTCCTCTGCGCCGACTCCTTCAACCATCCACCCCTACCATCTCCGTGACGAGCTCAGAATCCCCCAACCGGCTGCGAGAAGTCGCGGCGCTCTTCCTCAAGCTGGGCCTCTTTTCCTTCGGGGGTCCGGCGGCCCACATCGCCATGATGCGAGAAGAGGTGGTCCGGCGGCGGCGCTGGCTGGAAGACCAGGAATTCCTGGACATGGTCGGCGCGACCAACCTCATTCCGGGGCCGAACTCGACCGAGCTGGCGATCCACTTGGGACACCGCCGCGCCGGTTGGAAGGGACTCTTCACCGCCGGCGGCCTCTTCATCATTCCCGCCGTGCTCATCGTTCTCGTCATTGCCTTCCTGTATGTGGAGTACGGGACGACGCCCGCCTTCGAATGGGCGCTCTACGGCATCAAGCCGGTGGTGATCGCTATCATCCTCAAGGCGCTCCTGGGCCTAGGGAAAACGGCCCTGAAGGGTCCCCTGACTGCGGTGATCGGCGGCGGCGTCCTTGCCGGCTACCTGCTGGGAGTCAACGAGCTGCTGCTCCTGGCCGCCGCCGGCGCTCTTGCCGTGGCCGCGAGGTTCGGTGGACGGATGGCGGGCGGTAGCGCCGCCGCGCTCGCCCTGCCCGCCGCATTCCCTCTCCTCGGCGCGCTCCCCGCCGGGGCCGCCTCCTTCAGCATGGTCACGCTCTTCCTGAACTTCCTGAAGGTGGGCGCGGTGCTCTACGGCAGCGGCTACGTCCTCCTCGCCTATCTCCGGGGAGACTTCGTGGAGCGCTTGGGTTGGCTGACAGAGACCCAACTGCTCGACGCCATCTCCGTCGGCCAGCTGACCCCCGGCCCGGTGTTCACCACCGCTACCTTCGTCGGCTACGTGGTCGATGGGTGGGCCGCGGCGATCGTGGCCACGGTGGCCATCTTTGTGCCGTCGTTCCTCTTCGTCGCCGCGCTGAGCCGGATCCTGCCCTGGGCGCGCCGGACTCCCTCAGCCCGCGCCGCACTCGACGGGGTCAACGCTGCCTCACTGGCGCTCATGGCGGGGGTGACCTGGCAGCTCGGGAGGGTCTCGCTGGAAGACCCCTTCACCATCGCGACCGCCGTCGTCGCGGCCGTGCTCGTCTTCCGCACCAGCCTGAACCCCATGTGGTTCATCATCGCGGGCGCCGCCGCGGGCGCGGTCGCCCGGGCGGCGGGGGTCTGAGTCGCGGAAAGGGAGACCCGCCTTAGAGCCCGCGGAAGTTCGGCGCCCGCTTCTGCTGGAACGCCGCCACTGCTTCCTTGTGGTCTTCAGTACGGACGGAGAGCGCCTCCGTCGCCAGGCTCATCTCCAGCACGAGGTTGAGGTTCTGCCACAGCATGCGGTTGATCGCCATCTTCGTCCATCGCACCGCCGCCGACGCGCCGTTGGCCAGTTGCCGGGCGTAGGCCGTTGCCTCGTCGAGGAGCTTGTCGGCGGGCACGACGTGGTTGACGAGGCCGATGCGCTCGGCGGTCTCGCCGTCGGCGTACCTGCCCGCCATCAGGAACTCTTTGGCGCGGTGCGGGCCGACCAGCAGCGGCCAGATTACGGCCCCGCCGTCGCCGGCCACGAGTCCCAGATTGACGTGGGTGTCACCGATGCGGGCGGTGTCGGCCATGAACGTCACGTCGCAGAGCAGCGCGACCGTCGCGCCAAGTCCCGCCGCCGGGCCGTTGATCGCCGCGATCGTCGGCGCCTCTGTATTCACCATGTTCTGCACGAGGTACTTCGGCCCCCGCGTGATCGACGTCGGCGCCGACGCTCCGCGGCTCTCGTCGGTCTGCGGGCCGAAGTCGCCGCCCGCGCAGAAGGCGGTCCCGGCTCCAGTCAGCACGATCGCCCCAATCTCCGGGTCGGTGCCAAGGTCTCGGAACGCTCGCTCCAACCCATGATGCAGGGCGGGGTTGATAGCGTTCCGTTTCTCGGGCCGGTTCATCGTGACGAGCGCGACGCGGTCCGTCACCTCGACCTTCAGATGCTCTTCTTCGTAGTGGTCGTACTTGCCCACGCGGTCGCTCCTTCTTGCCGCCCTAAGGGCCAGCCTCCGCGTTCACTTGTCCCACCAAGTCCATGACGCGCTCGAGCAGCGCGATGCGGTCGTTGAGGCCGAGCTCGGCGGGCGGCGTCGCTCCCCGGCGTACCGCGATGTTGAGCGTGTTGAAGCCGGCGTCCCGGTAGGCTCGGATGCGGGCCTTGACCGCCCCGTCGTCGCCGACCAGGTGCGTCATCGCCGCGAGCTCCCGCGGCACCAGCTTGCGAGCTTCGTCGCGCTTCCCTTCGAGCCAGAGCCGCTGGATTTCCTTGGCCTCGTCGGCGAACCCCGCCCGGCTGTACGAGTTGTTGTAGAAGTTGTTCTGGCGCGACCCCATGCCTCCCAGAGTGAAGGCGAGCCGTGTGCTCAGGTCCTCGATGGCCGCCTCGGGCTCGTCGGTGAACCACACCGTGCCGTTGCCCTGGAGGTCGACGTCGTCAATCGTGCGCCCCGCCTTGGCGGCACCCTCCGCGATCGGCTGCATCGAGACGTCGGCGTGCTCGGGCATGACGTAGATGCCACGCCAACCGTCGGCGACCTCGCCGGTGAGGCGGAGGTTCGCCGGGCCCATCGCCGCGATGTAGATCGGCACGTCGGCGGGCGGCGCCGAGAGCCGCAGCGCCTTGCCCTCGCCGTCTCGCACGGGCAGGCGAAAGTGCTCGCCTTCGTAGGAGAGGCGCTCGCCGGCGAAGGCCTTCTTCAGAATCTCGACGGTCTCGCGGGTGCGGCGCACGGGTTGGTCGAAGACCACGCCGTGCAGCCCTTCGATCACCTGGGGCCCGCTGGTTCCGATGCCGAGGATGAACCGGCCCCCGGATATCGAGTGCAGCGACAGGGCGGTCATGGCCAGATTCGCCGGCGTCCGCGCCCCGATCTGCAGGATGCCGGTCCCCAGTTTGATGGTCGACGTCTTGCCGGCGAGGAAGGCCAGCGGCGTTGCCCCATCGAAGCCCCACCCCTCGGGCGACCAAATGCTATCGACGCCCAGGCGCTCCGCCGCCCGCGCGTATTCGGCGAGGTCGTCCCACGCCATCACGCCCCCGTCGAAGTTAAAGCCGACCGAGACCTTCACCAAGCCCTCCTTGAATCGCGCCGCCGCGATTATACGCGTCCCGGCGCGTTCTCCAAGGCTAGGCGGCGGCTATAATCGACAGTGTCCGCCCGCGCAAGCGCTCCGCGCCGAGGGCGCCCCGCCGATGCATCCCCCGCGCCACTACCGCTTTCCCGCCCTCCGCGCGTTCTACTCGCAGGCCTACCGGTACTTCTGGCTGGCGACCTTCTTCAGTTTCGGCACGTTCCAGATGCAGCAGGTCGCCCGGTCTTTCCTCGCCCGTGACCTGACCCCATCGCCGATTCTGGTCACCGCCGTCTTCGCCCTGGGCATGATTCCCATGCTCTTCGCCCCCGTGCTCGGCGGTCCGCTGGCCGACCGCGTCGACCGCAAGAAAGTGATGGTCGCCGTCGAGGTTGCGCAGTTGTCTCTGGCCGCCCTCAGCGGCGTGTTGATCACATTCGACGCTATGACCATTCCGATCCTCATGGCCGTGTCGTTCCTCTCTGGCGTGCTGATGGCGGTGATCTTCCCGGTGCGCCAGACTCTCATCCGTGAGCTCACCGCGCCCGACGCCGCCACCAACGGTCTCTTCCTCTATTCGTCCGTCTTCAGCAGCATGCAGATCATCGCGCCCGCGATAGCGGGCGTGCTGCTCGAATTCGCCGGCCTCGCGTCGCCCTTCTACGTCGGCCTCGGCGTCTACGTGCTGGTCTTCTACTACGTCGCGCGGACACCGGTGCGGCCGCCCGTCGCCAACCCGACGCGGCAGCCGTTCTTGGAACAAGCGACCATCGGGTTCCGCTACGTGACAAGGACGCCGCTTCTGCAGATCGTGATGGTCACGTCCGTGATCGGCACCGTCCTGCTGCTTCCCGTCTTCTCCCTGATGCCCATCTTCCAGCGGGACGTGCTCTTCGTCGACGAGACCGGCTTCGGCATGCTCATCGCCTCGATGGGGGTGGGCTCCTTGCTCGCCTCCGTCGCGCTGGCCATCTTCGGGGGCGAGCGCCCCAACGTGCGTGTCGCGATCGGCTTCGGTGTCGTGGCCGGCCTCGTGGAGGTCGGCTTCGCTCAGTCGTCGATCTTTACCCTGTCGCTTTTCTTGCTGCTGTGCGTCGGCTTCACGCAAGCCTCATTCATGATCGTGAACATGGCCTTGGTCCAGCTCAGCACGCCCGACGAAATGCTGGGACGCGTCTTCGCCGTCCGCATGATGGTCCTCGGCCTCGTACCGTTAGGCACGATGATCGCCGGCGTCGGCGCCGAGTTCACGTCGGCCCCCACCGCGCTCGCGGTGATGGGCCTCGTTGCCGCCGGCCTCATGCTCCTCGCCCTGCTGTGGAGCCGGCGGTTGCCGCCGCCGCGTGCTTCCCAAAAGGAACGTCAGGACGAGGAGGCAGATGCCTCCACCGGCGCGGCCGGCCCGCCGTAGTACTCCATGCCGAGGTGGGTGATCTGCGGTTCGCCCATCAGCCAGCGGAGCGTGTTCTTGAGCTTGGTCTGCTGGATGAAGAGGTCGTGCTCGGGGTAGACGTCCGGCGCGTGCTGTGGGCTCTTGAAATAGAAAGAGAGCCACTCCTGAATCCCGCCCATGCCAGCGCGCTGCGCGAGGTCCATGAAGAGGATGAGGTCCAGCACCAGCGGCGCGGCGAGGATTGAGTCGGAGCAGAGGAAGTTGATCTTGAGCTGCATCCGGTGGCGGAGCCAGCCGAAGAGGTCGATGTTGTCCCAGCCTTCCTTGGCGTCGCCGCGGGGCGGGTAGTAGTTGATGCGCACCTTGTGATAGGCGTCGGAGTACAGCTCGGGGTACATCTCGGGCTGCAAGATGTACTCCAGCACGCCGAGCTTCGACTCTTCCTTTGTCTTGAAGTTCTCCGGCTCGTCGAGCACCTCGCCGTCGCGGTTCCCCAAAATGTTGGTGGAGAACCACCCGTCCATGCCGAGCATCCTCGCCTTGAGCATCGGCCCGATGACAGTCTTGACCAGGGTCTGGCCGGTCTTGAAGTCCTTGCCGCAGATCGGCACGTTCCGGTCTCTTGACAGCCGGTCGAGGGCGGGTATGTCGGTGGACAGGTTGGGGGCTCCATTGATGAAGGGGACGCCCTCCAGCAGCGCGGCGTAGGCGTAGACCATGGACGGCGCGATGTTGGCGTCGTTTTCCTGAAGGCCGCCGACGAAGCGTTCGATGTCGCCATGTACCTCGCTCGGCTCAATGAATTTTTCGGTGGACGCGCACCAGACCATCACGAGCCGGTCGCATCCGTGCTCTTCCTTGAACCGCCGCATGTCTTGCCGGATGGCCTCGACGGCGTCGAGCTTGTTGTCGACGGACTTAGTGTTGGCGCCATCGATCCGCTTGACATAGTCGGCGTCGAAGACGGCCTCCATCGGCTCGACCGCCTTGAGGAAGTCCGCGACGGGCTCGATCTCCTCGTTCCGGTCGAGGACGTCGCTTTTCAGTGCCGCCTCATACGCGTTGTCCGGAATGGGATCCCAGGCACCGAAGACCAACTGGTCGAGCTCCGCCAGCGGGACGAAGTCTCGTATCAGCGGGGTCCGCTTGTCGGTCCGCTTCCCGAGGCGGATCGTCGCCATCTGGCTGATGGATCCGACGGGCTCTCCCACGCCGCGCCGCACCTGCTCGACGCCCGCGATGAGGGTCGACGACACGGCGCCCAGGCCGACGAGGAGCACGCCAAGCTTGCCGTCGGGCGGCTGGATGGCCGTCGTGGATGACGATACGAAGTCCGTGGCTTCCAGGCCGATCCCCTGTTGGCGGGCGACCTCCAGCAGGCGTTCGTGCCACTGGGCAGGGATCCTTCCGGTCTTAGCCCAGTGCTGCACGGTGCTCTGCCGCTTGCCGAGGAGTGCGGCGAGGGCCGACTGGCCCCCGAAACGGTCGATGATCTGCTTTGCGGAGTTCTGGTGGTTGTCCATCGCGCCATGGTACCAATTAAACCGTTAGCCGCCAAGCCGGTTTCCGTCACCTCGCCGCCGGCGCGCCTTGCGCTCACCGGTGCGCTCCGCTAACGTTCCGCGGGAGCGCGACCGTGGATTAGGCCGCGCGGGTGGGAGGTCTGCATGCAAGCGAACGGCGCGGTCGTCGGCCTCATCGACGTGCCTCAGGAGCACACCCAGGACTACAACGTCTGGTACGACTTCGATCACCTGCCCGAGTTCGTCGCCCTCGACGACATGCTCCTCGGGCGGCGCTACGTGGCCGACACCGAGTGCAAGGCGGCCCGCCCCAATCCGTCGAAGCTGCCCGAGCTCGCCGACGGCAAGGGTTCCTACTGCACCACCTACTTCATGAACACCGACGACATCGGCGCCGTGATGGGCTACAGGAGCGAGGCCGGCGTCCGCCTTCGGAAGGAGAAGCGCATCTTTCGGCACGGAAAGATCGCCGACGTGACGTTTTACAAGCTGATCCAG
>DAOUKZ010000074.1:0-3375 GCA_034420775.1 Dehalococcoidia bacterium
GCCTGCCGGTCGATGGCCCGCATCAGCGGCATCCCCGACATCAGGTGGGC
This sequence comes from Dehalococcoidia bacterium, assembly GCA_034420775.1. Classification (GTDB taxonomy): domain Bacteria; phylum Chloroflexota; class Dehalococcoidia; order SHYB01; family SHYB01; genus DAOUKH01. Next base: position 51 of record DAOUKZ010000074.1, read on the forward strand.
CGTGGTGCCCCACCCCCTCGGCAGCGCCCCGCCGGACATCCTCAAGGAGCGCGCCGTCCAAGCCGTCGACCAGTTCGAGGAGATCATCCTCGCGCGCTAAAGGCCGGGGCTTGACCTCTCCTCCTCTGGGGAGGAGATTGAGATGAGGGGCCCCGCGCCAACCGCCATGACGACGACAAAACCGCTCACCGCCGACGATTTGCTCCGCCTCGCTAGCGAGGGCGTCCGGGGCGAGCTAATCCGAGGGGAGCTGCACGAGACGATGTCAGTCGGCGGAAGGCACGGCGAAATAGCGGCGATGTTGATCAGCGAGCTCGTGGCCCACGTCCGGCCGCGCCGGTTGGGACGGGTGGCGGGCACGGACGCCGGCATCCTGTTGGAGCGGGACCCGGACACCGTGCGGGAGCCGGACATCGCCTTCATCTCCGCGGAGCGGCTGCCCCTCGACGTCACCGTCAGCGTCTACTACGACGTGGTCCCGGACCTGGTGGTCGAGATCATCTCCCCGAACGACGGCCAGCGAGCTGCCCACGACCGGGCCCGCATGTGGCTCAGCTACGGGGTCGGCGTCGTCTGGCTGATCGACCCGGAGGCGCGCACGGTCGCGGTCCATCGGCCCGGCAGCCCCGGCGTGACTCTCAGCGAAAGCGACACGCTTGAAGGCGGTCCGGCGCTCCCCGGCTTTACCTGCTCCGTGCGGAACATCTTCAGCCTCTAGGGCCGCCTACACCGCCAGGTTGAAGACTTTGGCGGCGTTCTCGACGAGCACCTTGCGGCGCTCTTCTTCCGGCCAGTCGCCCATGGCGCGCTCGATGTAGTAGTGCGAGTTCGGCCACGTGCACGTCGGGTGGGGGAAGTCCGACTCCCACATGATGTTGTCGATACCGATCTCGTGGCGGGTCTTCAGGCCGAAGACCTCGAACCAGAAGTTCACGTAGCACTGGCGGCGGAAGTAGGCGCTCGGTTGGAGGGGCATCCCCTCGCGGCTCAGCTTCTGGCGCTCCCACTGGTGGTCGGCGACCTCGAGTAGGTAGGGCGCCCAGCCGAGCCCACTCTCCGAGGCGACGAACCGCAGATCGGGGAAGCGCTCCATGATGCCGGAGAAGAGCAGGATGCTCATCACCTGCGTATTCGACGAGATGCTCCACGTCGAGAGCGCGGCGAGGCGGAACATGTCGCTCTGGCCCTCCCACAGCGCCGACCGGTCGAGGCCCATGCTCCCGCCGGTGCCGATGTGGAAGTTGATCGAGAGGCCGGCGGCCTGCGCCGCTCCCCACAGCGGGTCCCAGTAGGGGTCGACGATGTGCGGGTAGCCGAACTGGTGGGGGAAGACGAAGGTGATGCCCTTGACCCCCCGTTTGGCGGTGCGCTCGACCTCGGCGACGGCCTCGGTCACGTCCCACAGGGGCAGCGCCGCGAGCGTGATGAACCGTCCGGGGTAGGGTTCGGCGTACTCCTCAATCTGGAAGTCGTTGTAGGCGCGGAGGCACGCGAGGCGGAAGTCGGCGGGGTAGGTGGTGTCCTGGAAGGTGTTGCCCGCGACCCCGGCGACGTTCCCGAAGAAGGCGTGGACGTCGACGCGGTCGCGGTCCATCGCCTTGACCCGCTCCGCGGGCACGTAGGAGCTGACCGGCATGTCGGCCCAGACGCGGGGAGCGAACTGCGCCCGGTCCTCTAGGGCCCCGCTGACGACGCCAAGCTTGCCGCTATAGCCGCCGGGCCGGGGCCGCCCGTAGATGAACCACGAGTCCTCCCCGTCGTCGTCGCGCTTCACCTGGGGAATCAGGTCGCCCCACTCCCGCTTCGACATACGGGAGGTCCATGTCTCCGGCCCCTCCTGCAGATGGTCGTCCGTCGAAATCACGCCGTACTTCACGCGCGGCCCCCTTCGCCCAGCGCGCCGAGTCTACCGGCGCGCCGAAGGCAGGGTCAACGGCGGCGGTGCGATGGTCTGCGATGGTTCAGGAGCTACGGGAGAGTCCGGCGCGTCAAATGAAATAGACCTGTTCAAATGAACAGGTCTATTTACGTTGACCCTGCTAGCTCTACTACCCTTCGACCTCGCACACGACCCCATCGCCGTCGGTGTCGGTATCCAGCTCCTTGGAGCTCTCATGGAACAGTTCGATGGGATAGCCTTCCCCGTCACCGACGCTACCCTTGACCTTCCCTTCCTCGACATAGCGCTCGGCCCACGAACACTCAAGCAGTGGGAAGAGCGTCGGCTCTGGCCTCAGCGTCGGCGTGGGCGTCGGCTCGGGCGGCGCAGTGGGCGTTGGGGTGACGACGACGACGGTATTCGTGCACGCCGTGAACGCGAACACCGCCACTATTGCGGCTGAAATCAGAATTCTCTTCATAATACCGTAGCCGCATATGCCGCACTGAATCACGGCGCGGCGTCTCCGTCGTTCTTCATGGCCTGCAAGAGGATGTTCAACGGGTGATCGTCGTCGTCTAGGAGCGCTGCGAAGCGCTCCCCATCTTCCAACCAACGGCGCACCTTGTCCGGCCCATGCTTCGCTAGCAGGCGCTCGAATAGTTGGCGTGCATCTTCCATCGTCTCGTCTCCGGGGTGTAGGATGCTCGCCAGTATACCGCCCGCCCCGGCGGGGTGTGGGGTAAATGCCGAGAATCGGCCTTCCGCTTCTGTTAGTCCCTCGAAGGGAGGGACTGAGGGAGGGCACGCTCCCCTCGGCGGGGCGGCGGGGAGGCGTGGTCTTCCCTCTCTCCCGCTGGAGACCTTTGCATAACCCGCCGGCGAGAAGAGAACGGCGGAATGGGGCGGGGTCTTCCCCCTCTCCCACTGGGAGAGGGTTGGGGTGAGGGCGGGGCGCGGTGGGGTGCGCCAACCCCACGCAGCCCGCGGATTAACCTTCATTACTCTGCCGTGGAACCCTCCCGCCGCTCCGCCAACTCCTCGCGGAGGGCCTTGACCTCGGCGAGCAGCTCCGTCGTGTCGCCGCCCGGTCGCCGCTGGCCCCTCGCGAAGCTCGCCGCGAAATTCGCCGTCAGGGCGCTGAAGAGCCCCACACCGCCGAGGACGAGCACGTAGCCCATCGCCCTCCCGGCCTCGGTCACCGGGACGATGTCGCCGTAGCCGATGGTGGTGACGGTGACCGTGGCCCACCAGATCGCGTCGGAGAAGGAGTTGATCTGGGCGTTCTCGCCGGTCTCTACGGTGGTGACCACCGTAGAGGAGATCATCACCAGCAGCACCGCGTAGACCACGAGATAGTCGACCTGCACCATGCGCCGCGCGCCCATGAAGATGCGTGAGCCATAGACGAGGAGGCGCACGAGTCTGAGGGGCCTGAACGGGGGC
>DAOUKZ010000075.1:0-7045 GCA_034420775.1 Dehalococcoidia bacterium
AGATCGGCCCGTCCGTGGCGATCGCCTTCCCCCGCAGCCCGTTCATGACGGCACAGCTTGGCTGGGAGCTCCAACGCTACTCCGGCGGCAGGTTCGAGCTCGGCCTCGGCACCCAGGTGCGCGGCCACATCCAGCGTCGCTTCGGCGCCGAGTGGGGACGGCCGATCGGACGCATGCGGAACTACATCGAGGCGGTGCGCGCCATCTGGAACGGCTTCCAGACGGGCGAACGACTGAACGTCACCGGCGACTTCTACTCGCTCAACCTACTGACCCCCCAGTTCAACCCCGGCCCAATCGACCATCCCCACATCCCGGTCTTGGTGGCGGGAGCGAACAAGGGGATGTGCAGGTTGGCCGGATCGACCTGCGAGGGGCTGCTGCTCCATCCCCTAGCCTCGCCTGAATATGTCCGCCAAGTCGCCTGGCCCGCCGTGGAGGCGGGCGCCGAGTCTGCCGCACGCACGCTCGACGCCTTCGAGCTCAGCTCCAGCGGCTTCGTCGCCGCCGGCGACACCAACACTGAGATCCAGGAGCGATGGGAGGTCATCCGCGAGCGCATCGCCTTCTACGCTTCCACCCCCGCTTACCAGACCATCCTCAAGGTGCACGGATGGGAGGACCTCACCCCGGCGCTTCACGCCAAGTCGCGGGAGGGCAAGTGGAAGGAGATGGCGGGCCTGATCGGCGACGAGGTCGTCGCCGCCTTCACCGTCAGCGGGCGCTACGAGGAGGTCGGAGCCAAGCTACGCGAGCGGTGGGACGGCGTGGCGTCAAGAGTCGAAGTCGCCTTGACCGCCATTGAAGGGGCGAAGCCCGAACAGGTCGCCCGCATCGTCGCCGACGCGACCGGGGACTAGGCCGGCCGCAGGTCGTCGGTAAGCTCGCGGATCGAGCCGAGCCCTTCCAACCCCGCAATCGACGCCAAGACCGCTTCCGTCTTTTCAGCGCCGATGACGCCCTGCGCCCACTCGGAGAACTTCGCCTCCATCTCGCTCCACGTCATGGGGTTCTCGGGCTCCCCCTTCGGCAGCGGCACCGCCCGCCGCGCGCTGCGCCCGTCGGCGGCCACGACTTCCACCCGCGACCCCATCGTGTCGTCCGACTCGTCGACGCTGACGGTGGTGGCGTCCATCAGCCGCTCCGTCTCCGCCGACCCCAGCAGCCCGTAGCTGTCCCACGTGTAGGGGTCGAGGACGCTGGCCGCGGCGGCGAAGTAGACGCTGAACTGTCCCTCGACGATGTTGCCGGGCCGTTTCTTCTCGGTGGGCGGGTTCGCCACGAGGCTGTACCCCGTCGGCCCCATGTCGATGTTGATGGCGGCGATGTCGTCCGCCCCCAGCCCCTGCTCCTGCACGATGTCCCGCACCGCGTCGATGGTGGCGTGGTTGTAGCGGCAGCAGGGGTACGGCTTCACCGCCATGTTCATCACTTCCCACTCGCTGCCAAGACCGGCCAACGCCGCGGTCGCGTCCAACTCGTCGTTCGAGTACAAGTTGAAGTAGCCGAACTTGCCTTCGATCGGCCCGCTCCCGCCGTAGTAGCCGTGCCGCCCCATCACGAGGCTGAGGATGGCGTTGTGGGCGGTCAGCCCTGTGTGGAGCCGCTTGTTCCACGCCCCGTCGACCAGGAACTGCTGCGACCCGGCGGTCTGGCTCCCGTTCAGCCCCATCGCGTTCGCCGCCTCTTTCTCGGTCAGCCCCATCAGTCGCGCCCCCGCCGCCGTGCACGCGAAGATGCCCGTCGTCGCGGTCGGATGGAAGCCGCGATGGTGCATCGCCGGCCCGTGCGCCTTGCCAATCTTGTTGGCAATGTCGTAGCCCGCTACGGCCGCGGCCAGGAACTCCTTACCGGAGACCCCGTACTCCTCGCCCAAGGCCAGCAGCGTGGCGAACATCGGCGCACCGGTGTGCATGATCGCGACCCGGTGCGTGTCGTCGTAGTCCATGCTGTGCGCCAGCGTCGCGTTCATCATCGCCGCGTAGTGCGACGGGTACCGCTCGGCCTCGCCCAGCACCGTGCTCTTCCCCTTCGCGCCCCCGGCAAGGTCGAGCATCCCCTGCAGGATCGGCGCGGACGACTCCGCTACCTGCCGCCCCCCGAGCGCGACGGCCAGGAAGTCCATGAACAGCCCCTTCGTCTGCTGCACCACATCGGGAGGTAGCGACTCGTATCGCAGCGTCAGAGCGTGTTCGGCGAGCCTGTTGGTGACACCGGTTGCGGCTACGACCATGAGAGTCCTCCTTGGCGGCGGGCGGAATCGGCGGCCCCATTCTAGCAAGAAGCGCGCCGCCTTGACCCAACCCCCGCGCCTCCCTAGCATCCCCGCCGGGGGTGCATCATGCGCAACGGCGGCCTCGAGTTCTGCATCAACGGCGGCCAGGACGGCCCGATCGAGAAAACCATCGAGCTCCGGAAGGCCTGCGACGACGGCGTCGTCGACGTGTTCGGCATCCCCGACTCCGCCGTCCGCAGCCCCGAGCTCTACGCCTCGCTCACCCTCTGCGCCCTCAACACCTCGCGCATGCGCATCATGCCCTGCGTGAGCAACCCCATCACCCGCCACCCCTCCGTGACCGCCTCCGGCATGGCGACCCTGAGCGCAATCGCCCCGGGCCGGGCCGCCCTTGGACTCGCCACCGGCGACAGCTCCATCTGGGGCGTCGGGCTCAAACCCGCCCGCGTCGAGCGCCTGCGTAGCTACATCCAAGCGGTGAAGGGCCTCCTCGCCGGTGAGGAGGTCACCTGGGAGGGCAAGACCTTCCGGCAGCAGTGGGACGCCTGGGCCCCCGACCGCCACATCCCCATCTATGTCGCCTGCTCCGGTCCGAAGGTGCTCAAGATGGCCGCCCAGACCGCCGACGGTGTCATCGTCACCATGGGCTTCTCCGACGAGGACGTGCGCTACATCCGCGGCATCATCGCCGAGGGCTGCGCCGAGGTCGGCCGCGACCCCGCCGAGGTCGACATCTGGTGGAACGGCTACATCGTCTTCGGCGAGTCCGTCGAGGAGGCCATGAGCCGCAGCCTGGGCTGGCCCATGGGCTGGCTCACCATGACCACGATGGAGGGCAAGGGCATCCCCGAGCAGTACCGCGACGCGGTCGCTGAGTTGAACGCCGACAAGCACAGCATCGAGGCCGTCTACAAGGTCCCCGACCGCCACAAGGTGCTCGCCGAGCGGGCCAAGAAGCTCGGCATCTACGACTGGCTCGTCTCGAGGTCGCCCAAGCTCTACGGCACCCCGGACGACATCGTTGCCCGCCTCCACGAGCTCGCCGCCGACGGCATGAACCACTGGATGTTCTACATCACCGGCCCCGCCGATACCCGCAGCACCCTCGTCCGCCGTCTCACCACCGAGGTCATCCCCAAGCTCGGCTGACTGTGGGGGCGGCCGGAGGTCTCTCCTCTTCTCCCCCGGGAGAAGATTGAGGTGAGGGGCCCCTGCCAACCGCCAACGCCCATCGACGAGCGCCGCGCCCGCCTCACCCGCCGATCAGCCCCGCCAAAGCCGACACATCCGGCGCGCCCTCGATGCCGCCGACGCGGTCGATGATCTCCTCCACCCGCTCCCGCGTTACGCCCGCCGCGTAGCGCCGCAGCTTCTCCGCCGCGTCGTCGAACGTGCAGGGATTGCCCGGCGCGCCTTTCCAGTCCGACACCACGAGCGTCCGCGTCTCGCCCTTCACCGTAATCGACAGCTCCGCCGACGGTCCCTCGGCTCTGCTGAACCGCGACCCGTCCTCGTCAAGCTCGACGCGTTCCGCCAGCGCCCGCACCTGCGGGTCGGCCAGCACCTCTTCCGACATCGCCCGCGGGTCGTCGAGTCCCCGCGCCAGTGCGATGCTCAGGGTGAACGGCAGGCTATACTGCGCGCCCATCAGCGTGTCGGGGCTTCGGTTTAGGAAGCGCGGCTCCATCATCCATGGGTTGCCCGTGACGCGGACCGCCTCCACGTCGCCGGCGTCGAACGGCCGCTCCTTGCGGAGCCGGCTCACCCCCTCCACAACCGGGTGCGACGAGGCGTGGCACGGGTACGCCTTGACCATGATGCCGAGCAGCGCCCAGTCCTCGCCGAGCCCCCGCGTCAGCAGCTCGGGACGCGGCGCGGGCGAGTAGACGTTCAGGAAGCCGTGCTCCCCGTCGAGCACGGTCGACGGCCCGGTGAAGCCCCGCGACGCGAGCAGCGCACTCTCCAGTCCAAGCTGTCCGCCGCGGCCCACATGCAGGCGCTTCGTCATGGCGCCCTCCGGTGCGAACTCCAGCAGGCCCCCGCCGTGCGAACCGGCGATGCCGAGGGCGTGTGTCAGACCCTCGGCGTCGAGGCCGAGTGCCTTCCCCGCCCCCGTCGCGCCGCCGAACGCCGCGTTCGTCCCCGGCCCGTGGAACCCCCGTCCATCCTCGACGGCCCGCGTGGCGGCCAGTCCCACCCTGCAGACCACCTCGTAGCCCAGCACCATCGCGGCGGCGAACGACGCGCCGTCGAGGCACCGTTGCTCCGCCAGCGCGAGGACGGCGGGAAAGACCGCTCCCGACGGGTGTGCCGACGCCGGGACGTGGGGGTGGTCGCACTCGAAGCCGCCGACGGCCACGCCGTTGACCAACGCCGCCCCGGAGGCCGACGTCCGCCACGGAGCGCCGAACACGGAGCACGCCCCGTCCGCGCCCTGCTCCCGCGCCATCTCGCCCGCCAGCAGCGTCCACGGCTGGTGCGCGGCGGCGAAGCCCGCCGCGAAGTTGTCCAGCAGGTAGACCTTCGCCGCCTCAGCGACGGGTGCGGGCAGGTCGGCGGAGCCGGTCTCGGCGACGAACGCGGCCAGTTCTTGGGCAGCGGTCCGCGCCATCCCTCGCTCTACTCCGTCGGCCGGGCGGCTTCGGCGCCGGCGATGCGGCCGTAGACCGCCCCGCGCATCAGGCCCGTCCCGCCGGGGTAGTTCTCATAGAAGAACCGGCCGGTGACCTCGCCCGTCGCGTAGAGGCCGCGAATGGGGATGTCCTCCGTGTCGATCACCCTTGCCATGCTGTCGATCTGCAGCCCGCCGAAGGTGAACGTGATGCCGCCCGTGACCGGGTAGACGGTGAACGGCGGCGAATCGAGCGGCAGCGCCCAGTTCGACTTCGGTGGGTCGATCCCTTCCGTGCCCTTGCCGTCTTTCACCGAGGGGTTGAACTCGCCGGGCTGCACCGCCGCGTTATACCGCTCCACCGTGGACACCAACGCTCCTTCCGGTACGCCGATGCCCTTGGCGATTTCCGCGATGGTGTCGGCGACGACGGGCGTCCCTGTCTCGTAGCGGACCTCCAGCAGATGGACGGTCTTCGTGTCGAAGATCTGGTACGCCACCGAGCCCGGCTGCGTGAGGATGATCCGCCCGTACTTGGCGTAGGTGTAGCTCCCGATCTCCGCGCCCTCGTCGACGAACCGCTCGCCGAGCGTGTTCACCATGATCCCGTAGGGGTAGGAGAGCCGGTTCGTGCGGTCGGTCAGGCGAAGGTCGCCCACGTCCGGCGCGGTGGCGTCGATGGGCGTCGAGTGGCACCCCTGCCAATGCCCGTAGGGCTTGGCCCCGATGTCGAGGGCTAGCCGGAGCGTCTCGCCGGTGTTGAACCGGGTGCCGCGCACCTTCACCCGGTCCCAGCCGGGGCCCAGGTAGCGGGCCCGCATCTCAGTATTGGCCTCGAAGCCGCCGGAGGCGAGCACGACCGCCCCCGCGGACACGTCCTCCGTACTCCCGCCGGCCTTGACCCTGACCCCGGTCACCGCGCCCGCGCCGTCCTGCAGGAAGCCGACGACCTTCGCCCCGTAGGCGAGTTGGATCTCGGCCTCGTCCACCATCGAGAACAGCTGCGCCACCAGCCCCACGCCCTTGCCCTTCGCTTCGAGAACGGCCCCGGGGCTGAACCGCAGCTTGCCCTCCTCCTCGTTGCGCCAGAGCACCGACCACTGCCACTGCATCCCCAGCGCGGTCATCCAAAGGATGGTGGGCAAGGACTCGTCGATAAGAGTCGTCGTGAGGCCCTTGTCGGCCTGGCCGAGGGTGACCCGCATCACGTCGTTTTCGAACAGGCCGCCGTGGTACGGCGGCGCCTCGATCCGCTGCCACTCGTCATCGGACACGCCGGGCAGTACGCGGCGAAGGTCGGGCACGCCCTCGTAGGCGAACCGGAACAGCCCCCCGCTGAAGCGGCTGTTTCCCCCGCGCTCCGACTCCGGCGCCTTCTCCAACACCAGGACCTTGGCGCCGCGCTGGCTGGCCGACAACGCCGCGGTCAGCGCCGCGTTGCCCGCGCCGACCACGATGACGTCGTAGCGGGCGGAAGAGTTGGCAGTGACCATAAGGGGAGTCCTTTCGCGGCGCCGAAGGGTTGGCACGGAGGCCCCACTCTACGCCGCCCCCAAAAGCGGGGCAACCGTGCGCGCCCGCCGACTCCCCGCCCCGCCGGACGTTCCGCTACACTCCTCCCATGATCGAGACCGCGCTCAGCGGGCTCCGCGTCGTCGACCTCACCCAATACGTCGCGGGGCCCTATTGCACGAAGCTCCTAGCCGACTACGGCGCCGACGTCGTCAAGGTCGAACGGCCCGGCACCGGGGACGTGGCCCGCTCGGCCGGCCCCTTCCCGGATGACGAGCCCGACCCCGAACGCAGCGCCCTCTTCCTCAGCCTCAACACCAACAAGCGCAGCGTCGCCGTTGACTTGAAGTCGCCGCAGGGCCGCGACCTCGTCCTGCGGCTCGTTTCCGGGGCCGACGTCCTCGTCGAGAACTTCCGCCCCTCCGTGCTGCCCTCCTTGGGTCTCTCCTACGAGGAGCTGAAGCGGCACAACCCCGGCCTGGTGATGACCTCGATCACCGACTTCGGCCAGACCGGCCCCTACCGCGACTTCCGCGGCTCCGAGATCGTCGACTACGCCCTCGGCGGCGCCTACCACTGCAGCGGCGCTCCCGGCCGCTGCCCCGTCAAGTTGGGCAGCAACGTCGTGCAGCTCCTTGCCGGCGCCCACGCCGCCGCCGCGACCATGGCCGCGGTGATCGGCCGCG
>DAOUKZ010000076.1:0-1547 GCA_034420775.1 Dehalococcoidia bacterium
ACGACGCGCCCCACGCGCTCACCGGCCCGCATCGCCCGCGTCCCGTTGGTGGTGGTCATGATCACCGTCCGCCCCCCGACGGCCCGCGGCGTGTACGACTCCGGCGAGTTGCCCAGGTCGAAACTGTCGATCTTCAGGCCGCCGCGCTCGCCGCCGAGCAGGGGCCGCTCCCCTTCGAGTTGCTTGCGCAACGCCCACGCCTCCTCGACCGCGGCCACGGGGATGACCCGTTTCGCGCCGGCGGCGACGGCGTGCGCGATTGTCGAGGAGGCCCGCACCGCGTCGATGACCACGACTCGCCGCTGCCCGGGGCCGAAGGCCGCCAGGCCCGCGGCGTGCGATACCGCATCGACGCGCATCTCGACTACACCGTAGTCGGCGCACCCTCCCGGGTCAACGCCGCCGTTGCGGCGCGGCGGCGCCTACGGCTAGACTCTCCCCGGCGCCGCGGGCAAGAGCGCGGCGCACCCGGAGAGGTCTCCCCATGCCCGACCAAGCCGCTGCCTACGCCGGCCCGCTCCCCAAGCCGACCCCCGAGACGAAACCCTTCTGGGACGGGGTGAAGGATGGCAAGCTCATGCTGCAGCGCTGCGACGCCTGCGGCCCCTACTTCTACCCCCGTCCGTTCTGCCCGATCTGCTTCTCTTGGGACGTGGAATGGTTCGAGGCCAGCGGCAACGGCAAGGTCTACTCCTTCGTCATCAGCCACCGCAAGCTGCCCTACATGAACAACGAGCCCTACGTCATCGCCATCATCGAGCTCGACGAAGGCCCGCGCATGATGAGCAACCTCATCGGCGTCGACCCCGACCCCGCCAAGATCGCCTGCGGCATGCCGGTGCGCGTCGAGTACGTCGCGGTCACCGGCGAGGTCACCCTGCCCAAGTTCCGGCCCGCCTGAGGCGCCGGAGGAAGGGAAGCGCCATGCCCACCAAAGACCTGTGCGGTAAGGTCGCCATCGTCGGCGCCTGCGAGACCGACAAGCTGGGGACGCTCCCCACTCACTCCATGATCACCCTCCACGCCGAGGGCATCCGCAACGCCCTCGACGACGCCGGCCTTCTGCTGAGCGACGTCGACGGCCTGCTCTGTCCCGGCATCCCGATGACCCAGCTCAGCGAGTACCTAGGGATCACGCCGCGCCTCTACAACAACACCCAGATGGGCGGCTGCTCCTTCATCGCCATGGTCGAGCACGCCATGCTGGCCCTCGACGCGGGCATCATCAACGTCGCCGTCATCTCCCACGGCGAGAGCGGCCGGTCGCGCATTGGCGTCGGCCCCTTCGGCGGCGGGCCCAGCCTCCCCGGCGGCCAATTCGAGGCGCCTTTCGGCACCTTCGGCGCCCCCACCACGTTCTCGTTGCCGGCCACACGCCACATGCACGAGTACGGCACCACGCTGGAGCAACTGGCGGAGGTGTCGGTCTCCACCCTGTAAAGACCGGAGAGAAGGTTAACGGGTGTTCGGGGACATGGTTTACACATTGGGGTGTCTTCTGATGAGCGGTTCCGGGCCGCGCAGGTCCACCGCTGCGATGGGGTGCG
>DAOUKZ010000077.1:0-14451 GCA_034420775.1 Dehalococcoidia bacterium
ACGGCATTGAGGGGATCGAACAACAGACCCTGCGGGCCTTGGTGAATCTCGAGACTCTGTACGGGACAGACGCAAGTCCCGCGCTCGCAAACAAGACGTGGCTCTCGGATGACGTGGATGAGCGAGAAGTGTTGGTGCTGATGCGGCTCCTTGACTTCGTAAGCTACGGCGAGACGGAAGCGGGCAAGCTCGTTCGTATGCCGTTCTTGGACAGCCTGGAAGAGGTTGCCACCGACACGCTCCAAGCGCTGGACGACTTGGGCAAACCCGTGAACCGGCGGTGGCTCTACAGCGCCGTGCTAGCCGAGCCGTGGGTCGAGGACGGCCTCGACCAGTCTGAGATTGCCGTCATCGATGTGCTTCAAGGCCTCGGCCCCGGGGCTCTGACCACTGCGCTCTTGGATAAGCCGTGGGTCGAGGACGGAGTCAAGGAGTTTGAGGTTGCAATCGTAGAGGCGCTTGGAGAGCTTGCAGGGAGCGATGAAGGAGCTGCGATAAAGATTCTGGGCCTGACCTTCCTAGAGACTCCCACACCCCTTGACTTCGAGGGGGTAATCGCCTTGGGACGCTTGGCGGCTGTTCCAGAAGTTCTCATCGCCGTGGTAGAGAAACAGTGGGTAGATGATGGTATCAACGAGTCCGAGGCTCAGGTTACGGACCGCCTCCGAAGGATTGCGCAATGGGATGAGGACATCGCCTTGCGTATTCTCGCCGCGTCCTTTCTGCAGACCATCGAACCCGTCGATCTCGCTGCGGTAGACACCCTGTGGGGCCTGGGTGGCGATAGCCGGCAAGCGCTCCGTGCCGTGGTCGAGAGGGCCTGGATCGAAGACGGCCTCGACGAGTCGGAGACCGCCTTCGTGGAAGCGCTGGGACGCTTGGCGACTCGGAATGGGGTTGCGGCGGTACAGATTGCCAACAGGTTGGAAGCCCCCGACATCGACGCCTTGGAACCCTTGGCCGCCTTAAGCCACCGTCATCATGACCTTCTGCGCGCCACCATGCAGAGGCCGTGGGTACAGGACGGTCTCGACGAGTCTGAGGCCGAGATCGTGAAATACCTCAACTGGACCGCGCTGGGCGGCCAGGATGTCGCCCTATGGTTGGCGGCGTTCGTTCATACGGTCGATTCCGATGAAGTCGGCAGCATGGCAGCGCTCTGGGCCTTGGGTGCCTGGAGCCAAGATGCCCTTCGCGCCGTCTTGGCGAAGTCATGGGCCGAGGATGGCATCGACGAAACAGAGACCGTGGTCGTGCGCAATATCGGATGGCTCGCAAATAGGAATGAAGCGGGAGCGTTGCAGCTTCTCGAGATGCCCTTCTTGCAGACGATCGAGCCCGCGGATGGCGCTGCCGTAGTGGCCCTGCAGATTCTGGGAAGTCGCAGTCATGACGGGCTTCTCGCCGTCGTGGGCCTGCCTTGGGTAGAAGACGGCCTCGATGAAGGCGAGGCGGAGTTCCTCGGGGCGCTAGGGTGGTTCGCGGAACAGGATGAGGAATCAGCGCTGCGAATCCTTGAGAGTTTCTCCACGAAACCGCCGCGGGCTGCCGATGCCGCAGCCGTGAGCGTACTAAGGAGATTGGCAGCGAACCATTCGGAGCTTTTCCGTGCCGTCCTGGCCAAGCCGTGGGTGGAGGACGGCCTCGACGAGCCGGAGACGGCGATAACACAACAGCTCTCGTGGCTCGCCGGGAGGGATGAGCCGGCGGCGTTGAAGGTTCTTGAGATGCCCTTCCTCCAGTCGATCGAACCGGCGGACGGCGCTGCCGTAGCAGCGCTGCGGCACATGGGGTCGTTTAAGCCGGAGAATTTCCAGCGGGTTATGGCCCACCCGAGCTTGAGCGGCGGCGTTTCAGACGAGTGGGCCAAGGTCGTCACGGTGGTGGCAGCTTCGAGTGACCTTGACCCCGACCTGATCGACGTCCTGCTCGACCCCCGGCGCGTGAGCGTCGAAGAGCGCATCATCGACCTGCCACTGGCGGGAGAGGTGACGATGGCCATCATCCGTACCCGCCCGGGCGCGGAAGGCGTCATGATGGACTATTTTGAGCACAGCCTGCGCAGCTCCGAGGCGTTCATGGGCGCTCCTTTGCCAACTTCCCACGTGACCCTTCACTTCGACGAGGTCTACGGGGCCCTCGGCGCCGGCGTCCACTTCGGCACGCATATCGGCATGCTCTCCAGATACGACGTCGACGACGGCAGCGCCGTCGCAAGAGACGCCGCCCCGATCATCGCGCACGAGGTCGGCCACTACTACTGGAGGAACGGCAAGCCGTGGGTGGTCGAGGGCGGCGCGAGCTTCCTGGAGGCGGTCTCTGAGCACGAGCGCATCGGCCAGCCGGTAGACGCCGGCGGTCATCCCTGTACCCACGCCGGCGATATCGCCCAGTTGGAGGGTCAGGGAGCTGAGGGAGAGTTCGGCTGCTACTACGCGTTCGGCGAGCGCCTGCTCTTGGACCTCTATCGCACTCTCGGTGAGGAGACGTTCCGCCGTGGATTCCTCGACCTCTACCTAAGGGCAAGGGCCGGGCCCGTCGAGATCGAGGACTATAGGGCCGTGTTCACCGCCGTTGCACCCGACCGCGCCGGCGAAATCGACCAAATCGCCGCGCGTTGGTATGAGGGAGCGGAAACGCCCGGCGCGTTCGTGCCCGATGAGAGCCAGGTCGATCCCAAGCTCCCCGGCTTCTCTGGGCGTATCGCTGATGCCTACATCACCACGATCGGGGGGCTGCGCTTGGTCGGCTTCTCGACGCGCCACATCTATGACATCTGGCTCGAAATGCGCTTCATCGTCAATCCGGAGGACGAACGGCGCGAACTGCGCCTCGAGATCGAGGGGTATTTCGAGGACGGATTCGCCTTCTGGCTGCGCAAAATGACGATACCGGTGCTCGCGGGCCAGACTTCCGGCAACATCGAGGTCTTCCGCGGTGCGGCGCCCACGTACCAGTGGGCCCCGGGACGGTACGTCGTCTACGTTTACAGCGAGGGGCAGAAGGTAGCCGAGGTGGAGTTCGAGGTCGTCCCCTAGCCCAATTCCTTGTGCCATTGCTTTCCACAATCGGTTGTACGCCTCCGATTCTCGGCGGTAGACTGCCGCAACGCGACTGCCGGAGGTCCCAATGATCGCGTCTAGCCCCACCGGCGCCCTTCGTGGCGCGCGCGTCGTCGAGTTCGGAAGGTATATCCCCGGCCCCCTGCTGGGGATGCTGCTCGCCGATCAGGGGGCCGATGTCGTCAAGGTCGAGCCGCCCGGCGGCGACCCGGCGCGCGCACATCCCGCCTTCGCTACGTGGAACCGGGGCAAGCGCTCGGTTGTGCTCGACCTCAAGTCGCGGCACGGCCTGGAACGAGCGCTTGAGCTGGTCCGCGGCGCCGACGTGCTTATCGAGAACTACCGGCCGGGCGTCGCCGACCGCCTCGGTATCGGCTATGACGCCTTGGCCAAGGACAATCCCCGGCTGGTCTACGTGTCGCTGCCCGGCTATGGCGATGGTCATCCCAAGCGCAATGCGCCGGGGTGGGACGCCGCTATCGGCGCGGAGACCGGCTACTTTTCGCCGCCCGATGAGGTGGAAGGGCCGGTGTTCAGCCCGCTCTCAATGCCGAGCAACTTCGCGGCAATGCTCGGCGCGTTGGGGGTCGGGTTGGCGTTGCTGGCGCGAGAGCGGACGGGCCGGGGACAGCACATCGAAGCGCCGCTGCACGCGGCGATGTTCAGCGCGATCGGTGTGCGGCTCGTCCGGCTGCACGGCAGCGACATTACGAGGGGCACCGGCTTCGTCAACATCGGATCGGTGATGTCGCGACAGTACCGCTGTGCCGACGGACGCTGGGTGCACAACCACGGCATGTACGAGCGCTTCGTCCACCAGTTCCTGCAGGCCGCGGGCCGCGAGGAGTGGGCCGACGACATGATCGCCTACATCCGGGGGCCGGACGACCCGGAAGGTCAGGCGGCGTGGCGCCAGCGGTTCGAGGAGGTCTTCCTCGAGCGCAGCGCGTGGGACTGGGAGCGCGACATCAACGCCGCCGGCGGCGCCTGCACGGTATGTAAGACGGTCGACGAATGGCTCGTCCACGAGCACCCCAACACTGCTGGAATGGTCATCGAGGTGGATGACGCCGAGCGCGGGCCGATGAAGCAGCCCGGCGTCTCGGTGAATCTGCGAGGCTCGGCCGGCGGCGTCCGCGGCGGCGCCCCGAAGCTGGACGAGCACGCTTCACGGGCCTGGGAGACGACGAACCAACAGGTCCAACAGCCATCTCAGCCACCTTCAGGACCGATAACGGACGTACTCAAGGGCGTGCGCATCCTCGACCTCTGCATCGTGCTTGCCGGGCCCACCTGCGGCCGGGCGCTCGGCGAGTTCGGCGCCGACGTCATCACCATCGACGACCCGCGCCGCCCCACCCAGCCGATGTGGACCGTCGATGTCAACCGCGGCAAGCGCAGCATCATCCTTGACCTCAAGACGCCGGAAGGCCTGGAGGTGTTCTGGGATCTCGTCGACACCGCCGACGTTATCGTCCAAAGCCATCGGACGGGCGCCTTGGACCGCCTCGGCATCGGCTATGAGGCGGTGAAGCGGCGGCGCCCGGGGATCATCTACACGTCCGTCAACGCCTACGGCTTCGGCGGCCCGTGGGAGGACCGCCCCGGCTGGGAGCAGATCGCCCAGGCCACCAGCGGCATGCAGGTGCGTCACGGCGGCCGGGACGCCGCCCCCAAGCTGGTCACCTATCCGGTCAACGACTACGGGACGGGGCTGCTCGCCGCCTACGGGGTCGCGTTGGCCTTGCTGGAGCGCGAGCGGACCGGAGAGGGCCAGCAGGTCGATGCGGGCCTCGCGCTCACCGCCGGGCTGCTCCAATCGCCCTACTTCCTCGACTACGAGGGCTACGAGCGGAACGACCCCGAAGGTCTGGCCCTGCGAGGGTTCGGCGCGCTGTCGCGGCTCTATGAGGCCTCGGACGGCTGGCTCTACCTGCACTGCGCCGATGAGGCGTCGTGGCGGGCGCTCGCCGGCGCCGATGGATTCGAGGCGATCGCCGCCGACCCCAGCTTCTCCGATGCCGAAACGCGGGCCGAGAACGACGAAGCCTTGACCGCCGCCCTCGCCGCCGTGTTCTCGACGCGCCCCCGGGAGACGTGGGCCGCTGCCTTGGCCGCGACGGACGTGAGCGTCTCGCTGGTCAGCGCGGTTCCCGACTACTACGGGGAGCAATTCCTGCGCGACGCGGGGCTCGTTGTGACGCGCAATCACCCTGGAATCGGCGTGGTGGACCATGTCGGGCCGCCGCCGTTGCTCTCGGCGACGCCCGCCCGGCTTGGCGCCCCCGCGCCGCAGCGCGGCAGCGACACGAAGGCCATTCTCGCCGAGCTTGGCTACGCCCCCGACCGCATCGCCGCCCTCGAGCGCGCCGGCATCGTCACCCAGACCTAGACCGCGTCCTCGTCAGATTCCGTTCATGCCGTACAGTTCGACGGCGTTCCGGCAGGTGATGCGGAAGGTCTCGTCGCCCGGCCCGCTGCGCTAGGGCATGACCGTGCCGGCGTTGACGTGGAGCGTCATGCCGGTAACTTGGTCGGTGTTCGGGCCGCAGAAGTAGAGGAGCGCTTGGGCGATCTCGTCCTCGGTCGCCAGGCGGTGGGGCTGGATGACGGACCCCGCGCGGATCTGCTCCTCGACCTGGTCATCCATGCTGGCGTAGGCGTCGCGGGTCATAGGGCTGAGCACCATGCCGGGCGCGACGTTGTTCACGGTGACGCCGAATTCGCCGAACTCGGCGGCCATCACCCGCGCCATGCCCGTCATCGCCGCCTTCGCAGCACCGTAGGCCGCCGTGCCCGGCCGTCCGCGCCAGCCGGCCCGCGAGGTGATGTTGACGATGCGCCCGTAGCGCTGCTCGATCATCTTCGGCAGCACCGCCTGCGAGGCGAACATCATGCTCTTCAGGTGGGAGGCGACGACTTGGTCGAGCAGCTCGCCGGTGTGCTCGAGGAACGGCGCCCCGTTCGCGAGCCCGGCCGCGTTGATCAGGATGTCGATCTTACCGAAGCGGTCGTTGGCGGCGGCGACGATGCGGTCGACCTGCGCCTTGTCGGTGGTGTCGGTCTCCATGGCCAGGGCCTCACGCCCCAGCGCTTCGACCTCGGCGGCCACCTTGCCCGCGTTGTCGGCGTTGATGTCGGCGGAGACGATGGTTGCGCCTTCCCTCGCCGCCATCAGGCTCGTGGCCCGGCCGATGCCGCCGCCCCCGCCGGTGACCATCATCACGCGCCCTTCGAACAACATACGAAGACCTCCTACAAGGCAGAGGGCAGCCCGAGCCGCGGAGAGAATAGCACAGGCGCCGCGGAGGTCAGCGGTGCCGGATGACGCGGAACTTGAAGCCTTTGTTCGGCCTCGGTGTCGGCGCGGGGGTGGTGCGCAGCTCCCAGTCGGGAGGGTCGAGCTCCACGTCGACGTAGTGCACGATCGCCGCCATCGTGATCGCGATCTGGAACTCGGCAAAGCCGAAACCGAGGCACCGGTGCGTGCCGAGGCTGAACGGGGCGTATCTGCCCGGCTGCATATGCTCCTTGCGCTCGGGGCCGTACCGGTCGATGTCGAACCGCTCAGGGTCGGGGAAATACTCGGGCAGGTAGTGCGGCACGGTGGTGCCGATGATCACCTTGCTTCCCGCAGGAACGGTGTAGCCACCGAACTCGAATGAGTCGATCGTCGTGCGGAAGACCGCAGGCGCGATGGGGTACATGCGCAGGGTTTCCATCGCGACGCGGTGCGTCACGTCCAGCGCGCGCACCTTTTCGATCGTGGGGGTCCCCCCGCTGAAGAGTTCGTCCGCTTCCGCCCGCATCTCTTCCAGCACGTCCGGGTGTTTCAGCAGCGCGTAGAGCATGAAGGCACAGCTCGCCGCCGCCGTATCCAGCCCGGCGATGAACGGCCCCATCATATGGAGCTTCATGTCGCGTTCGGCGAAGAACCTTGGGTCGCGCCGGTGCAGGTCGAGGAGGTCGTCGATCAGGTCGGGCGTTTGCCCTTCGCGTTTCTCCGGCGTGTGCCCCGCCCGCACCTCCTGGTACAGGCGCTCGACGCGCTTGGCGGCCCGTTGAATGTGCGGCAGTTTCAGATACACCCTCGGACGCTGGTGGAGGACGTGGGTGAGCAGCATCGACTCCACGAAGACGATCAGATCGTCGAGGTAGTGCCGCGGCGACGTCGAGGCGGCCAGTACGCCGAGCTGCTCGGTGATGATCCGCTGCAGGGCGTAGTGGCCTCGGATCGGCTCGGCGATGGGCCACGTCTCGATCTCACGGCGGGCGATTGTGGCGGCCTCCTCGAGGTGCCCCTCGGCGTAGCGCCGCGAGTAGGCCCGCTTCTGCTCCCGGCGGTGCCGGAGGTGATCGGGACCGTCGAGGGCGAGCATGGCGCGCTCCGCCCCCATCTCCTCGACGAAGTCCTGCCACGTCTCACGGTTTCGGAAGTAACCCTTCCCAGAGCCCGCGAAGAAGCGATTGGCTTCCACGCCTGCCAGCACGACGTACTGGCGATGGAACGCCGATACTCGGAAGACCGGGCCCAGGTTCAGGTATTGCTCGGTGAGGAAGGCGCGGAGGTCGCCCGCGAGGCCGAAGGCGTTGCCGATGAGCGGTGGCCCAGGGACTTGGGGAATCGCGGCTAAGGCGCGGCGCGCATCGTCCGCCGCGGACCGACCGTAGTTGGTCGGCGGACTCGGCCACAGTCGCCACCAAAAGCGCCGAAGTGCGGTCTGGCGAGCCTGCATGGCAGTCCTACCCCTCTCCCTTAATGATACTACCGTCGCACTCTAGAATACGACCACCCGTTTGCAGCGGATTTCCACGGCCTCGCGAGTTTGCTAAACGGCTACGCCGCGAGGAGCCAGGCGGCGGTGTCGCGCCAGGCGCGCTCGTCCTGCCACATGAAGATGTGGCCGCCCTCGTACAGCCTGAGCTGGGCGTTGGGAATCGGTTCGGCGAGCGCCTCCAGGTTCTTGACCGGCGCGATGACGTCGTAGCGCCCGCCGCAGACCAGCACCGGCATCGTCAGCCGGTCGAGGCGGTCGTAGGTGTCGTGCTTCGACCGTGCCTCGAGCTGCCGGTGGGCGCCGATGGCCTTCGCAGGGTCCTCCGCGCCGAGGTCCCGGTTCTGGGCGGCGCGGTCGACGATTGCCGCGAAGCTCGCGGGCCATTCCTCGCGGGGTACGCCGCCGAAGCGCGAGTCGTAGAGGCCGATGCGCTTTTCCAACGCCTCTTCGGGCGACAAGTCTTCCAGCGTATGGAGGGGGTACGAGCTGCCACCCGCGCCGCCGCTCGACGTGCAGGCGAGGACGAGCCGTTCGATGCGCTCCGGGTGCCGGAGGGCAAGCTCTTGGGAGACCATCCCTCCGAAGGAGACGCCGATGACGCGCGCGCTCTCCCAGCCGACGTGGTCGAGCAGCGCCGCCGCGTCGTCGGCGTAGTCGGCCATGCTGCAAGGGACGTCGGGCTTGTCGGTCTGGCCCAGGCCGCGCTGGTCGTAGGCCAGCATGTCGAACGATGCCGCCAACGGGCCTTCGAAGACCCGTCCCGCGCGCAGGTCGCCGCCCGTCCCGCTGATGTAGAGAAGCCGGGGCCCGGAACCCCGCCGCTCGTAGTACATGCGGATGTCGCGTATCTGCGCGAAGGGCATCGTCGCCTCCCTGCGCCGCGCGGCGCCTACGAATACCTGCCCAGATTGTGGTAGACGCGCTCCGCGATCACCACGATGCCCCGGCGCTGCTGCTCTGCCATCGCCCGGTCGTAGTCGTCCCAGTCGGGATGCTCCTTGCGGGCCGCCGCGCGGTAGATGTCGCGCAGCGCCATGCGCAGGACCTCGGGGTCGGTGACGTCCGGCCCGTAGATGTCGGCGTGGCCCTCGATGGTCACGTGCGAGCGCCCGTTGGGGCTCATCACGAGGTAGGAGCAGCGGGGGTCACAGGCCAGGTTTCGCACTTTCACCAGGCCGCCGGCGGAGGTGAAGGCCGGAGCGCCTTGGTAGAGGCCGTGCGTGACCACGGTCATCTGCGCCGCCCCGCTCTTCCCGAACGTTGCAATAATGCCGTTCCGGTGCTCGGTGATGAACTCCTGGACTTCCTCCGAAAGTGCGACGCTCATAGCAGTCCCTTCTCCTTGACTAGGTCCGCCGCCACGACCACCTGGCCGGTGTACGACATCGGATCGTGCGTGATGACGTAGATGGTCGCCAGCGCGGGCACCTCCATGGGGTGGGCATCCTTGGCGTCCATGCCGATGCCGGAGGCGGCGATCTCCGCGATCTCAGTTCGCGTGAACCCCGGATCGAGGGCGATCACGGGGATGTTCGCCTCGCGGTAGTCGTGGGCCATGCCCATCGTCATCCGGTTGAGCGCCGCCTTCGAGACCCCATAGCCAAGCCCCGACACCACGGTGGTGGCCGATCCCGACGTGACGTTGACGATGATCCCGCCGCCGCGCTCCTTCATCCCCGGCGCGAACGCCTGGCAGAGCAGGAAGGGAGCGGTTAGGTTGAGTGCCATCTGCAGGTCCCAGCTCTTCAACGAGAGCTCCCAGCTTGAGTGGTAGGCGGCCTTGCCGAAGAAGGCCGCATTGTTGACCAGGATGTCGCAGCGGCCGAAGTCGTCCTCAACGTGCCGGACGAGGGCCTCGACGCTGTCCCGGCGGGTGAGGTCGGCCTGCACCGCCACGGCCCGCCGGCCCAGCGACTCGATCTCGGCCACCGTGGCCCCGATCGTGCCCGGGATCCAGTCCTTCTCCTCGACCGTTCGGGCGGTGACGACGACCTCGGCGCCCAGCTTCGCCAGCTCGACCGCGACCACCTTGCCGATCCCACGGCTGCTCCCCGTGACCACCGCGACCTTGCCTTCCAGGCTGCCCGATGCGGACATGCGCCGCCTCCCTTCGCTCCGTGGCCGCACTGTACCCGCAACCTCGCGGCGCGGGCAAACCAGGCGCGTTAGATGACCCCGCGGGCCTTCCAGTCGTCCAGTTGCTCCCGGCCGTAGCCCATCTCGGTGAGGTACTCCATGGTGTGCTCGCCGAGGGCGGGTGCGTGGCGGTAGACCTGGTACTGTTCGCCGGGCACCTTGATGGGGTGGCCCGACACGAGCACCGGCCCCGCCGTGGGGTGGTCCTGCGTCACGATGGCCTCGCGGTGCTGGAGGTGGGGGTCGTCGGGGAGGTCGGCCGCGAGATTCGCCGGCGAGATCACGCAGTCGTGGTCGCGCGCGATCTCCATCCACTCCGCCAACGTCCGCTCGCTGAAGATGCGCTGCAACTCGGCCCGTAGCTCCTTCGGTCCCCAGTCCACCGGCGCGTCGATGTTGTGATAGCCGATGCCCTGTTCGAGCAGGTCGGGCCGGTCGATGGCGCGGCAGAAGTTCTCCCAGAAGTGCTTCTCGATGAGGGCGACGAGGAGGAACTTCTTGTCTTTGGTGTAGTAGAAGTTGTACTTGCTGCTCCCGTCGGCGGTCCCCGCCATCCCCCCGCCGACCCGGTCTTCGGGCTCGATGCGGTCCTTGTTCAGCTCACGCACCGTGGCGTACCAGGCGTGGGAGACGATGGCGTCGCTGCAGCCGACGTCGAGGTAGGTCCCCTGGCCCGTCTTTTCGCGGCGGTAGAGCGCGGCGGCGACGGCGTAGGCCAGATAGAGCGGCCCGACGACGACCCCGCTCGCGCTCATCCCCAGCCCGCCTTGGTTGACCCGCATGGCGAAGCCCTGCTCGTCGATGGCGCAGGGCTCCGCGCCCCCCAGCGCGTTCATCGACTGCCCGTGCGTGGGCACCGTCGCGTAGGGCCCCGTCGCGCCGAGGCCGGTGACGTGCGCGTAGATGATGTCGGGCTTGACCGCGGCCTGCGCCTCGTAGCCGACGCCGAGCCGGTCGAGCGCGCCGGGCGTGTTGCCGTCGACAAAGACGTCGGCCTCGGCCAGCATGCGCCAGAAGACTTCCTTCCCCTCCTCGGTCTTGAGGTTCAGGGTCACGCTCCGCTTGTTCCGGTTGACCGATATGTGCGCCGGGCTGTGCCCCTTCTTGTGCGGCCTGATCTGGCCCAGAAAGTCCCGCAAATAGTCGCCCTTGAACGGACTCTCGAGCTTGACGACGTCCGCCTCTTCGTCCGCGAGCAGCTGGCCGGTGAAGTCGCCGGTCATCAACATCGCCGACTCGATCACCTTCACGCCCCTGAGCAGTCCGGCCATCGCGTCCTCCCTGCCCTCTCTCACTCGCCCCGGGCCGCCCGCATCTTAGTCCGCGGCGCGGCGAAACGTGAACCCCGTCATCGCCGTGGTAGGCTTGCCGCGTGCAGCGGATCCCCGCTCCAAGAAGGCGGCATGTACACCGAAAAGTTCGGCCTAGCGGGGAAGAACGTGCTGCTGACCGGCGGCACCGGGAACCTCGGGTCGCACCTCGCCCGGGGCTTCGTCGAGGCAGGGGCCGGTGTCATCCTCGCGGGCCGCTCGCCGGAGAGAATGGGCAAGCTCGCGGAGGAGATCCGGGCCGCCGGCGGCGCCTGCGACTACGTGCTGTGCGACCTCATGCGCCCGGAGACGGTCGCTTCAATGTGCGATGAGGCGTGGCACAAGCATGGCGGCGTCCACGTTATCGTCCACAACGCCGTGCCCGACAATTTGCGGACCGGCAACGTAGTTACCACCACCTCGGAAGGGTGGGCGGCGCAGAATAACGTGATCTTCGAGTCAGCCCTCGCCATCTTCCGCGCGCTATGCCCCCGCATGGTCGAGGGCGACGGCGGGAGCATCGTCTCCGTCGTCTCCACGACGGCGTTCACGCCCACCCGCGGGGACCGTCTGGCCTACGCCGTCGCCAAAAGCTCGCTCCTCATTCTGACGAAGTACGCGGCGCAGGAGTTCGGGCCGAAAGTGCGGGCCAACTGCATCAATCCGGGCACGATCGAGACCCACCCGGGAATGCCGCAAACGCCGGAGGGCAAGGCGATCATGCCCCGCATCTCCGCGGGTCGCCGCGGGACCAGCGAGGAGTGCGTCGGAGCGGCGCTCTTCCTGGCCTCGGAGGCCGCCTCCTACATCTCGGGCCAGGTCATCAACATCGATGGCGGGCGGTTCTAGGCCGGTCTTATCGCTTCTGATTCTCTTGACAGCCGGTGCGTAACGGGTATCGTACAGGGTTGAAAAGCAGCCGGGCGGCGGAGTCGAAAGCCGCGCCGGACGCCATCCCAGAGATGGAAAGGCGCTAATGGCAAAGCCATACAAGATCTTGGTGGTCGACGACGAGCCGGACCTCGAGCCTCTCATGCTGCAGCGTATGCGACGCCACATCCGCGGCGGTCGCTACGAGTTCGTCTTTGCCGGTAACGGTGTCGAGGCCCTCCAGAAGCTGAACGAGGACGAGACCATCGACATGGTGCTCTCGGACATCAATATGCCCCAGATGGACGGGCTGACGCTCCTCGACCAGATACCGAACGTCAGCCCCGACATACGCGCCGTCATCATCTCGGCGTACGGCGATATGCAGAACATCCGCACCGCGATGAACCGCGGGGCCTTCGACTTCGTCACCAAGCCTGTCGACTTCGAGGACCTGCAAGTCACCATCGACCGGACGCTGCGGCATCTCGACGAGTGGCGGGAGGCGGTCCAGTCTCGCGACAAGCTCGTCGCGTTGGAAAACGAGCTCGACATCGCCAGCAAGATTCAGCAGTCGATCCTTCCAGGGCAGTTCCCCACGGTCCAAGACTTTCAGATTTACGCCAACATGGAGCCTGCGCGGGAAGTGGGAGGCGATTTCTACGACGTGATCCGGTTGGACCGCGGGCAGATGGGCCTTGCCATCGCTGACGTGTCCGGCAAGGGCGTTCCCGCGGCCCTCTTCATGATGTCCAGCCGCACCCTGCTGAAAGGTACGGCGATCGGTGGAGGCAGCCCTGCCGAGGTCGTCGCGCAGGTGAATGATCTGCTCTACGAACAGAACGAGGCCGCGATGTTCGTCACCGTTCTTTACGCGGTCTATGACCCCGAGCGATCGGAGTTGACCTACGCCTGCGCCGGACACGATCCGCCCCTCGTCGTTCACCCCGATGGAAGCTCGACTTCGCTGCCGTTGACCGGCGGGCTTGCCCTCGGCGTCGTGTCCCAGTTCGACTTCGGCGAGAATACCGTCTCCGTCGCGCCGGGCGATACCGTCGTACTGTATACGGATGGCGTCACCGAGGCCATGAACGGCAAAGACGAGCAGTTCGGCTTGGATCGCCTCCGCGAGACCTATTCGTCCCACCCCCCTGCCAACGTGAAGGATGCGATCTCCACGATTTTCGACGCCGTGAGTGACTTCGCGGGGGATACGCCGCAGTCCGATGACGTTACCTGCGTAGCCTTGCACCGAGGCGGGTCGGCAACGTGACCGCCGAGCTGTCCCTCAAGGTCGAACCCCGGCGCGAAGAGCTGGAGCGTATCCACGCGGCCGTCGAGGAATTGGCGGAGCGGGAGGAGTGGTCCGCTGGGCTGATCTTTCGCGTGAACCTCATCCTTGAAGAGCTCGTGATCAATATCATGGACTACGGCGACGATGAGGGCCGTCACAGGATCGAGGTCACGGTGACGTCGGACCCGGATGAGGTTGTGATGGATCTCGTGGACTCGGGCAAACCGTTCGATCCGACCCACGACGCTCCCGAGCCTGACCTTGGAGCCTCGTTGGACGAACGGCGCGTGGGCGGGCTTGGTGTGTATCTGACGCGGACGATGGTGAAGGAAATGCGTTACCGCCGCGAGGCGGAGCACAACCATCTGACGCTGGTCATGAGCCGGGAAGAATAGAGCAATGAAGAAGTCGCCCCGGCTGCCGGCCGCCCTTCCGGCCGCCCTGGCGATTGTCGCCATCGTTCTCTTGGCCGCTTGCTCCGGCGACGGCCCCACGGAGAACGGCAATGCGACGCCGACGCCCGAAGCCATGACGGCGACTCCCACGGCGACGTCCCCGGAGGGGACTCCCGGCGTCTTCGCCGACCGTATCCTCTTTGGCCAGTCTGCCGCCTTTAGCGGCCCCGCGCAGGAGCTCGGTCAGAATATGCGGTTGGGGATCGAGGCGGCCTTCCAGGAAGTGAACGAGCGGGGCGGCGTCCATGGACGCCGGCTGGAGCTCACGTCGCTGGATGATGGCTATGAGCCCGAGGCGGCGGCCCTCAATTCTCGGCAGTTGATCGAGGAGGAAGGCGTCTTCGCCCTTATCGGCGCCGTGGGCACGCCGACCTCGCGCTCCGCTGCTCCCGTCGCTCAGGAACGCGGCGTTCCCTACATCGGCCCGTTTACCGGCGCCGCCTTTCTCCGCGATGCCGAGACGCTGAGCAGTGTGATCAACCTGCGGGCCTCCTACAACCAGGAAACCGAGGAGATGGTGGCCCGGCTCACCGAAGACTTGGGTAT
>DAOUKZ010000078.1:0-2587 GCA_034420775.1 Dehalococcoidia bacterium
GGGGAGGGCGATTCGTGAATCGCCCCTACGGGAGGGAGGAGACCGGAGGGCACCCACAAGAGGTGCCCCTACGGGATGGGGTCTGCGGGCTTCGATGGGCGTTGGCGGTTGTAAGGGGCCCCTCATCTCAATCTTCTCCCCTTGGGAGAAGAGGTAAGACCGCCCTACCTTGCCCCTCCGGCGCGCCCGGAGGCGGGTGCCCTCTCTCAGTCCCTCCCACAAGGGGAGGGAGGCTTAAGAGGCGAGGGCGGCGTTGGCGGCGTTTTCGACGGTGGTGCCGTCGAAGAAGGCGGGGTTGAGGTCGGTGAAGAAGCGGAGGGGGTTGGCGAAGGTGAAGTCGCGGAAGTCGCCGGCGGTCATGAGGCCGTGCTCGACCAACTCGTAGGCCTCCTCGACGACGTCGCGCATGTCGATGACGTCCCAGTGGCCGATGTCGGAGCTGAGCATGGCGCCGATCTTCGCGCCGAAGGGGAGCATCTTGGTGTTGAAGGCGGCGGCGTTCATGGGGTCGTCGGCCTCGCAGCCGAAGAAGAAGTTGGGTATGAACTGGTCGCGGATGTCCTCGGGCTTGGTGATGCCGGCGCGGGCGAAGTCGTTGAGGTCGTCCGGGGCGTTGCGGACGGCGAACATGCTCGGCGAGTTCAGCGACTCCTTGATTTCTTCGAGCCTGCCCACCGCTTTGTCGCCGCCGTAGGCCGCGAAGAGCTCCATGATGCGGTCTTCGTCGAGGAGCCGCGGGTCGACGTTTTGGAGCGCCTCGGGGTTGCGCTTCTCCCAGCGGGCGACGATGCCGGCGTAGAGGTCGGCGGCCCACCCCACGCCGCATTCGAGGAAGCCGATGCGTAGCTTGGGGAAGCGGCGGGTGACGCCGCTGAAGAAGAGGGTCTTGCAGAGCAGGTTGCCCGCGCTGGCGAAGTGGCCGAGGTGGTTCTGCATGAAGTTGTTGATGTTGGCGTGGTTGGTGAAGCCGAAGCCGCCGTGGTGCGTCGCGAGCGGCAGTCCAAGCTCGATGGCCTTGGCCCAGACGGGGTCGTAGTCGTAGGCGCTATCCTCGCCGAAGGAGTCGAACCACCAGCCGTACCCCGCGACGGTGCCCGGGTGCTGCGACTGGACCTCGCCGAGGGGCCGGCGGACGTGGCCCGCGATCATGGCGGCCTTGAGGCCGAGCTCTCGGACGGCGAACTCCATCTCCTCGATGGCCTCTTCGGGCGTGTGCATGGGGACCACCGCCGCCGGGGTCATGCGCGACGAATAGGGGCCGTAGGTGTCGGCGACGTACCGGTTGTAGGCCCGGCAACTGACGCGCCGCACCTCCTCGTCGTTCCACCGCTGATAGATCAAGCCGGCCGAGGGGTAGAGGACGGAGAAGTCGAGGCCCAGCTCGTCGAGGCGCTCGTTGAGGAGGCGGGGGATCATGGCGGTGGCGCGGTCGAAGCCGTTCTTGGTGGGGCCCAGCCACCAGGTATTGGCGGTGACGCGGGCGTCGTGCCGTTCCTCGGCCGAGATGTGCGTCCAGTGCGGCTCGATGGTCGCCAGGTACTTCGCGAGCGCCTGCTCGCCGCCTTCGTCGCGGATGTAGTCGTAGAGGACGGGGGTCACCTCGATGAGGTGGCCGTCGGAGTCGATGATGGGATGGTCGAGCTTGGCGCGAATCGCCGCCGACTTGCTCGAGACCGCCGCCATTGTTTCCTCCAATCGGGGCCTGCCGCCGGCCCGTCGTGCGGCGGATTCTACCATTGGCGGTGCTTGGGGAGGGCGATTCGTGAATCGCCCCTACGGGAGGGAGGAGACCGGAGGGCACCCACAAGAGGTGCCCCTACGGGAGGGGGTGGGCGGGTTTCGTGGCCGGTGGCGGTAGGCGGGGGCCCCTCATCTCAATCTTCTCCCCTTGGGAGAAGAGGTAAGAGCGCCCCGCCCCGGACCCGCCCTCTCATCCCGCCCATAAAGGGCGGGAGGCCGGACCGCCCCGGGAGGCACCTCCACAAGGGGAGGGAGGCTTGAGGGGCTGTCCGCGGGCGGTGGTCGGGGAGGGCGATTCGTGAATCGCCCCTACGGGAGGGAGCGACGGGCACGTTCCGAGCGTCTGTATACTCTTTCGGGCTCGCCGAAGGTCGGGCCGCGTTACCCTTCCATGCAGATCGGACTCAAGTTCACCGGCCCCGGCACGCTGCCCCGCGCCGACGCGATCGAGTTGTTCGCCCGCGCCGACCGGCTGGGCTACCACTCACTGTGGATGGGCGAGCGCTTCGCCCCCGACCTCTTCCTCGGTCTGGCGGAGATGGCCTTTCGCACCGAGCGCATTCTGTTGGGCTCGGCGGTGGTCAACGTCTTCAGCCGCACACCGGCGGCGGTCGCCACCGCCGCGGTGTCCCTCGACCAAATGTCCGGCGGGCGGCTGCTCCTCGGGCTCGGCGTGAGCGGGCGCGTCGTCGTGGAGGACTGGCACGGGCTGCCCTTCAGCCGTCCCTATCAGCGGCTCCGCGAGTACGTCGAGATCATCCGGCAGATCGTCGGCGGTTGGCGGGTGCAGCACGAGGGCGAGGTGCTGCGGCTCGGCGGCCACGCCATCGAGGTGACGCCGCTGCGG
>DAOUKZ010000079.1:0-19036 GCA_034420775.1 Dehalococcoidia bacterium
GAGCCCGCCGGACCGGCCCTCGGGTCGTCCTGCTCGGAGCGCGCCCGGGCAGGACTCGTATCCCGTCGGAGCGCCCCTTGTGGGCGCCCTCCGAGAGAGGGCAGGGGCGGAGGAACTTCCTACTTCGCGTTCAGGGCGTTGAGCGCCGAGCCGGCCTTGAACCACGCGATCTGCTCTTCGTTGAGCGTCTGGTTCAGCTCGATGGACTGGGACGAGCCGTCGCTGTGGTGGATTGTCGCCGCCACCGGCTTGCCGGGGGCGAGGTCGCTCAGCCCCGTGATGCTGATCTCGTCATCCTCGCGGACCGCGTCGTAGTCGTCGGGATTGGCGAAGGTGAAGGGCAGGACGCCCTGCTTCTTCAGGTTCGACTCGTGGATGCGGGCGAAGGCGCGGGTGATGATCGCCGCGGCGCCCAGGTAGCGCGGGCTCATCGCGGCGTGCTCGCGGGAGCTTCCTTCGCCGTAGTTCCAGTCGCCGACGGCGACCCAGCGCCGTCCCGCCGCCCCGAGGCCGCGGGCGATCTTGGGGAAGGCGACGCCGGTCTCGCCCGTCAGCGGGTCGCGCCCCTCGCCGGTCTCGCCGGTGAAGGCGTTGACCGCGCCGAGGAAGGCATTGTCGCTAATCTTGTCGAGGTGGCCCCGATACGCGAGCCACGGGCCCGCCGGCGAGATGTGGTCGGTGGTGCACTTGCCCTTGGCCTTGAGCAGCACCGGCAGCCGGTCGAAGTCGGCGCCGTCCCAGGCGGGGAAGGGCGTCAGAATCTGCAGGCGCTTGCTGTCGGGCGCCACCCGCACGTCGACGGGCGCGCCGTTCGACGACGGCGCCACGAACCCCTGCGCGTCGCTGAGGAACCCGTCTGGCGGCACCTCAGGCGCCGGCGCGGGCGCCTCGAGCATGAACGGCCCGTCCTTGCCCTCGAGGCTGTCGGTGAGCGGGTTGAAGGAGAGGCTGCCCGCCAGCGCATAGGCCATGACGATCTCCGGGCTGGCAATGAACGACAGCGTCTCGGCGTTGCCGTCGTTGCGCTTGGGGAAGTTGCGGTTGAACGACGAGATGATGCTGTTGCGCTCACCGGGCTCGATGTCGCTGCGCTTCCACTGGCCGATGCACGGCCCGCAGGCGTTGGCCAACACCGTCGCGTCGACCGACTGCAGGACCTCCATCTGCCGGTCGCGCTCGATCGTCGCGCGCACCTGCTCCGACCCCGGCGTCACCAGGAACGAGGTCTTGACCTTCGCGCCCCGGTCCCGCGCCTGCGCCGCGATGTCGGCGGTGCGGGCGATGTCCTCGTAGGAGGAGTTGGTGCAGCTTCCCACCAGCGCCGCCGAGATGTTGTCGGCGTAGCCCTCCTTCGCCACGTCGGCGGCGAGCTTGGAGACCGGCCGCGCCAGGTCGGGCGTGTGTGGCCCCACGACGTGCGGCTCCAGTTTCGATAGGTCGATCTCGACCACCATCTCGTAGTAACGCTCGGGGTCGGCCTCGACCTCGGCGTCGGCCCGGAGCAAGTCCGCGTTCTGATCGGCCAGGACGGCGAGGGCCGAGCGCTCCGTCGCCTCCAGGTAGGTCGCCATGCGGCGGTCGTAGGGAAAGACGGAGCACGTCGCGCCGAGCTCAGCGCCCATGTTGCAGATCGTCGCCTTGCCGGTGCAGCTGATCTCTTCCGCGCCCGGGCCGAAATACTCGATGACGCGGTTGGTGCCGCCCGCCACCGTCAGAAGCCCGCACAGGTAGAGGATCACGTCTTTGGGCGCCGTCCAGCCGCTGGGCGCGCCGGTGAGCTTGACGCCCACGACGTTGGGGTGGAGCACTTCCCAGGGGAAGTCGGCCAGCACGTCGACGGCGTCGGCGCCGCCCACGCCGGAGGCGAACATGCCGAGGCCGCCCGCGTTCGGCGTGTGGGAGTCCGTCCCGATCATCATGCCGCCGGGAAAGGCGTAGTTCTCCAACACCACCTGGTGGATGATGCCCGAGCCCGGCTTCCAGAAGCCCGCCCCGTAGCGCTGCGCCACCGACTTCAGGAAGGCATAGACCTCGTTGTTCTCCTCCTGCGCCGCCGCTAGGTCTTGCCGCGCGCCGGTGCGCGCTTGGATGAGATGGTCGCAATGGACGGTCGTCGGCACGGCGACGCTGTCCTTGCCCGCGAGCATGAACTGCAGCAGCGCCATCTGCGCCGTCGCGTCCTGCATCGCAATCCGGTCGGGCTTCAGTTGCAGATAGCTCTGGCCGGCGACCAAGTCCTCCCCATGGGGGTCGTCGAGATGCCCGTAGAGAATCTTCTCGGTCAGGTTGAGCGGACGGCCCAGCCGGCCCCGGACGATGTCGAGGTTGGCGCGCGTCCTTGCGTACGATTCCGCCACAAACTCGGGAGTGGACTCAATGGCGACCATCTGCTCCTCCAATCGATTCGGCCCAAGGAGGGCCACAATCCCCTGCGGCGCGAGGCTTCCAAGAAAACGGGCGCCATCTCGCGGACATGGCGCCCGTTGGACTCAGCCTCTTTGCCCGTTCCTCCTTCTCCCTAGGGAGATAGAGCAGAACGAAGCGGGTCTCCGGCGGGCCGGAGGCGCTCCCCGTTACTCAAAGTAGTTCTTATTGATCTCGATGTAGTTCTTCCACTGGTCCGGCGTGGCGTCTTCCTCGAAGATCGCGTTCACCGGGCACACCGGCTCGCACGCGGCGCAGTCGATGCACTCGTCAGGGTTGATATAGAGCATTTCGACGTCGTCGAACTCGGGGTCGCCTTGGCGCGGGTGTATGCAATCCACCGGGCAGACCTCGACGCACGCATGGTCCTTAACCCCGATGCACGGTTCGGTAATGATGTACGCCATCCGATGAGAGCCCCTTCTGACTGGAAAGTGATTTGTCCACCCACCAGTGTATATGCTTGCATCGCCGGGCAGCAAGAGCCGCCACCCATTTGGAGCCGCGCACCCACCCAGATATCGGACGAGTGCGGACCTCACCTTCGCGCGCACGCCGTCAAAATGGTAGCATCCCGTCGAACGATGACCGCCCTTGCAGGCGGCGGCTTGAGACGCGACCGGACGTTCCCGAAGGGCTCGGTACGCTGACGTGGACTTCGACGACTACGACCTCGATCCTTCCTTCTACGACGAGATGTTCCTGCCGGACGGCTCCCCGCGGGAGCATTGGCGTCCCGTGCATGAGCTGCTGACGCGTCTTCCCGCCGACCGGTTGGCCACCATCCAGGACCGGGTGACCCGCTCATTCGAGAACGAGGGGATCACGTTTGCGGTCTACGGCGACGAGGAGGCCCAAGAGCGGACGCTCCCCGTCGACTGCGTTCCCCGGGTGCTATCCAGCGCGGACTGGCGGCACCTCGAAGCGGGACTGACGCAGCGCCTCAAGGCGCTGAACCTCTTTCTGGAAGACATCTACGGGGAGCCTACGACCGGCGGCCCCCACGGGGAGCCGCGCATCGTCCACGACGGCGTGATTCCCGTCGACATGATTCGCGGGTGCCCGCAGTACCGGGTTGAGATGCGCGGTTTCTCCGCCCCACGCGGCGTCTGGGTGGCCATCTGCGGCACCGACCTCGTGCGCACCAACGACGGGTTCATGGTGCTGGAGGACAACCTGCGCGTGACTTCCGGCGTGTCCTACATGCTGGGAAACCGGAAGGTGTCCAAGTCGAGCCTACCCCGCCTCTATCGCAGGTCCCGCGTGCGGGAGGTGTCGCAGTACGGGGGCTTGCTCCAGGAGACCTTACGCGAGCTCGCGCCAAAGGGACAGTCCGACCCGTGCATCGCGCTGCTGACGCCCGGGGTCTACAACTCCGCCTTCTATGAGCACATCTTCCTGGCCCGCGAGCTTGGCGCCGAGCTCGTCGAGGGGCGCGACCTCCTCGTCAACGACGGCTTCGTCTACATGCGCACCACGGAGGGGCTCCAACGCGTCGACGTGATCTACCGGCGGGTGGACGACGACTTCCTCGACCCCCTGGTCTTCCGGCCCGACTCCTTGCTCGGCGTACCCGGCCTGATGCACGCCTACAGGCTCGGAAACGTGACGCTGGCGAACGCGCCGGGGACGGGCGTGGCCGACGACAAGAGCGTCTACGCCTTCGTGCCCGACATGGTCCGCTACTACCTGAGCGAAGAGCCGATCCTCGCCAACGTCGACACGCGGCTCTGCCGCCGGCCCGAAGACCTGGAGTACACCCTGGACAACCTGCAGGACCTGGTGGTCAAGCGGGTGGGCGAGTCCGGAGGGTACGGCATGCTCGTCGGCCCCCATTCGACGACCGAAGAGCGCGATGCCTATGCCGAGCAGCTGCGCGCCGACCCGGCAGGCTTCATCTCGCAGCCGGTGCTCGATCTTTCCCGCGCGCCGTGTCTCATCGACGGCAGGTTCGAGCCGCGCCACGTCGACCTGCGCCCCTTCGTGCTGCAAGGGCATGAGACCCGTATCGTGCCCGGCGCGTTCTGCCGCGTCGCATTGCGAAGGGGGAGCCTCGTCGTCAACTCAAGCCAGGGCGGCGGCGGCAAGGACCTCTGGGTGGTCGAGGACTGACCCATGCTCGCGCGCAGCGCACAGGGCCTCTACTGGATGGGCCGCTATCTCGAGCGGGCGGAGCATCTGTGCCGCCTGCTGCGGCTCGAGACCGCGGCGTTGGTCGACCGGCCGCCGCGCCAGATTTACTACGGGTGGAGCCGCATCTACGGGAGCCTGAACCGGCTGCCTCCCGGCGACGTGCTCGAGATCGGCGACGACAACTTCACGCTCGCCGACGCCTACACCCTGGCGGACGACCTCACGTTCGAGCGCTCCAACCCCGAC
The DNA here is from genome assembly GCA_034420775.1 of Dehalococcoidia bacterium. Lineage (GTDB taxonomy): Bacteria > Chloroflexota > Dehalococcoidia > SHYB01 > SHYB01 > DAOUKH01. The sequence continues at coordinate 4,804 of DAOUKZ010000079.1, forward strand.
TCGATATGGAGCTGCTTCGCGCTCGGGCGGGAGAACGCCCGCCAGATGCGCCACTGCATCAGCGCCGACATGTGGACCCGGCTGAACCTGTCCTACTTGCGCGTGCAGAAGCTGAGGGTGCGGGACATCTGGAACTCCCCGGAGGTTTTCTACGACGAGCTCGTGGCCGAGCTCGCCACCTTCTCCGGCGTCGCCGGCGCCACCATGTACCGCGACGAGGGGTGGCGATTCCTGCAGATCGGCCGCTTCATCGAGCGCTCCCAGCTCGGGGCCTCGCTCCTGCTCACCCAACTGGACGCCGCAACGAACGTCGCGGATGAATCGGACGCGGACTGGACGGGTCTGCTGCGCGTGTGGCATGCCTTCGAGGTCTACAACCAGCGATATAGCCTCGAGGTGCGGCCGAAGCAGGTGCTGGACCTGCTGGCGACGGACCCCAACCTGCCGGACTCGCTGTGCCGGTCGCTCGACAGGGTCGCCTCGGACCTCGATACGCTGGGCCCCGGCCCGGACGCAAAGGCCAGCGCCGCGGCGGCGCGGTTGATCGGCCGCATGACCTCGCTTATGCGCTACGACTGGCCCGACCGCGAGGACCACGCGGAGCTTCTGCGCCAGGTCTTGGAGCACGGAAGGGAGCTGCACCATCTCGTCGCCTCGGCCTATTTCGACTACCCGGTAGAGGACTTTCGGGCGCGCTAACCCATGCAGGGCACGACCCGCTACGAGATCACGCACATCTCCCGGTACACCTATTCCGTGCCGGTGCGGGGCTGCGTGATGTCGCTTTGCCTGAAGCCTCGCGACAACGCTGACCAGCAACGGCTCGGCTTCGAGCTCTCGACGGCCCCGCCCTCGTCCATCAACAGCGAGCGGGACATCTTCGGCAATACCAAGCACGTCCTGAACATCCATCGCGAGCACGAAGCCTTGGAGATTACGGCTTGGTCCATGGTCGAGACCATGGCTCCGGCCCCACCCGCAGGCCCCCTCGGCGCCGGCGCTTGGGAGGAAATCCGTTCGTGGCGAAACTCGTTCGCCTACTGGGACTTCACGCACCCGAGCGCAGTGGCCCATCCCACCGCCGCTCTCGACGGCTTTGTTGACCGCATGGGCATCAAGCCGGAGGGCGACCCGCTGGAAGCCCTCACCCGGCTCTCGGACACGCTGCACCACAGCTTCGAATACGTGCCGGGCAGCACGTCGGTAGCCTCGCCCATCGACCACATCCTGGAAAACGGTCTGGGAGTCTGTCAGGACTACGCGCACGTGATGATCGCCATTGTGCGCACCTGGGGCGTGCCGACCCGCTACGTTTCGGGCTATGTCCCCGCGGAGTCCGGCAGGGCGGCATCAGCGTCGGCATCCCACGCGTGGGTGGAGTGCCTGCTGCCCGGCCTGGGTTGGACCGGCTTCGACCCCACCAATGGATGCCTGCCCGGCGCGGGTCATGTACGTGTCGCCGTGGGCCGCGACTACCAGGACGTCGCCCCCACGCGCGGCGTCATGCACGGCGGCGGTGAGACCCGGCTGGAGGTGGACGTGCGGATGCGACTCGTGGACCCTGTGTCTTGACAGGAATGAGACAGTTTCATTACGCAACCTTTTGTTTGTCCGGGTAAGCAGAGGCAGTGCGTGGCCGGCAGTCGCTGGTAGGAATTAGGAGGGTATGCGATGAGGTCCATGCTTTGGAAACCACTGGTACTGCTCGCGGTGCCGCTGCTTCTGGTATTCGCCTGCGGTGGGGACTCCGACGAACCGTACAAGATCGGCGCGATGGACGCCCTCAGCGGGGTCGCTGAGTCGTACGGCAACCCGATCCTGCAGGCCAAGCTGTTGGCGGTCGAGGAGATCAACGCCGCCGGCGGCATCGACGGACGGATGCTGGAACTCATCGTCGAGGACTCCAAGTGCGCCGCACAGGACGCCATCACCGCCTACAACAAGCTGACCGACGTTGACGGCGTCAAGATCATCCTCGGCGGCACGTGCAGCGGCTCGACGCTGGGCGCCGCCCCGCTGGCCGAGCAGGAGGGCGTCGTCATGCTCTCCGCCTCGGCCACCAGCCCCGACATCGCCGGCGCGGGCGACTACATCTTCCGCACCGCCATCAACGACCTCCAGCTCGGCATCGACATCGGCAACACGCTCTGGGTCGACGGCATCCGCAGCATCGCCACCATCACCGAGTCCACGGACTACGCGGAGGGCGCGCGGAGCACGTCCGTCGCGCGGTTCAAGGAGCTGGGCGGCAGCGTGGTCGCGGAGGAGGGCTTCTCCTCCGATATCGTGGACTTCCGCAGCCAACTGACGAAGCTGATCAACGCGAACCCCGACGCGCTCCTCTTGGCGGCGCAAGGCGAGGCCGCCGGCGGCACCATCATGAAGCAGGCCCGCGAGTTGGGCTACGACGGGCCGATCTACTCGGAGATCGTGCCCTCCCAGCCCGAAGCCCTCAACATCGCGGGCGACGCCGCCACGGGCCTGAAGGCCATCATTCCCAACCCAGACTTGACCACCGCCACCGGCAAGGAATTCCTGTCGAACTTCCGCGAGCGCTACAACACGGTCGCGACGCTGCCCTGGTTCCAGGGTTCCGCCTACGACGACGTCTACATCGCGGCGGAGTGCCTGAAGGAGACCGGAGACGACCAGGACGCCGACGGCTTCAGGGACTGCCTCTACGACCTCACCTGGAGCGGCGCCATCGGCGACAACTACAGCTTCGACGAGAACGGCGACGTCATGGGCCTCTCCAACGTCGTCATCGAGGTCCTCCCGACGTCGGAGCGGACCGAGGAGAATGGCGGCTTCCGGGTGCTGGGCCCCGCCGAGACACCCTAGGGGGCTGCCGGCAGGAAGACCGGGGCTTCAGGCGCCTGACTGGAAACGGTCGAGGCGCAGCAGCGAGATATCGTGGGCCGTCTCGCCCCGTGTGGCGAGGTCGGCCATGATCTCGCCGACGACGCTGCAGAACTTGAAGCCGTGCCCGGAAAACCCGGCGGCGAAGAAGACGTTCGGAGAGCCGGGAAGCGCGTCGATGATGAAGTGCTCGTCGGGCGAGTTGGTGAACATGCAGGCCTTCAAGGCCATCGTCGGCCCGTTCGCGTCGGGGAAGTAGCGGGCGACCGCCTGACGCAAGGCCGCTTCATCCTCGTCCCTGCAGTTCCTGTCCAGGCCCTCGGCGGTCGTCGCCTCATTGAGGTGGTGAAACTTGCCGATCTTGAATCCCGGAACGCCGAACACCGGGAAGGAATAGTAGTTCCCCTCCTCGAACTCGCCGATCACGACCGGGAGCGCGCCGGGCGCGTAAAGCTCCGGCCGGAGCGGCTGGAACCACCCCATCACCTGGCGCTCCGGCGTCAGCAGCCGGTCCAGGGACGGCACGAGAGGGCCGGTCCACGCGCCGGCGCTGATCACCAACGACCCTGCCTCATAGGAGCCGCGGGCCGTCTCGACCCGCACGCCGCCGCCGTTGCTACGCCACTCCACGACCGCCTCACGGGCCCGCAGGTCGGCCCCGCGCTCCAACGCGGCGAGCGCATGGTTGACGATGCACCGCTCCGAGAGCAGAAAGCCGCCGTCGGGCTGGTGGACGCCCACCCAACCCTCCGGTAAGCGGCAACCGGGAAACCGGCGCGTGACCTCGGCCCTTGTGAGCGGCTCATGCGGCAGACCGTGTTCGGCACAGGAGTGCAGGGAGCCGTTGACCACCTCGCCGTTCTCCGGCCCCGTGTCCAGGGAGCCGACCACGTGGAGCAGTTGCTCCCCGCTCGCCGCTTCCAACTCGCGCCAACGCTCGTAGGAGCGCCGCAGCAGCGGCACGTACGAGGAATGCTCGAAGTAGGCCAGCCGGATGATGCGGCTCACGCCATGCGACGAACCGAAGTCGTTCGGGATGTCGAACCGCTCGAGACCCAGCACGCGCAGGCCGCGGCTCGCCAACTCGTACACCGCCGCCGACCCCATGCCGCCCACGCCCACGACGATCACGTCGTATGTGCCGCTCGCCTTCATTCGAGGCGGGGCCTTGCAAGCAACGTCTGCGGCGTCACGCCCCCGCCGCCTTGGACTCGAGGCACTGGAAGAAGCGGTCGATCTGCGTCTTGGCCACGTTGGACATCAGGCGTTGGCCGGCCCGCGCCAGCACGCCCGTCACCTGGACGTCGCCGTCGAAGCTGAGCGTCGTCGCCCCGTCCTCCTCCGCCGTGAGGACGACCCCGCCCTCGCCCCTCACGTTCGTCCGCGCCCCGGAGCCCTGCACCACCATCCGGTAGGAAGCGGGCGCCGTCTTCTCCACAACCTCCAACGTCGCCTTGTAGGAGCCCGACACGACGCCGACGCGCACCGACACTTCGATCTCGTAGTGGTCGAGCGCCACGATGTCGAATGACCGGACACCCGGCACGCACTCCCTCACCGCGCACGGATCCATCAGCGTCTCCCACAGCCGTTCGCGGGGCACGTCGAACCGGTAGCTTCCCTGCAGCTTCATGCAGGCACTGTAGCAGGGGACGCAGGCCCGCGCGAGGGTCGCCTTGGACTGCCTCGAACGGGCCGTATCTGCTACACTCCGCGCTATCAAGGCGCGCGTGCGCGAATCCCAAGCGGCAACGGGAGGCGAAGCATGGCGGGAGTTCCGGTCGAAATCACCATAAACGGAAGGTCCTATGGCGGCGAGGTCGAGCCCCGTCAGTTGCTCGTGCACTTCATTCGGGAGAACGCGGGGCTGACGGGGACGAAGGTGGGGTGCGACACCAGCCAGTGCGGCACCTGCACCGTGCAGCTCGACGGCGCATCGGCGAAGGCCTGCACCGTGCTCACCGTTCAGGCGTCGGGCTCCTCGGTCAGGACGATCGAGGGACTTGCCGACGACGACGGCCTGCATCCCCTGCAGGAAGCGTTCTGGAACAAGCACGGGCTGCAGTGCGGCTTCTGTACGCCGGGCATGATCATGGCGGCGGAGGAGCTGTTGCGGACGAACCCCTCGCCGACGCGCGAGGAAATCCGCCACGGCCTGGAAGGCAACATCTGCCGTTGCACGGGCTACCAGGACATCGTGCGGGCGGTCGAAGAGGCCGCCGGCGCCATGGGAGGGAGTTAGGCCATGACCACACGCGTATTCAGTTCCGGCATCCGCCGCCGTGAGGACCCAAGGCTCATCACGGGGCGGGCCTCCTACACCGACGACATCACTCTGCCCGGGATGGTGCACGCCGCCATCCTCCGCAGCCCTTACGCCCACGCCAACATCAAGTCCATCGACACCGGCGGCGCCGCGGCCCAACCCGGCGTCCTCGCCGTCTACACGGGAGAGGACACCGACGGCGTGCTCAACCCCCTCCCCTGCGCCTGGCTCATCCCCAACTCCGATCTGAAGACGCCGGCGCATCCCGCCATCGCCAAGGACCGCGTCCGCTACGTCGGCGACGCCGTCGCCGTCGTGGTGGCCGAGTCCCGCTACGCGGCCGAGGACGCCCTGGAGCACATCGAGGTCGACTACGAGCCGCTCGATGCCATCATTAACCCAAAGGCAGCGGCCCAGGACGGCGCTCCGCAGCTCCACGACGACGTCCCGAACAACATCGCCTTTACCTGGGCGGTGGCCGGCGGCGACGCCGACGCGGCCTTCGCCGAAGCCGACGTCACCGTAAGCGACACCATCACCCTGCCGCGGCTGATCGCCAACCCCATGGAGCCCCGCTCGGCGATCGCGCAGTGGGTCGGCATCACCGGTGACCTCACCCTCTGGAGCACGTCGCAGAACCCCCACATCGCTCGCTTCCTGACCTCGGTCGTGACCGGAGTCCCCGAGCACAAGGTCCGCGTCATCGCGCCGGAGGTCGGCGGCGGCTTCGGCAGCAAGATCCCCTACTACGCCGACGAAGCCATCGCCTCGTTCTGCTCCATGCGCCTCGGCGTGCCGGTGAAGTGGACCGAGACCCGCAGCGAGAACTACCAGATCACGACTCAGGGCCGCGACCACATCGAAGAGGTCGAGATGGCGGCCACGGCCGACGGCAAGATCACCGGCCTCCGCACCACCGTCTACGCCGGTCTTGGCGGCTACCTCTCGACCGCGGCTCCTGGCGTCCCGACGATCCTGCACGGACTGATGTACTCCGGCGCCTACGACATCGCCTACATCGGCGGGAGGGTCTACGGCGTCTTCAACAACGGAACACCCGTCGACGCCTACCGCGGCGCGGGCCGCCCCGAGGCGACGATGCTCATCGAGCGCCTCGTCGACCTGCTCGCCGCGCGGTTGGAGATGGACCCCACCGCAGTGCGCCGCAAGAACTTGATCCCCAAGTTCGAGAACGGCCACGACGTCGCCACCGGCATCACCTACGACAGCGGCGACTACGAGGCCACGCTCGACGCCTGCCTCAACACCGCCGGCTACGCGTCGCTTCGCGCCGACCAGGCAAAGGCGCGGGAGGAAGGCCGCTGCATCGGCATCGGCGTCTCCACCTACGTCGAGATCTGCGGCCTCGGCCCCTCACAGGTCGCGGGCGCGGTCGGCTTCCAGGGAGGTCTCTGGGAGAGCGCCATCGTCCGCTTCCACCCCACGGGGAAGGTGAACGTGATGGTCGGCTCCTCGCCGCACGGCCAGGGAGAGGAGACGACGTTCGCCCAGATCATCGCGGAGGAGGTCGGCGTAGACGTGGACGACGTTGAAGTCATCCACGGCGACACCGACCTCACCCCGATGGGCTGGGGGACGTACGGCAGCCGAACGACGGCGGTCTCGGGCGCCGCGGTAACCTTGGCGGCCCGGAAGATCAAGGAGAAGTCGAAGGCCCTCGCGGCGCACCTGCTGGAGGCCGCCACGGAGGATATCGAATACCAGGACGGCCGCTTCTTCGTTCGCGGCTCGCCCGACCAGCACAAGACGATCCAGGACATCGCACTCATGGCGAACGTCGCGTGGAACATGCCCGAGGGCATGGAGCCGGGCCTCGAGGCGAGCGCGTTCTACGACCCGCCGAACTTCACCTACCCGTTCGGGGCGCACCTCGCGGTAGTCGAAGTGGACCCCGCGACGGGCCAGATCGATCTGCAGCGCTACTACGCGGTCGACGACTGCGGCGTGCAGATCAACCCGATGATCGTCGAGGGCCAGGTGCACGGCGGAGTCGTGCAGGGAGTCGGGCCGGCGCTCTGGGAGGGCGCCGTCTACGACGACGACGGACAGCTCCTCACGGGCACGATGCTCGACTACGCCCTCCCGCGCGCCGACGCGCTGCCCGACATCGAGGTGCAGTCGAACACGACGCCCTCGCCGCACCATCCGCTAGGAGTGAAGGGCGTGGGAGAGGCCGGAACCATCGCGTCCACGCCGACGGTCTACAACGCCGTCATGGACGCCCTGCGGCCGCTTGGGGTTACCGCTATCGACATGCCGTTGACGCCGGAGAAGGTCTGGCGGGCAATCGGCGACGCGCGGAACGGAGGCTAGGCATGTATCCGGCACAGACAACCTACCATCGCGCCAGTTCGGTAGCCGAGGCGGTGCAGGCGCTCGCCGGCAACGAGGGCGCCAAGCTCCTAGCCGGCGGGCATAGCCTCATCCCGTTGATGAAGCTGCGGCTCGCCGGGCCTGTGCTGCTCGTCGACATCGGGCACATCGATGCCTTGAAGGGGGTCACCGCCGACGGCGACGGACTGTCCATCGGCGCATTGACCACGCACGCGGAGATCGCGTCGTCCGCCCTGGTGCGGGAGCGCGCGCCGCTCCTCGCCGAGGCGGCGGGCGTGGTGGGAGACCCCGCCGTCCGCAACCGCGGCACCATCGGAGGAAACGTCACCCACGGCGACCCCGCGTCCGATCCGCCGACGGCGCTGCAGGCGTTGGGCGCGACGTTCAACGTCACCGGCCCCGGCGGCGAGCGCAGCATCGCCGCGTCCGACTTCGCGACGGGCCTGTTGGAGAACGTCCTGGAAGAGAACGAGATCCTGACCAGCGTGTCGGTCCCCGGCGTTCCTGCCGGCTCCGGCTCGGCTTACGTCAAGTTCCCGCACCCCGCCTCGCGCTACGCGGTGGTCGGGGCGGCGGCCATCGTGTCCGTCGACGGGGGCAGCTGCTCCTCGGCGAGCGTCGTCGTCGGTGGCGTCGAGGCGACGCCGGTACGAGCGTCGTCCGTCGAGGAGGCGCTGGTGGGGTCGGACCTGGGCGATGCGGCGCTCGACGCGGCGGCAGCGGCGGTGGAGAACGATCTCGGCGGCGACTCGATGAGCGACATCTTCGCCTCGGCGGACTACCGGAGGGCGATGGCCGAGGTCTACGTGCGCCGCGCCATCGCGGCCGCCGCCGCGCGGGCGGGCTAAGAACTCCCCCAGACGAAGGTCGCTGACCTTGACGCAAACGACCGCCGCCTCCATGCCCGCGTCCGTCGACGCGCTGCAGGCGACGCTGCAGAAGGAGCTGTACGTCGCCGACCGCGCCTTGGCGATGTCGATCTACCTCGCGCTGCGGCTGCGGCGTCCGCTCTTCCTCGAAGGCGAGGCCGGCGTAGGGAAGACGGAAGTCGCGCGCGCCCTCGCTTCCGCGCTCGGGGCTCGCCTGATCCGGCTCCAATGCTACGAGGGTCTGGACGTCACCCAGGCGGTCTACGAGTGGAACTACTCCCGCCAGCTGCTGCACATTAGGCTGCTCGAAGCCGAGGGCGGCGTCGACCGGAAGGACGCGGAGCAGGAGCTCTTCAGCGAGGACTTCCTCATCAAGCGTCCTCTCTTGCAGGCCCTTGAGGGCTCGGGCCCGACGGTGCTGCTGATAGACGAGCTCGACCGCGCCGACGAAGAGTTCGAAGGCTACCTCCTGGAGATGCTCGCCGACTTCCAGATCACGGTACCGGAGGTCGGCACCTACAAGGCGGACGAGCCGCCAATCGTCGTGATCACCTCGAACCGGACGCGCGAAATACACGACGCGCTGAAGCGCCGCTGTCTTTACTACTGGATCGACTACCCAGACCTCCAGAAGGAAATGCAGATCGTCCGCAGCAAGGTCCCCGAGGCCGAGCAGAAGCTGGCGGAGCAGGTCACCGCCTTCGTCCAAGAGCTGCGGGGAACGGAGCTGTACAAGGTGCCCGGCGTCGCGGAGACGCTCGACTGGACGGCGGCCTTGGTGAGCCTGAACGAGCGCGAGCTCAGCCCGTCGGTCATCGACGACACACTCGGCGTCATGCTCAAGTACCGCGAGGACGTCGAGACGGTGCGCGGCGAGCAGACCCGCGCGATTCTGAACCGCGCGCTGCACCGCGGGACCCGGCGCGGGGGCCGGCGTGGCTAGCGGCGAAGCCGGCCACCTCCTCCACAATCTCCTGCTCTTCGGCCGCCTCCTGCGGCGACTCGGCCTCGACGTCCACTCAGGGCGGATGCTCGACGCAATCCGCGTGCTGGAGGAAATCGGGGTCTCCCGGAAGGCCGACGTCCGGTCGGCGCTGCGCACCCTATTGGTCCACCGCAGGGAAGATCTTCCCGTCTTCGACGAGGCCTTCGACGTCTTCTGGCGTCAACGTAAGGACCGCATGTCGTCGCTCGACCTGCGGTCGATGGGCGAGCAGCGCCGCTACCGGAGAGTCGAGGCCGGGCCGCCTCCGCCGGGACAGCAAGCAGACGGCGGCGCGGAAAGCCCGGATTCCGACGAGAGCTACGATCGGATCGACCTGACACAGACGTTCAGCGTACGCGAGGTGCTGCGCCAGAAGGACTTCGCCGAGTTCACGCCGGGTGAGATGGCGCAGGCCAGGCTTTTCCTGGCTTCACTGGACTGGAACCCCGGCGTCCGGCGCGCGCGGCGCAAAGAGCGGGGCAGGGGCCCGTGGCTCGACCTGCGCCGGACGTTGCGGGAGAGCGCGCAGTCCAGTGGCGAGCTCCTCCACCTGAAGCGCCGGCGGAGGAAGGAGAAGCCGCGCCGGCTCGTCGTGATATGCGACGTCAGCGGCTCGATGGAGCGCTACACGCGGATGCTGCTCCACTTCATCCACAGCCTCTACGGCGGGTTGGAGAACCACGTCGAGGCCTTCCTCTTTGCGACGCGGCTCACCCGCGTGACCAAGCAGTTGGGGCGGCGGGACATCGACCAGGCCGTCGCCGACGTCGCCAAGGCGGTGCCCGACTGGTCGGGCGGGACGCGCATCGGGGCGGCGCTGAAGGAGTTCAACTTCAAGTGGGCGCGCCGGACGTTGGGCTGGGGCTCCATCGTCCTCATCGTCTCCGACGGCTGGGACCGCGGCGATCCGGACGCGCTGAGCAGAGAGATGGCGCGGTTGCGGCGGAGTTGCCGGCGGTTGATTTGGCTCAATCCGCTGGCGGGAAGTGCGGAATATGAGCCGCTGACTCAGGGGATGCGGGCTGCTGGGCCGTACATCGACGATCTATTGCCGGTGCACAACCTGGCGGCGCTTCTGGACTTGGCGCACCACTTGAACGCACTGGGGTCGAGCTGGCCGGTGCGGAGGCAGTCGCCCTCACCGGCGGTGCAGGAGGCGCAGGCCGTGGAGGCGGTGGCGACTCCGGCGCAGCGGTCTTGGCATCGGGAGGGGAACCCGTCGTTTCGCCATCCGATGTGGGGCCGCGGCGATCCCGGCCGCGACGGTTAGCGGCCTGCCGGACAAGGTAGAATCGTCCTCAATATCCTTGGCAGGGGTGATGCTATGGATGACGTGTCGACAACCAGTAGGTGGCTGAACGGGTGGAGGCCTTTCCTCGCCATCGGGGCCTTGGTCGCCGTGGCTGCTCTCTTGGCCTCGTGCGGCAGCGAGACCGTCCGGTTGGGGACAGAGGGGGCCTATCCGCCCTACAACTTCATCAACGACCAGGGCGAAGTCGACGGGTTCGAGCGCGAGCTGGGCGACGAGCTGTGCCGCCGCGCCGATCTGGACTGCGAGTGGGTGACCAACGACTGGGAAACCATCATCCCGAACCTCGTAGACGGCAAGTACGACACCATCCTGGCCGGGATGAGCATCACGGCTGAGCGGGACGAGATCATCGACTTCACGCAGCCGTACATCCCGCCAATCCCGTCCGTCTATCTCGCCGTGGCCGGTGCCGGTGACGAAGTGGTGAACGGCACGATCGCGGCCCAGGTGGCCACCATCCACGTCGACTATCTCGCCGCTTCCGGCGCGACGTTCGCCGAATACGAATTGGCCGAAGAGCTGATCGAGGCCGTCCTCAACGGCGAAGCGGACGCGGCCCTCGTGGACCGCGAGTTTGCTCACACGATCATCGCCGAGCGTGGCGACGGGCTGGTCGTCGTCGGTCCCGACGTGCCGCTGGACTCCGGCATCGGCATCGGCCTCCGGGAGGACGACACGGACCTGAAGGACAAACTCGACGAAGCCATAAGCTCCATGAAGGCGGACGGCTCCCTCAACAGCCTCATCCGCAAGTGGTTCGACGACGACGCCGACACCTTCTGACGGGTGGGACGCCCAGCCTCTTCGTAGGGCCGATTCGCGAATCGCCCTCCCTCCGACCTTTCCCTCTTTTTGGGGGAAACTGAAAGAGGGCACGCGCCGTCAGGTGCGCCGGAAGGGCCGGGCGGGGGAGCGGTGCACCGGCGCACATGGCGCCGGAAGCCCCGATTTCGCAAAGGTTCCAGCGGGAGAGAGGGAAGACCTCCCCGGCTACCCCGTTTCTGGGCCCGAGGCGGGTTAGGCAGCGCTCTCCTATAATGGGAGCGAGGGAGGGGGACCATGCGCATCGGTGACCTGCAATTCGACTTCCTGATCGACGGCTCGATGCGGATCGACGGCGGCGCCTACTTCGGCGTCGTGCCCCGTGTCCTGTGGGAGCGGGGAGCGCCCCCCGACGAGCGCAACCGCGTCACCCTCGACATCAATTGCCCCCTCATCCGCGCCGGCGGCAAGAACATCGTCGTCGATACCGGTCTCGGACTGAAGCATCCCGAGAAGCTCCAGAACCAGTTCGTCATGAAGGCCGGACGGCTCCTCGACGAGCTGCGCGGCCACGGTCTCGAACCCGCCGACGTCGACTACGTGGTCTTCAGCCACCTGCACTTCGACCACGCCGGCGGCGCGACCTACACCACCCCCACCGGCGCCCTCGCCACGACCTTCCCCAACGCCCAGTACCTCGCGCAGCGGGCCGACTGGGAGGAGGCGACCCACCCCAACGAGCGCAACGGCGCGGGCTACTTCGAGGCCGACCTCGCGCCCCTCGAAGGAAACAGTCAGCTTGAGCTGCTGGACGGCGATACCGAAATCGTCCCCGGCGTCCACTGCAAGCTCACCGGCGGGCACACCGCGGGCCACCAGATCGTCCTCCTGGAGGTCGATGGACGAAAGGCTTGCTTCTTCGGCGACCTCATCCCTTCCGTCGCCCACCTCCCCATGCCCTACGCCCAGAGCTTCGACCTCTACCCCATCGACACGCTCAACGCGAAGCGGGACCTCCTGGCGCGGGCCTACGACGAGCAGTGGCTGGTGCTGTTCGACCACGAGATCGAGCACAAAGCCGGCTACCTGGAGCTCAACGAGCGGGGCCGCCACGCGCTGCGGCCAGTGCAGACTTAGCGGGGCGGGGACGTCTCCCTAGAAGAAGCGGCGGCGGAAGAGGGCGAGGAAGCGGTCTTCGTAGCGGTCGAAGACGCCCCAGCGGTCGAGCTCCTCCTTGAGCTCCTGCGGGTCCCCGTCGCGGCGCGACTCCAAGCGGCGGAACATCGTCTCGATGCTCTCCACTGCGGCGCGGGGAAGTCCCAACGAGGGATCGGTCTGGAGCATTCCGCGCTGCTCCAGCTCGCCCACGTTGGAGGAGACGGAGGCCGCGGTGTACTCGTAGATGAACTTTAACAGGGCGACGTCCCACAGCTCGTCCGGGCCTCGCAGCACGACGGCCAGGCTCTCCTGCTTGCGGTCGAGGTCGTCCTTCACCCGCTCGGCCACGCCGTCGGGGTCGCCGCTGAGGATGTCCATCTTCTCGGACTCGTTGCGGTAGGAGTACATCAGGCCCGGCGAGCTCGGGCCGAACTGCGAGGCGAGCATCTCGAACATGCGCCGCGCCTCGTCGCCGAAACCGTGCACGTTCATCAGGTACGAGGGCGTCACCACCTCCGGCTGCCGCGAGATGAGCTTGCCCTCCCGCAGCACCGACTCTGCGTCGCCGCCGGTGAGCTCGCGGTAGACAGGCTCGGTGACCATGAAATAGCGGAGGTTGGTGACGCCAAAGGTCGCCAACTGCTGCTTGGGGGGACGCACCACCCTGGATTGCTCCAGGGCGGCGATGATGCGTTCGTCTTCGTTCGACAAGCTAGCGCTTCTTGGCCAAAGCCCGGATCTCGTTGCGGTAGCCTTCGACGTGTCCCTCGTACTGCTGGTCGAGATGCAGCCGCACGCGCATCCACTCCTGCTGGAACTCCGGCATCGTCTCGACGTTCGGCGGAGGCGCGCCGGTGGCGCCCCGCTGGCGCATCACTTGTTCCAACTGCGCGGTGAACTGCTGCTTCAACTGCTGGAGCGCCTGCTGCCGCTGCTGCTCGCCGTAGGTCTTGAACTGCTCTCCGACGTAGGAGACGCGCTCGACCACCTCCTGCACACCGGGGGCATCGGCGAGCAGGCTCTTGATGCCGCTCAACGCCCGCGCCGTGGTCTTCTCGGCAGCCTCGTGCTTGGGCAGTTGGATGCTCGCGGTGAGCACCTCGACGGCCCCCTCAATCAGATAGGGCCGCTCCTTGGGATCGGCCTCGGCGATCGCCGAGTTCAGGGTCTCCTCGCCATTCAGATAGGAAGCAGCGATCTTGCGTCCCTTCGGCGCCGCCTCCCACGAGAGCCGCTCCTCCTCCGTGGGAGGGGCAAGGTTCATGCGCTCGACTTTCTCCATCGCCTTCTCGAAGGCGCTCTTGATCTCGTCGGACACCGCGGCAAGCTCCAACCAAAGGGGTGCGGAACAGGCCCATTATAGCAAGGGGAGGGAGTGGCCTTCCCTGTTGCGCGATTGACACACTGTCGCCGCTTTCCTACGATTCCGGCCCATTCCTACCGAGAGGCCCACACATGAGCGACGATGTCCAAACGCTGATCGACCGGCTCGCCATCCGCGACGTGCTGGCCTCGTACTACCGCGCCATCGACCGCAGGGACTGGGACGCCCTCACCGGCGTCTATGCCGAGGACGCCCGCTTCAGGTCGCCGCCCCGGCTCGAGCAGAACGGCCGCGACACCATCATCGCTTCCACGAGCCGCGTCGCCGTCTACAAGCGCACCTA
>DAOUKZ010000080.1:0-7500 GCA_034420775.1 Dehalococcoidia bacterium
GAATCGGGCGTGCTCGGCGGCGATCCTGATGTCACAGGCCATGGCCAGCTCCGCGCCGCCGCCCAGGCAGAAGCCGTTGATCGCCGCGATCACCGCCTTGGGAAACGACTCGATGCGGTCGAAGAGACGCGCCGCCTGAAACAGGGGATGGTCGTCGTCGATCTCCTCGACCCGTGAGAGGAGCTTGATGTCGGCCCCCGCGCAGAAGAACCTGTCGCCCGCACCGGTTATCACGACGGCCCCCACCCCGCGGTCCTTCTCCACGGAGTCGAGCGCGGTGGACAAGCCGGCGATGACGTCGAGGCCCATCGAGTTGGCGGGTGGGTTGTCGATGGTGAGGACGGTTACGTCCCCGTCTCGCGTCGCGGATACGGCGGTCTGTTCCGGCATGGAGAAGCTCCTCGGGAGGTGTCGCGCCCCGTGCCTGCTACGACCAGGTTCGCCGCTCTAGTGTAGCCTAGCGTGCCTCGTTGGAGCGCACCCACGCTTGAGCAAGCGCGCTCCGGTGCGGTATACTTGACGCCTCTGGTGGCCAGAGCGGTGTGGACCCACCCGTTCCCATCCCGAACACGGAAGTGAAACGCACCAGCGCAGACGATACTCGAGGGGGAACCCTCCGTGGAAAATATGCCGCCGCCAGGGGTTTTCTTAAGGGCCTGACTCCACAGTCAGGCCCTTTGCTTTAAGCCGTTCCGCCGCCGCCGGCGAAGCCCCGCCGATCCGGGCCTACAGGGGTCGACAGGTTCGCAGACCTTTACAGCCCCAGAAGCCCATCCTTATAATGCCCCGTAACCCAGCTACCCAGGCAGAGTGAACTTGTGACCCAGCAGTCCGGCGAATTCGATATGGACCAGCTGCTCGATGAGGCCGAGCAGGGGTACCAAAACCTCTATCGCGGCCAAGTCGTCGACGGGGTCATCATGAAGGTTGACAAGGACGGCGTCCTCGTCAATGTCGGGCAGAAGACCGAGGGCGTCGTTCCCTCGCGCGAGATGCGGACCCTGACGCCTGCCGACGTAGAAGAGTTAAAGGAAGGAGACCCCATCGTCGTCGCCGTCGTCCGGCCCGAGACCGACGAGGGCCAGGCGGTCCTTTCCCTAGACCGCGCCCGGGGCGAGATGGGCTGGCGCGTCCTCCTGCAGCATGCCCAAGACGGGACCGTGATCGAGACAGCGGTCACCGGCTTCAACAAGGGCGGCGCCGTGGTCAACGCCGAGGGCGTCCAGGGCTTCGTGCCCCTCTCTCAGCTCACGGCCGTGGGACGTCCCCGTGGCGACGGGGTCCAGAACGAGGCTCTCGAAGCGCTCGTCGGCACGACCCTGAAGGTCAAAGTGATCGAAGTCAACCGCCGCCGCAACCGAGCAATTCTCTCCGAGCGCGCCGCGACGCAGGAGTTCCGCGCCGCCGGCAAGGCAAAGCTGCTCGCCGAGCTCCAAGAGGGCGAGCTGAGGCGCGGCGTGGTCAGCGGCACCACCAACTTCGGCGCCTTTGTCGATCTCGGCGGCGCCGACGGCCTCATCCACATCTCCGAGCTCTCCTGGCAGCCTGTGCGCCGGCCCGAGGACATCGTCAACGTCGGCGATGAGGTCGAGGTCAAGGTGGTACGGGTCGACCAGGAGGCTCAGCGCATCGCCTTGAGCCTGAAGCAGACCAAGCCCGAGCCGTGGGCGGAGGTGCCCTACCGGTACCACGAGGGCCAGATTGTCCCCGCGACGGTGACCAAGCTCGCGACCTTCGGCGCCTTCGCCCGAATCGAGGACGGCGTCGAGGGGCTTATCCATATCTCTGAGCTGGCCGACCGCATGATCCAACATCCCCGCGAAGTCGTAACCGAAGGCAAGGACGTGATGGTCAAGATCGTTCGGGTCGATCCCGTTCGCAGGCGCATCGGCCTGAGCCTGAAACAGGTCGACGCGGATGGGGAGGAGAGCCCAGCCCCAGAGCCGCGTCAGACTTCACCGGAACCGCGGTCCGCTCCGGCTGAGCAGCGGTTCGGCGCCGGAGAGGCGGAGCATCGCGTCGAGCGCCCGGCGCTCGACTCCGCGCTCGCCGCCCAGCTTGCCGAGGCGGTCTCGGCTGGCGAAGAAGCAGCCGGGGCCGAGGTTGGGCCGGACGAGCAATCTGATGATACGATGAATGAGTCCGCCGGCGAGACCGCCGCCGCTCCGGCCGAGGAGGAAACGGAGCGGGTCACGGGCGAGACCGCCTAGGACCTACGGAGTGCTGAGTCTGTTAAGCAACCCGCTCACACGGAGCAACGCCTATGGCTAGCAGGTTCGAAAAATTCTCCGAACGCGCCCGCCGCGTTCTCTCCCTCGCCCAGGAAGAGGCCCAGCGGTTCAATCACAACTACATCGGCACCGAGCACATCCTTTTGGGCTTGGTGCGCGAGACCGAGGGCGTGGCCGCCCGGGTTCTTTCGAACCTCGGCGTGGAGCTCACCAAAGTACGCTCCGCCGTTGAGTTCATCATCGGCCGCGGCGAAAAGTCGGTTCCCGGCGAGATCGGGCTGACGCCCCGCGCCAAGAAGGTCATCGAACTCGCCGTCGACGAGGCCCGCCGCCTTAACCACAGTT
The DNA here is from genome assembly GCA_034420775.1 of Dehalococcoidia bacterium. Lineage (GTDB taxonomy): Bacteria > Chloroflexota > Dehalococcoidia > SHYB01 > SHYB01 > DAOUKH01. The sequence goes on from DAOUKZ010000080.1 coordinate 2,577, forward strand.
ATATCGGCACCGAGCACCTGCTCATAGGCCTGCTCCGCGAGGGCGAAGGGGTGGCCGCCGGCGTCCTCGAAAGCCTCGGCGTCACCCTCGAAAAGATACGGAACGAGACCAGCCGCGTCCTCAGCCAGAACGCGCCCCAGTCCTCGCAATCGGGCCGCAGTGGGACGCGCACCCCCGTCCTCGATCAGCTCGGGATCGACCTCACCGCCGCCGCGCGCGCCGGCAAGCTCGACCCCGTGATCGGCCGCAAGAAGGAAATCGAGCGGGTGGTGCAGATCCTAAGCCGCCGGACCAAGAACAACCCCGTGCTCATCGGTGAACCCGGGGTCGGCAAGACGGCGATCGTCGAGGCCTTGGCGCAGCGCATCGTCGACGGCGAGGACATCCCCAATACCCTGCACCAGAAGCGCCTCGTCACCCTCGACATGGGCGCCCTGGTCGCCGGCACCAAGTACCGCGGCGAGTTCGAGGAACGCCTCAAGAAGGTGATCGAGGAGATCAAGACCTCGGGCAACTGCGTCCTCTTCATCGACGAGATGCACACCATGGTGGGCGCGGGCGCCGCCGAGGGCGCCGTCGACGCGGCGAACATCCTCAAGCCCTCCCTGTCGCGTGGCGAGCTGCAGACTATCGGCGCGACGACCCTCGATGAGTACCGCAAGTACGTCGAGCGGGATGCTGCTCTCGAGCGCCGCTTCCAGCCGGTGCAGGTTGAGCAGCCGAGCGCCGAGGAGACCGTCGAGATACTTCGCGGGATCAAGGTCCGGTACGAAGAGCACCACAATCTGAAAATCAGCGAGGAAGCCCTCCGGGCATGCGCCAGCTTGGCCTCCCGCTACATCTCCGACCGTTTCCTTCCCGACAAGGCCATCGATCTCATGGACGAGGCCGCCTCCCGCGTGCGCATACGAGGCACGACCACGCCCCTTTCCGTTAAAGAGGCGAGGCAGGTCCTCAACAAGGTGCACACCGAGAAAGAGGAGGCCATCGGCGGCCAGCAGTACGAGTTCGCCGCCGAGCTGCGCGACCGCGAGATTCAGCTGACCGAGAAGCTTGAGCAGCTGGAACGCGACTGGAACGAGTCCCAGGAATCCACCGGCCTCGAAGTTTCCGAGGAGGACATCGCCGAGGTCGTCGGCATGTGGACCGGCATCCCGGTGACACGCCTCGCCACGGAAGAAACGACCCGCCTTCTCCAGATGGAAGGGGTCCTCCACAAGCGCATCATCGGCCAGGACGAGGCGATCGCCGTCATCGCCCGCGCCATACGCCGCGCCCGCGCCGGCCTTAAGGATTCACGCCGCCCCATCGGCGTCTTCCTCTTCCTAGGCCCCACCGGCGTCGGTAAGACGGAGCTCGTCCGGGTGCTCGCCGAGTTCATGTTCGGCAGCGAAGATTCGATGATTCGCCTTGACATGTCCGAGTTCATGGAGCGCCACACCGTGGCCCGCCTGGTGGGCTCCCCGCCCGGCTACGTCGGCTATGACGACGGCGGCCAGTTGACCGAGGCAGTGCGGCGCAAGAGCTACAGCGTGATACTCTTGGACGAGATCGAGAAGGCCCACCCCGAGGTCTTCAACATCCTGCTCCAGATCTTCGACGACGGCCACCTCACCGATGCCAAGGGCCGGAAGGTGGACTTCCGCAACTCGATCATCGTGATGACCTCGAACATCGGCGCCGAGCTGATCCGCCGCAACACCGCCATCGGCTTCGCAACCGGCGGCGACGAGTCGGAGGACGCCAAGCGCGCCTATGAGGCGATGAAGGAGAAGGTCACCAGCGAGGTCAAGAAGGTCTTCCGCCCCGAGTTCCTCAACCGCATCGACTCGCAGGTCGTCTTCCACGCCCTCGAGCAGAGGCACATCGAGGAGATCGTGGGCCTCATGCTCGACCTCGTGGCCAAGGCGGTCGTCGAGAAAGGGATGGGCTTCCGCGCCACCCCCGAGGCGATGACCTTCCTCGCGCAGGAAGGGTATGACCCTGCGTTCGGCGCCAGACCGCTCCGGCGCAAGATCCAAGACCTCGTCGAAGACCCGCTCTCCGAAGCGGTGCTCCGGGGCGAGTTTGACGTCGGGGACAACGTGGTGATCGACGTGGAGGATGGCGAGATCAAGCTCCGTAAGGGGCCGGCCGCGATACCAGGGGGCGACGCCCCCGCGGCCGCGTTGCCTGCAGGGGACGACTTGGACGAAGCGCTGCCGGAGCCGCCTGAAGGGGCCGCGGCGGGCACGGAGCCGCCGCCCGCCGGCTAGTCGCACCTCCTTGCCGACCCTTCCTCTCTAACTGAAAGAGGAAGGGAAGGAGACCGCATCCGACAGGTTGCGCCCGCATGGCAGACTTTGCATAACCGGGAGAGGAGACTTTGCATAAGACGCCGCCGCTATGCCGCCGTTATGGGTTGCGGAGGCGTGTTCTCAGGGTTGATACTCCCAAAATGATGGTGTAGAATCCTTGACGCTTGCAGAACCCTTGGCCTCTTATGTCTTCAGCCGAACGTCCTGCACACGTCCCCAAAGTCCTGAATAAGGATTGGTGAAATGAATCTGTTCACCGGCAAACCGCTCCCTTGGATCTACGGCGGCGCGATCGTTCTCGCCGTTATCGCCGCGATCGTTGTCGGTCTCGTGCTCGCCAGTTCTGCGTCAACGACAGGCGCGGCGTCTCCGGATTCGGCGTCGTCTTCGCCCAGCGTTGCCGGCCAGCTTCAGTCCCATGGCCCTGGTTTGGGGAATGGTCTGCCAGGCGGCGAAGTCACAGCGTCCTCCGTGGCCCCGGGCAGCCCCTCGATCCGCGCCCAGCAATCGAACGTCACGCCGGCCAGCGTGACGATCAGCCCCGCAGAGGACTACAACCCCATCAGGAGCCAACACACCTTCACCATTGAGGTGGAACAGGCCGACGGCTCGGCCGCCCCAGGCGCCGCCGTCGAACTTATCCTTAACCGCTTCGGCGACGCCGTCGGCGACATCGTCTCGATCGGTGGCGTCGACGCCGACAAGGTCGACAACACCTTCGGCCGCGTCACCACGGATGACAATGGTGAGGCCACCCTCACCATTACCGCGACCCGCGAGGGCGACACCGACGTCACCGCCTACGTTCCCGGCATCGCCGACCCGGCCGCCCACAAGGTCTTCGCCGTCAAGCATTGGGTCGACATGATCGCGGCATTCCCTGAAGATGCTGCCAACCTTGTCGGCACCGAGCACCCGATGGCCGTCACGGTTAGCCGCGTGAGCGATGGTTCGCCTCTCGCCGGCGTACCGGTCATCTGGTCGCTGACCGACGGCACGCCGGATGCGACCCTGAACGGCCAGCCCAGCGAAGTCTCCACCGTTACCGACGCCGCAGGCGTCTCCAGTGTGGTGCTCGAACAGGTGACGCCAGCGACCGGCGACAACACCATCTACGTCAGCGTGCTGCATTCCACGGGCGACGAGCTCTACTCCAGGATCGTGACTAAGACATGGCAGGCGCCTTCGCTCAATATCACGAAGGACGGACCCGCCAGCGTCGGCCTCTCCAGGACGGCCAACTACGTCATCAGCGTCACCAACGAAGGCGACCGCACGGCGACGGGCGTCACACTCACCGACACCCTGCCCGCGGGCATGAGCTACGTGAGCGCCGACCCCGAGCCCAGCGAGACCGGCGACGGTACCGTCGTCTGGTCGCTCGGCGACCTTGAACCCGCCGGCAACGCTCTCGTCTCGGTGACCCTCTCCGCCGACGCCGTTGGCGAAATGACCAACACGGCTTCAGCCATCTCCACCGAAGGCTTCACGGGTGAGGGCGCCACCACCACCATGGTGATCCCAGGCTCGCTCACCGCGACCAAGACCGGTCCGGAGACGGCCAACATCACCGAAATCGTCAACTACGAGATCACCGTGACCAACGACGGTGAGGGCGCGCTGACCGACGTGACGATCACCGACACCGTGCCAGAAGGCCTCACCTTCTTCAGCGGTGTCCCGGGCCCGACGGCAGACACCACCTGGAACCTCGGCACGCTCGAAGCGGGCGGGTCGCGCACCATCATGGTCGCGGCCACCGCCGACACGGCGGGCGACTACTCGCTGCCGGTCAGCGTCACCTCCGCGGAGGGCGCAACCGCCGACGCGAGCGTCGACACCACCATCGTCGCTCCTGACCTCGCCGTGACGAAGACCGTCTCCGCCGATTCCTTCCTGGTCGGCGAGGAAGTCACCTTCACCGTCGAGGTCACCAACAACGGCGACGGACCGGCGTTCAACGCCGCGGTGTCCGACACCCTGTCCGCCGGCCTCACCCTGGTCAGCTCCGATCCTGAGGCGACCATCGCCGAGGACGGCAGCCTGAACTGGACCGTCGTCCAGCTCGATGCCGGCGCCTCCACGGCGTTTGCCATCACCGTCACCGCCGCCGATTCCGGCGATCACACCAACACGGTCGACGTGACGGTGCTCGACGCCACGGTCAGCGCTGAGGCCTCGGTCAGGTCCAACACGCCGGCCGTCACCCTCGCGAAGAGCGGCGGCTCCGTGATGTACACCGATGGCGAGCGTGACTACCAGCTCACCGCTACCAACACCGGCGAAGCCGACCTCACGGGCGTCGTCATCACCGACACGTTCCCGAGCGGCCTGAGCTTCGTCAGCGCCGACACGGACGGCACGCATGCCGCCGGCGTCGTGACCTGGAACATCGGCGACCTCGCCGTAGGCGACGCGGTCACCGTAACCGTCCAGCTGCGCGGCGAAGACGTTGGCACGTACACCAACACCGCGGCCGTCAGCAGTGACCAGGGCGCAAGCTCCGCTGCCGACTTCGAAATCGAGGTCCTCGCCGCAGCCGGCGCCTCGCTGCAGATCTCCGATAGCAGCGATCCGGTGGGCATCGGCGAGCAGACCACCTACACCGTCAGAGTGACGAACCAGGG
>DAOUKZ010000081.1:0-10481 GCA_034420775.1 Dehalococcoidia bacterium
TTCTCGACGACGACGTCGCAGACCTTTACCAGCTCTAGCAGCAGCTCCGCGCCCTTGGGGTCGTTGAGGTTGAGGCCGATGCTCATCTTGCCGGGGTTGACCTCGGCGAAGCCCGCTCCCGCGTTTACGCCGACGCGGGTGGGAATGAGCGATTCGCCGCGGAGAACGCGCTCGCGCTCCTCGCCGACGGGGATGCCGCCGAAGCTGCGCATCGTGTCGTAGCGCCCCTTCCACTCGACGCGGATGTCCTGCGCGCCCATGGCGGCGAGGATGCGGGGCCCGGCCGCGCCGGCCACGACCCACGCCAGGTCGAGGATGCGCACGTCCTCGATGGCGAAGGGCGGGTCGCCGTTGGCGCGCGAACCGGGGAACGGCGGGGCGTCTTTGGGTGAGGCGCCAGCCTGTTCGAGGCCAGCGACGAGGCCAGCGTCGTGCTCGCCAAGCTGCGGCGCGCGCGGCCCGGTGCGCCAGGGGGTCTCCTCGGACAGCCAGGGCGCGTTGACATAAGAAACGCTGCGCCCAAGCTCCTCGTGCTCGACCTCGGTGAACGTCGTCCGCTCTCGCCAGTGGGGGTCGAGAAGGTTCTCCTCCGGCTTGCGGATGGGGGCCCAGTGGAGCCGCCGCTCCTGCCCCTCTTTCCAGATGTTGCGGTCGAACTTGAACTTGCCGACCCACGTGCGGGCGACGGCGTGGAAGTGCCGGATGACCTCGGGCGTCATGACGTATTCGAGGTTCTCGTACTTGGGGTCGGTGAGGTCGTCGGCGCAGCCGTACTTCTCCAGCATCTCGACCCACTTCTTGTGCTCGCGCCCGATCATGAACTCGGCGGAGACGAAGGCGAGAATGTGCCGGCCGTCCTTCGTGGTGGCCAGCGTCTCGGGGACCATGCGCGACGAGCCGTAGCGCGCCGTCTGACGCAGCACACCCTGCCGTCCGAAGACCCAGGCGGTGGTGTCGGTGCCCGTGTTGCAGCTTACGGCGCGGTGGATTGAGGCGTCGATGTACTGGCCTCGTCCGGTGCGCTCGCGGTAGAGCAGCGCGCCGAGGATGGCGTCGAGCGTCTGGCTTCCCACGATGTGGTTCGAGTGCCACATCTGCGGCGCGATGGGCGGCGTGTCGTAGAAGCCCTCGGGCGTGGGGTCGTAGCCGGTCACCATCATGACCCCGCCGAGGGCGAGGTGTACGATGTCGGCGCCCTTCCAGTCCTTCCACGGCCCGGTCTGCCCGAAGGGCGTGATCGAGGCCATGACCAAGCGGGGGTTGATGGCGCTCAGCGCGTCGTAGCCCAGACCGAGGCTCGCCAGATATCCCGGCGGGTGGCTCTCCAGCAGCACGTCGGCGCCCGCGGCGAGCTCCTTCAGGCGCTCGGCCCCGGCGGGGGTCGTGACGTCGAGGGCGAGGCTCTGCTTGCCGAAGTTGTAGTGCCAGAAGTGGAGGCTGCGCTCGGGGTCGGGGACGTCGTCCACGAACGGCCCGATCTTGCGGGTGGGGCTTCCTTCAGGGGGCTCGATCTTGAGCACGTCGGCGCCGGCCCCGGCGAGGAGGCGTCCGCAGAACTCGGCCTTCTCGTCGGCGAGCTCGATCGCCTTGATGTCGAAGAGGAAGCCCTCGCCCATGAAGTCCTCCGGGGGTCTACTGCTCGAAGCGGCGCTTGATCTTGGCGAAGTCGAAGCTCGCGGTGTCGTCGAGGCCGACCGAGAAAGTCGCCCCGTCCGGCTCGGGGGCGCGGGTCACGGGATCGGGAATGCCGTCGAGCGCCGCCTTCGCCTCGGCGTCGTTGGAGGGTGTGGCGTGGCCGTGGATGATCGCGCCCTTGATGGTGTAGTAGCCGGTGTCCTCGGGGTGCTCCTCGAAGACGCAGACAACGCGGTCGTCGCCCGCGATGTTCGCCGCCGAGGTCGACGAGGCTGGCACCCGGAAGTGCAGCGTGCCGTTGCGGATGAAGGTGGCGGCGGCGTCGCCCCACGGGCCGCCTTCGCTGTCGAGCGTGCCAAGAATGCAGCGCGTTTGCGTCGAGACGAAGGCCGCGAGCTCCTCGGGGGTCATCTTGATGGTGGGATGCTCTCGCGGCATGGTTAGCCCTCCCGCACGTTCTGAATCAGGCCGGCCTTGTTGGCCGTGAGCTCCCAGATCACGCGCACGCCCCGCTTGATCCGGCCCGCGGTGTCGCCGATCTTGCGCTTGTCCTCGTCGGGGATGTCGGGCTGATCCTGCGACCCCTCCGATCGCGGGTTCCGGGCCCACGCCAGGCCCTCGGTCACCCGGTCGGCGAAGACCTCGTCGACGGTGAGCTTCCTGCCCGTGGCCCGGTAGACGGCGGCCTCGAGGTCGACGTCGTCGGAGCGGTTGGTGATGACGCAGCAGATGCGGGGGTCGCGGTCGAGATTCTTCGACTTGATGCTGGCCTTGTACATGTTCAGATAGAGGAAGCCGCCGTACCAGCTCGCCATGGGGTGAGCCGTCGGCGAGCCGTCCTTGCGCTTGGTGATCATGAAGGTGCGGCCGTTGTCCTTCATGAATGCTTGGGCGTCGTCGGGGACGGCGTAGGGATCGCTCATAGGCTGTCTCCTCGTCTCGGTCTTGCGGACCGTGCGCGATAGCGCGCCTGACGGTTGAAGCAGGCGCGCCCGCAACTATGCCACAAACCGCGCGCGCTTCCTACTAGGACGGGCCACTAGGTCGGCGCGCTTGGCGTCTCCGAGCCACCTCGCCTAGAATGAGCGGCGCCCCAGGCCGAGGAGCGCTCCATGCAGTACAAGTACATCTCCAGCGACGACCACATGGACCTCTGCTACGTTCCTCCGGACATGTGGCAGGAGCGTGTGCCGGCCAAGTTCAAGGAGGCCGCGCCCAAGGTCGTCCAGACCGAGACGGGGCCGGTCTGGTTCCGCGAGGGAAGGCGCTGGGGCATCTACGGCACGAAGCGTGCCGACGGCCGGAAAGTGGTCTTCGACGAAATCGGCCTTGCCGAGGAGCCCGAGCCCGACGTCTGGCGCCCGTCGACCGCGAAGTACCGGCTGGAGGATATGGACCGCGACGGCATCTATGCCCAGGTCATCTACAACTTTCTCGACTGGAGCTTCGACGACGGCCCCCTGCAGGCCGCCTGCATGCGCGCCATGAACGACTGGCTCGCCGAGTTCGTCGCGGCGGCGCCGGACCGGCTCGTATCGCTGGCCACGCTGCCCTCGACCGACCCGGAGGAGACCCTGGCGGAGGTCGAGCACGTCAACGAACTCGGTCTCCGCGGCGCCATCTTCGAGGTCCACAGCGCGGCGGCGCCGATCTACGAGCCGGCATGGGATCCGGTCTGGGCCGCCGCCGCGGAGTCGGGGCTGGTGATCAGCGTCCACATCGGCGGAGGCGGCGGGGGCATCGGGGGCATAAAGAGGGACTGGACCGCACCGATGCGGACGGCGCTGGTGCAGCTGCAAATGACCGAGATACTGGCCCAGGCGATCTTCTCCGGCATGTTGGAGCGAAACCCCAACTTCAAGCTCGTACTCGGCGAGTCGGGCATCGGCTGGATCCCCTACGTCCTGGAACGCCTCGCCTTCGAGCGCAAGACCTACGGCTCGATGATCGACATCCCGCTCTCGATGGACCCCCGCGACCTGTTCAAGCGCCAGATGTACGCCACCTTCCAGGAGGAGGCGATCGGGGTGAAGCTCATCCCCGAGATCGGCGTCGACAACGTCATGTGGGCCGCCGACTACCCCCACGCCGACGGCACCTTCCCTCATACCGACGAGGCCGTCCGCCACATCTTCGTCGGCGCCACCGACGAAGTCATCCGCAAGGCCACCTGGGAGACCGCCAAGCACCTCTACCGCATCAACTAACCTGTCGCGCCCAAGGGCTACAATAGCCGCATGACGGCGCGACCCCCGGTCTACCTCGACCACATCGCCACGACGCCCTGCGCGCCTGAGGTCGTGGAGGCGATGCGGCCGTATCTGTCCGGGCCGCTCTTCCATAACCCACAGAGTCCCTATCCGCCCGCGGAGGAGGCGCTTGACGCGGTCGAGGAGGCGCGGGCGTCGGTGGCCGCGCTCATCGGTGCCGTGGCGGGAGAGGTCGCCTTCACCTCCGGCGCCACTGAGAGCAACAACTGGGCGATCAAGGGCCTGCTCATGCCCGGAGTGCCCGTTCGAGGGCGGCGCGTGGTGACCTCGGCCGTCGAGCACGTCTCCGTCCTCGCGCCTTGCCGAACGTTGGAGCGGGCGGGGTTCGAGCTTGTTGTCGTCGGAGTCGATTCCGACGGGGTGATCGACCTGGACGCCGTCCGTGCCGCCGTCAATGAAGAGACCGCCCTTGTCACCATGACGCTGGCGAGCAACGAGATCGGCACGATCGAGCCCATCGCCGAAGTCGGGGCGATCTGCCACGAACGGGGGGTGCCCCTGCACGTCGACGCGACCAACGCGGCGGGCATCATTCCCGTCGACGCGGCGGGGCTGGGCGCGTCGCTCATGACCCTCTCCGCCCACATGTTTGGCGGGCCGAAGGGCGCGGGCGCGCTGTATAGTAGACGCGGGCTTCGCTGGCCGGCGCTCCTCGAAGGTGGAACCCAAGAGTCGGGTCGGCGCGCCGGTACGGAGAACGTCCCCGCCATCGTGGGCTTCGGCGCTGCCGCCGGCTTGGCCCGCGTCCATATGCCCGAACGAATGGAGGCCGCGCGGAAGCTGCGCGACAGAATGATCGACTCGTTTCAGGCCTGGGACGGCGTCCGCGTGACGGGGCACCCCGAGCGCCGCCTCCCCGACCACGCCAGCTGCGTCGTCAACCGCGTCGAGGCGGAGAGCCTGCTGCTCGACCTAGCGATGAACGCGAACATCTACGCCGCCAGCGGCACGGCCTGCTCCGGCAGGACGGAAACCGCCTCCCACGTCCTCGAAGCCATCGGCCTGGGGACAGAGATGCGCTCCGGCTCGCTCGTAGCCAGCGTCGGCGTGGAGACGACGGTTGAAGAGGTCGACCACTTCATCGCGGAGCTGCCGCGCGCCATCGAACGGCTGCGGTCGCTCTCACCCTTCGCGTGACGGCGGTCCTTTGACTCTCGTGGGTGAACGAGTGACGGACACCGAAATGACAAGCCTGGAATCCGCCGCGCCCGACGAGACCCTCGACACGGTCGGCCTCTGCTGCCCCGTGCCGGTCTGGGAGACGGCGAAGCGCATCCGGTCGATGGCGCCGGGTGACGTCATCGAGGTGCTGTCCGACGATGAGGGTGTCAAGGAGGACTTTCCTGCGTGGTGCGCGAGGACGGGGAACGCCCTTCTGGCGCTCACCCACGAAGGCGGCGTCTACCGGGCGCTGATCCGCAAGGCGTGAGGAGCGCGGCCCGGCCAACATGAGGGCTCTGCGGGACGCCGGAACGCGGAAGTGGCTCGTCTTCGGGACGATCGCCATCGGCACCTTCATGTCGGTCATGGACATGGGGAGCGTCAACGTCGCGCTGCCCACCATCGCCGACCATTTCGACAGCGACCTCCCCACGGTGCAGTGGGTTTCCATCGGCCACGCGCTGATGATCAGCGTCCTACTGCTGCCCATGGCGCGGCTGGGCGACACGACCGACCGCAAGCGGGTCTATATGACGGGACTGGCGATATTCGCCGTCGCCGCGCTCGCCGCGGGCTCCGCGCAGAGCATCGGCATGCTCATCGGGGCGAAGCTGTTTCAAGGAGTCGGCTCGGCGATGATCCAGGCGAACGCCATGGCGGCCGTGCTCGCGGTCTTTCCAGGGGAGGAGCGCGGCAAGGCCCTGGGCTCGCATCTGAGCGTCGTCGGCGTGGGCATGATCGTCGGGCCGGCGCTCGGCGGGTTGCTGGTGAGCGGCCTGGGCTGGCCCTCCGTGTTCTTCTTCAACGCACCCCTCGCCCTCGTGGCGCTGCTGGCGTCGGCGGTTGTCCTGAACTCCGCCGTGCTCTCCCGCGACAAGCCCCCTGGCCAGAGCGCGCGCTTCGACTGGGTCGGGGCGGCGCTCTCGGGCGCGGTGCTGCTCATCTTTCTGTTGGCCATGACCAACGGCCACCGCGCCGGCTGGCTATCACCGCCCATCGTCACCGGATTCGTCGCGATGGGCGCGGCCATTCTGCTGTTCATCTGGTGGGAGCTGCGCACCGAGGAGCCCATGCTCGACCTCCGGCTCTTCAAGCGGCGCCTGGTCGCCTTCGGGGTGAGCGCGGGCTGGCTCTCGTTCATGGGGTCGGCGTCCATGATCTTCGTCATGCCGTTCTACTTGCAGAACGTGCTGGGCTACTCCGCGCGGGAGGCGGGCCTGATGCTCATCCCCGGCGCGGCGACGCTGGCGATCATGGGTTCGGTGAGCGGCCGGCTGTCCGACCGCTTCGGCTGGCGGCTGCTGAACATGGGCGGCCTGACCATGTCCGCCGCGGGCCTCTTCAGCTTCGGACTCTTGCTTGACGAGGACACTTCGCTTGCGCTGATCATTCCCCTCATGGTCCTGAACAGTGCCGGCGTCGGGACGTTCAGCTCGCCCAACAATAGCTCGATCCTGAGCGCCGTTCCCCGCTCGCGCTATGGCGTCATCACCGCGCTGACCCAGCTCATGCGCAACTCGGCCAACGTCACCAGCATCGCCCTGGCCACCGCCGTCATCGTGGTGACGATGGCTTCGTTCGGCTTCGAGCCCCGGCTCGACGCCGTTGCTGAGACCGGCGGTGAGGAGATCGCGGCGGCCTTCGTCGCGGGAATGCACCGCGCCTTCTTCGTGATGGGCGGCCTCGTCGCCCTCGGCGTCGTTTGCTCCTTCTTCAAGGGCGACCGCCCCACGCCCGAGGCCGACCAGCCCGTCGCCGCGGAGCAAGAGGAGCGGCAAGCGGCCCCCGTGGCCGCCGGCAGGTCAGGCTAGGCCAGCGAGGGCTGCTTCGACGACGCCCTTCATGGCGAGGAAATGCGCCCGGTTCCGTTCGTCTGTCTTGCCCGCGCGGGCGTTGGGGTAGGCGGGCAGGTGGATAAAGCCGGCGGGAGGGGTCAGCCCCAAGCTGACGTAGAGCGCCTCCTCGCAGAGGAAACGTCCCGCGCCCCGGCTGGTGAGGGCTGCCATCCCCGCCTCGTTCAGGGCGTCTTGGAGCGTGGCCGCCAAATGCGACGTACGGGCGCCCGGGCCTCCCGGCTCCGACTCCGACGGCGTACCGCCTCCGGGCCGGAGGCCACGCTCGTCGGGTCGGCGGCCCCGCCGGTTGCGGGCCCTGGTCTCGACGCGGACGCTCCCGTTCGCGCCGCACTCTCCAAGCCCGACGACGGCGATGACTTGATCTCCGTGGGCCTCGATCGTGGTGAGTGTGCCAGCAATGGTTTGCTGCGGGGCGTTCCAATGCACCGGCATGATCAGGGCGCGGCCGGCGGCCCCGCCGATCACGGCGCCGTCTAGGGCGGCGGCAACGTCGCCGGAGACGTTGACGGCGCGGCCACGGAAGGGGAGGAAGCCGGTCAGGAGGATGCGGTCCATACCGTTTGCCAGTTTACGGTACCGAGGCGGAGAGGCGAGGGAGGCGAACTTCGGCTACCCGTGGCGGCTGTAAGGGGGCCCTCATCTCAATCTTCTCCCGGGGGGGAAGAGGTAAGACCCCCCCCCCCCCCGGCCCTCCCTCAGTCCCTCCCAAAGTGGGAGGGAGGTTTAAGAGGGGAGGGTCGGCCTCCCGGAGGTCCGGCCTCTCCCCCAAGCTTGGGGGAGAGGAGGTCCGACGGCGGCAGCGGGCGCCCACAAGAGGCGCCCCTTGTATCTTGACGAGGGTGACGGTGGCTAGGCGTTGGCCTGGAGCCACTCGAAGGCTGAGATGGCGGCGGTGACGCCGTCGCCGGCGGAGTTCGCGAGCTGGCGCGTCGATTGCCAGCGGCACTCGCCGGCGGCGAAGACGCCCGGCACCTCGGTGGCCATGCGCAGATCGACTTTGACGTGGCCCCCGCCGTCGGTGGGCACGGACGCCGCGAACGGCGTGGTGGCCGGCTCGGAGCCGATGTAGGCGAAGATGCCGCTCACCTCGAGCTCGCGCTTCTCTTCCGTCTTCACGTCGCGCAGGGTGAGGCTCTTCACCGTGTCGTCGCCGTTGATCGCGTCCACGACGGTGTCGTAGAGCACCTCGATCTTCGCGTTCTCGGCGACGCGGTCTTGGAGGGTCTTGAGGCCGGTCAGCTCCTCGCCGCGGACGATGAAGTAGACCTTGCTGCACATGTTGGTGAGGTAGAGGCCCTCGTCCATGGCGGAGTCGCCGCCGCCGATTACGGCGACGGCCTGGTCTTGGAAGAACATGCCGTCGCAGGTGGCGCAGTGGGAGACGCCCCGGCCCTCGAGCTCAGACTCGCCTGGGACGCCGAGCTTCCGGTGCTCCGCGCCGGCGGCGATGATGACCGTCTTGGCGAGCCACGATTCGCCGTCGCCGAGCACCTCGATGGGCTGCTTGGAAGTGTCGATGCCGGTGACCATGCCGAAGCCGTATTCGAGGCCGGCGCTGCTTGCCTGCTCCTCAGCCCCAGTGATCAGGTCCATGCCGGAGACGCCCTTGGGGAAGCCGGGGTAGTTTTCCACCAAGTCGGTGTTCAGGATCTGACCGCCCATGATCGTCTGCTCGATCAGGACGGTCTTCATGCCCATCCTCGTGGCCTGCACGCCGGCGCTGAGGCCGGTGAAGCCGGAGCCGATGATGGCAAGGTCGTATACGTCGCTCACGGATGTCCTCCGTCGCCCGATATGGCTGGGGAGACTATACCGACCGACCTTCTGGGATGCTAGGCCCCGCTACGCCGCCTTCGACGCGCCGTACCGCGGCGTGTACCAGTGGCGGTAGAGCAGCAGGCCGCCGCAGATGACGATGGCCGCGATGGAGATCGCCGCCGCGACAGGGAAGCCGCCGGCCACCCAGTTGTCGATGCGCAGCCATTCCAGGCCGAGGCGTACTGAGCCGTACCACACGCCGTAGATGAGGACGATGTCGCCGTCCTTCAGCCGATCGGCGAAGCGTCGGGCCACGTAGAGCATGACGCCGAGGCCGATGAGGTTGAGCAGCGATTCGTAGAGGAAGAGCGGGTGGAACTGGGAGAAGGTCTCGTAGCCCGATGCCCGCTTCGAGGCGTCGATGTTGATTGCCCACGGGAGGTCGGTGGGGGTCCCATAGAGCTCCTGGTTGAAGAAGTTGCCCCAGCGGCCGATGGCCTGTCCGAGGATGAAGCCCGGCGCGCCGATGTCGAGCCAGCGCAGTAGGGGGAGGCGCTGCCAGCGGGTGTAGATGGCCAGACCGAGGATGGAGCCAATGGCCGCGCCGTAGATGGCGATGCCGCCCTCGTTGATCCGGAAGACACGCAACACGTCGTCGGAGTAGAGCTCGCTCCACTGATCGATGACGTGGTATGCACGGGCGCAGATCAGGGCCATCGGGAGGCAGATGAGGAGGGCGTTGAAGACGTGGTTGGTGTCTTCGCCGCGCCGCTTCGCCTCGATGGCGGCGATCCACGCACCCATTCCCAGCCCGACGGCGACGAGGACGCTGTACCAGCGGAGGCCGAAGTTGCCGACCTCGAAGATGTACTCCACGCGGCTCCCTTTCGGCGGCCCAGGCCGCCCCGTGCATTCTACGGGATGGCGACTAGCTCTCCGACCGCGCCCACTCGATCAGGATGTCGGCGACCTCAGGGCGGGTGAACTCGCCCGGCGGCCGCTCGCCCTCGACCAGTAGCTCGCGCACCTTCGTTCCCGAAAGGAAGATCTGGTCCCCCTCGATGCGGGGGAACGTCTTCGCCGTCACCATCCCCTGCGCCTGGATGCTGTAGGCGGCGTGCTCGAACTTCAGCGGCGTGATGGCGATCTCGCCGGGCTCGAACTCGTCGAAGATCTCCTGCGCCTCGTAGGTGCCGTAGTAGTCGCCGACGCCGGCGTGGTCGCGCCCCACGATGAAGTGGGTGCAGCCGTAGTTCTGGCGCACCAGCGCGTGGAGGACCGCCTCGCGGGGCCCGGCGTAGCGCATCGCCGCCGGCATGACGGTGAGCATCGTGCGTTCGGCGACGTAATACTTCTCGATGAGCGTTTGGTAGCAGTCCATGCGGACGTCGGCGGGGATGTCGCCAGGCTTGGTCTCGCCGACAAGCGGGTGGATCAGCAGACCGTCAGTGATCTCTAGGGCGCACTTGGTCAGGTACTCGTGGGCGCGGTGTATGGGGTTCCGCGTCTGGAAGGCGGCGACGGTGCTCCACCCCCGCTCGGCGAAGGCGGCGCGGGTCTCGGCGGGCCGCTTTCGGTGCTCGGTGAACTGCTCGCCGGGCTCGCGCTCCGGCGTCACGGTGATCACATCGATGGGGCCGGCGACCAGCCAGTCGCCCTCGGCCAGCACCGCCTCGACTCCGGGATGCGCCGCATCTTCGGTGCGGAAGACGTTGGGGATCTCCAGCGCCTTGTCGTGGCGATAGATCTCCTCGACGTCGATCAACGCGAGCAGGGTGCCGTCGTGATGCTTGAGCGCGGC
>DAOUKZ010000082.1:0-32021 GCA_034420775.1 Dehalococcoidia bacterium
GCCGTGTACGTCCAGAAGTGCGTCCCCTGGTTCATCGCCAACACCACGTTGTCCCCGTCGCGGATGTCCTCGGGAAGCTCATCGACCCGTGGATAGTCGGGGCCCGCTTCGAGCAGCAGCACCGACCGGTGCGGGTGCTCCGAAAGCCGCGACGCCACTACCGCGCCGGCCGAGCCTCCGCCGACCACGATCACGTCGTACTCGCGCTCATACCACTGGGGGGACATGCGGCGCATTGTATCGACTGCCGCCGAGAGGCGTCTGCGCTATAATCCGCCGCACAGAGCCGACCCCTTTGCGAGGACGTCATGGCGCAACAGGAAATCGTCGACACCCTGTCGATGGAGTGGGAGAACGGCCTCAGCGTCTTGGAGAGCATGGAGCCGGCCTTCCGCGACAACCTCGGCCCTAGGGACGACGTTGTCGCGATGTACGCCAAGTACAACCAGAAGACGCTGCGAATCGACCCCGAGACCACGCGCCGCATCGACCTCATTCGGCTGGCCCCCGGCTACGGCGACCTCACCCACGCCTACCACGATTCCGTCGAAGAGTGCCTGGTGCTGTCGGGCGGGTGCAGACTGTACGGAGAGGACGTCTTCAAGAACGGCGACTATTTCTGGCGGCCCCCAGGCTGGGTCCATTCCGCCGCGACGGAGGAGGGCATGCTCGCCGTCCTGAGTCTGCAGGGGAAGAGCCCGGAAGACGGCAGCGGCCCCACCACCCGGAACATCCGCCCCGCCGAGGAGCTCGGCACCAATGCCCTCGCCGGACATCCGTACGCCGACGATCCACCCCGCGGGCGTGTCCTCCGCCTCAGCACGGATGAGATGCCATGGACTTCGGGTGCGGAATACGCCCGCGGCCAGTTGCCCCTCGACGGCTACGACATCGAACGCACCTCGGTCAAAGTGCTCAGCGCCAATCCCAAGACGGGGGCACAGACGCTCATAATGCGGCTCGAACCGGGATACTGGCAGCGCGGCCCCGGACGGCGGGTCTCCGCCCTCGAGTTCTACGTCATCTCCGGCGCGCTCGACATCGACGGTCAGGCTGTAGCTGCCGGCTGCTACGTTTATCGGGAGGGCGAGGCCGTCCTGCCCGGCATGTCGAGCGTCAACGGGGCAACCCTGTATATGAAAGTCGACGGCTGGATGGGCTACACCCCTACCCAGGAATGACCACGGAAAGGCGCGCATGCGCTTCGGCTACGCGGATACCGCACTTGGACAAGTCCACTATCGGGAAGATGGCAGCGGCCCGCCGGTCGTGCTGCTCCACGAAAGCCCCATATCGGGAAGAATCTACGAGCCCTGCCTGCCCTTCGTCGGCCAACGGGCGAGGGCGATAGCCCCCGACACCCCCGGCTACGGCGCGTCCGAGCCGCCCCCTAGTCCGCCCAGCATTGAGGACTACGCCGAGCGCCTCGCCCTCTTCCTCGACGCTCTCTCGCTTGACGAGGTCGCCCTGATTGGCAACCACACCGGTGGCGGCATCGCGGCACAGATGGCGGTGAACCAGCCGGACAGAGTCCGAGCGCTCATCGTGATCGGCTCTCCGCTGTTCGACGAGGAAGAGGGAAAGGACTGGCTGGAAAACTACATGCCTCCCTTTGAGGTCGAACCGGAGGGTGGGCACCTGACGTGGCTGTGGGACCGTTACCGGAACATATGGGGTGACGACACCCCGTCCTGGCTCTTCGATCTGGCAACCACCGAATTTCTCCGTTCCGGCACCCGCTACAACTGGGGCTACCGCGCCGCCTTCCTCTACCGCCTGGAGCACGCCTTGCCCTTGGTGCGCTGCCCGACCCTCTTTCTTACCAGCGAAGGCGACATGCTCCGCAACAAGAACGAGGCCTCCGTCGCCCTCACCCCTGGCGCCGAGGGGCACGTCGTCGACGGTCCCCACGGCCAGTTCCCCGCTCGCCGCCCCGAGGAATTCGCCCAGGAGGTCTTTCGCTTCCTGGAGCGCGTCGGCTACCTGCCGCCGGCCTAGCCCGGCGTCTGCCGCCACGCGCGACAGTAGAGAGGACATTCCGTGTCAAAGATCAGCCGAGAGGCGCTCCAACAAGTGCAGGCTGCACTGGATCGATATCGTGACGAAGTCGAGGCCACTCTTCTGAGGCCGTCGTCCAAGTGGACGTACATTCAGCACGCGGAGCACTTTGTCCGCTGGCTGAACAACGACTTCGAACCTGGGGTCAACCTGAAGTAATGACGGGTGCCCTCTCCGACATCCGGGTCATCGAGGTCGGCGACCACGTCTCCGGCCCCTACGCCGCGCGGCTGCTCGCCGACGCCGGCGCCGACGTCATCAAGGTCGAGCCGCCGTCCGGCGACAGCGCCCGCCACGTCGGCCCCTTCCCCGGCCCCGACGGCGATCCCGATTGGAGCGGCCTCTTTGCCTACCTCAACTGGAGCAAGCGCGGCGCGGCCCTCGACCTCGACGATCCCGCCGGTCGCGCCACACTCGACGAGTTCCTCGCCGTCGCCGATGTGCTCGTCATCAACCTGCCGCTTGCCGACCTCGAGCGCCTCGGTCTGCGCTATGACCGCCTCCGCCGCCTCAACCCGACCCTGATCGTCACCGCCATCACGCCGTTCGGACTCACCGGGCCGAAGAGTGACTACGCCGGCGACGACCTCATCGCCGTCGCCTCCGGCGGCCTCGCCTATGCCAGCCCCGGCGTCCCCGACATGCCCGCCGACGCCTACGCCGAGCCGCCCATTCGCGCCGACACTCCCATGGGCGACCTGCTCGCAGGCATCCAGGCCGCCACCGCCACCATCGTCGCGCTCGAGATGCGGGCCTTCGACGGCGCCGGCGCCGAGGTCGACGTCAGCGCCCAGGAGTCCGTCGCCGCCATCATGACCTGGGAGGTCGCCCACGCCTCCTACCACGAGTCCAAGACCCGCGACCCCGTCGTTGCCGGCGCGCAGCCCAACACCTACCTCCCCTGCCAGGACGGCTACGTCGTCCTTGCCGCCTTCCTCGATCACCATTGGCGCGGCCTGGTGAAGGCCATGGGCAGTCCCGACTGGGGCGATCTGGAGGTCTTCGACACCGGCGCGGAGCGCGCCCTCAACTGGGACGTACTCGGACCGCTCATCGGCGAGTGGGCCATGCAGCACAGCGGCGAGGAGATCGCGAGGCTCTGCCACGAGAACCACGTGCCCAGCTTCCCGGCCTACGGCATCGGCGACATGATGCGCCACGAGCACGTCCGGGAGCGCGGCTACCTCCGGAGCTGGCCCGCCCCGGACGGCAAGGATCTCAAGCTCCCCGGATTCCCCGCATGCCTGAGCAAGACGCCGTTGCGGGAGCCCGCCCCCTGGCCGGCCATCGGCGAGCACAACGCCGACCTCCTGCACGGCCTCCTCGGCAAGCCCCCGGGAGGCGCGCCGTGAGGCCGCCGCCGCTCCAAGGGCTCCGCGTCCTCGACTTCGGGCAGATGATCGCCGTGCCCTACGTTACCCAGGTGCTCGGCTGGCTCGGCGCCGAGATCATCCTCGTCGAGAACCCCCACCTGCAGTCGGTGCGCATCCTGCCCCCCTACGCCGAGGGCGTTCGGGGCATCAACCGCAGCGGCGGCTTCAACATGATGAGCACGAATAAACGCAGCCTCGTCCTCGACATCGGCGTTCCCGAAGGTCTCGCCGTCGCCAAGCGGCTCGCCGCCATCAGCGACGTCGTCGTCGAGAACTTCACCACCGGCGTCGCCGACAAGCTCGGGCTGGCCTACGAGGACATCCGCGCCGTGCGCCCCGACGTCGTCTATCTCTCTGTGGCCGCCTTCGGGCGCTCCGGCCCGCTCAAGAACTTCGCCGGCTTCCACAGCGTCGTCAATCTCTTCACCGGCGTCGCCGCCACCACCGGCTACCCCGGCGGACATCCCCGCATCCTCGGCGGCTTCCCCCCCGACTTTATCGGCGGCTGCGCCTCCCTGCTCGCCGTCCTCCAGGCTGTCCGCCACCGGGCCAGGACCGGCGAGGGCCAGTCCGTCGAGACCTCCATGACCGAGGCCTTCACTACCTTTATCCCCCAGGCCGTCGCCGACTACAGCCTCCACGGTGTCGAGCCCAAGGCCGTCGGCAACCGCCATCCCACCCAGGCCCCGCACGGCATCTACGTCTGCCGGGGCGACCAGCGGTGGATCGCGATCTCCGTCCACAACGACGAGGCCTGGGCGGCGCTCTGCGACGTCGCCGGCCGGCCCGGCTGGCGGGACGACTCACGCTTTGCCACTGCCGCCGACCGCTGCGCCAACGTCGAGGCGCTGGAGCCGCTGATCGAAGAGTGGACGCGGAACGAGGATGCCCCCGCCCTCGCCGAGCGGCTGCAGCGCGCCGGCGTCCGGGCGAGCGAGGTCCTCGACTCCGCCGGCACCCTCACCGACGAGCATCTCCTCGACCGCGGCTTCGTCGCCACCGTCGACCACCCCGAGGTCGGCTCCCGCCCCATGGGCATCACCGCCTGGCGCATCGACGGCGAACGGCCCAGCGCCTTCACCCCGGCGCCGCTGCTCGGCGAGCACTCCCGCGCTATCCTGGGGGACCTGCTGCGTATGGACACGGGAGAGATCGACGACCTGGTGCGCCGCGGAATCGTTATCGCCCACGAGGACGCGGCGGAGGCGGTCAAGGACTAGGCCATGCTCGAAGTCTACTTTCGCCAGGAGACTCCCGACCTCGGCAGCGTGGCCGAGGAGGCGGGCCGCGCCGAGGCGCTCGGCTTCGACGGCTACTCCTCCTACGATCTGAACCACGACTCGTTCCTGTCGCTGGCCGTCGCGGCGACCGCCACGAGCCGGCTGAAGCTGGAGACGCGCGCCGCCGTCGCCTTCCCCCGCAGCCCCACCGCCGTGGCCTACACCGCCTGGGACCTACAGCAGCTATCCAACGGCCGCTTCAAGCTCGGGCTGGTCACGCAGTCCAAGCTGCACGTCGAGCAGCGGTACGCGACGCCGTTTTCGCCGGTGACGCCCAGGCTCCGCGACTACGTGACGGCGGTCCGTGCCGTCTGGGGCGCTTGGGAGCGGGGCGAGCCGCTCGACTACCGCGGCGACTACTACCCGATCACGCTGATGCCGCCCGCCTTTCACCCCGGCCGCTTCGAGCACGGCAAGCCGCCGATCTACATCGGCGCGGCCAACCCTCGGAACACCTGGCTTGCGGGCGAGATCGCCGACGGCTTCCAGATCCAGACGTTCAACAGCGCGAAGTACGCCGCCGAGCTCGCCCTGCCCGAGCTCGACGCCGGCGCGCGCCAGGGTGGCCGCACCCGGGCCGACCTGCGGGTCAACTGCGGGGGCACCGTCGCGTTCGGGCGGACGGGCGAGGAGGTGCGGGCGGTGCGCGAGCAGGCGCGGGCCACGGTCGCCTTCTACGCCTCCTACAGCGATGTGTACCGGCAGGTGTTCGCGGCGCACGGCTGGAGCGAGGAACACGGGGCGCTGCAGGAGGCGGCCCGCGACAACCCCCTCGACGTCGTCGCCAAGGGCGTCACCGACGAGATGCTCGACGCCTTCGCCGTCGTTGGGCCGTACGACGAGGTGGGGGCGATGGCGCGGGAGCGGTACGAGGGGCTGGTCGAGGAGGTGTGCTTTACACTGCTCAGGCCGCCCCTCGACATCGAAGAGGATGGTAGGCTGCTCGGCAGGCTGCTGGCGGACCTGAAAGGCTGATCGCCATGACGACGACGGAAGAGACGGCGGCGACAGAGGGGCTGGTTGGGCGCGACGCCGCGCTGATCGTCGTCGATATGCAGAACTCGTGCCTGGCCGACGAGGGGTCGATGGCGAAGGTCGGGCTGGACATCTCCGACCTGAAGGGGACGGTGGAGCCGGTCAACCGGCTGATCGCCGCCTCGCGGGCCGCCGGTATTCCCATCGTCTTCAGCCAGTACGAGTTCCGGCCCGACTACTCCGACGGCGGCCTGCTCATCGCGCTGTACCCAGCGCTGCGGGAGGCCGGCGGCATGGTGGCGGGCACGTGGGACGCCGCCTTCGACTCCCGGCTTGCCGTCGAGGCGTCCGACGTCGTCGTCTCGAAGGCGCGGTACTCCGCCTTCTACGGCACCGAGCTCGAGCGGGTGCTGCGCGAGCGGGGCGCCGGCACCCTCATCATCTGCGGCGTCACCACCGAGATGTGCGTCGAGTCGACGCTCCGCGACGGGTTCTTCCGCGACTTCCGCATCGTGCTCGCCGCAGACGCCGTCGCCTCCGTCGACCGGGCGCGCCATGAGGCGACCCTGCAGACCGTGGAGTACGGCTTCGGCGCCGTCGTCTCCACCGCCGACATCATCCATGCCCTGGAGCGCCTTCCCCGATGAGGAGGGGATCCCTTTCAAGCGCTCTCCCCACGGAGACCTTCGCGCTACCGGGGCCGGTCCTGTCTTCCGCCAAATTCCGCGGGAGGCAATGGGCCCGTCTCCCTTGCCGGCAAGGGGCAATGGGGCCGTCTCTCCCGCATCCACCCGCCGGTCTGGCAACCCCGGCGGATGGCCCACCGGCCGCAGTTGCTATCCGGTTGGGAACATATGTTCGTTATGCGTACTGTACGGCTGGGTGGTGGGGGTTGTCAAGGGGCGGGAGGCGCAGTTGGGGAGCAGCGCCCTGCGGGCGCTCGCACGCCTGGCGGCGCGCGCCCTCTATCAGTCTCCCCCAGAGGGGGAGAGGTTTAAATTTGCTCGCCCAGAGGTGGGATCGGGCACCCGCGAGGGGCCCCTTCCAGCAAACTGTAGTGAACGATAGGAGGTTGCGATGGAGCGGATAGGCGTTGCCTTTTTGGGGGATATGGCCCCGCCGGATTTCGTGGAGGTCGCGCAGTACGCGGAGGAGCTGGGGTACGAGTCGGCGTGGATGGCGGAGGGCCGGTGTGGCGACCAGTTTTCGGTACTCACCGCCTGCGCGCTAGCCACCGAGCGCATCCAGCTCGGCACGTGCATCACCAGCGTGTTCGTGCGCAGCGCGCCGATCATCGGCATGGCGGCGGCGACGGTCGATTTCTTCTCGAAGGGCCGCTTCGTCCTCGGCGTTGGGTCCGACCACAAGGCGCAGGTGGGGCCGATGCATGGGCTTCCCTACGGCAGCCCGATCCGCCGTCTCCGCGACGCCGTCGACATCGCCCGGCAGCTGCTGCGCGAGGCGCGCGTCTCCTACCAGGGCGAGCAGATCAGCATCGAGGAGTACGACCTCTGGTTCAAGCCCTTCCGGCCGGAGATTCCGGTCTACGTGGCGTCGGTTCAGGAGAAGATGACGAAGATCGCCGGCGAGATCGGTGAGGGGGTCATGACGACGTGGCACACGGTGGAGAAGGCCGGCAAGGCCCGCGGCTGGGTCGACGAGGGCGCGGCGCGGGCCGGCAAGGCGGCCGGCGAGGTCGACCTGGCGCAGATGATTCCGACGTACGTGAGCGATGACGACCAGACGGCGCGCGCGCGCATGCGGCACCGGGCGGCGTTCAAGGCGTACATGCTGCCGCGCTACCGAATGATGATGGAGGAGGCGGGGTTCGCGGAGGAGGTGGCGGTGGTCCGCGCGGCCTGGGGCGAGGGCAAGTACAAGGAGGCGGCCAACCTCGTGCCCGAGGCCCTGATCGAGACGTTCGGCATCGTCGGCGGCCCCGACGAGGCCCGCGAGCAGATCAACCGCTTCCGCGAGGTAGGGGTCACCCTCCCCATGCTCTCCCTCCGCACGCCCCCCGGCATCCCCGTCAGCCGCGAAGAGGCGAAGCGCCAGTTCAAGGAGGCGATCCGCGGCTGCGCGCCGCGGTAGGGGGGCGGCTTAGCGCCCCTGTGTAGTCGGCGTTCAGGGGGAGGGGCGCCCTGCGGGCGCCTGCGCGCCTGTCGGCGCGCGCCCTCTCTTAAATCTCCCCCAGAGGGGGAGAGGCCGGAGGGGGCGGGGTTGCGCTAATCGCCAACCATGATTCGCGCCATGTTTAGCAGGTCATATTCAATGCTCGGGTTGCGAGACTTCAGGAGGTCATCAAGCGCTCGGCGTCGATCCTTGCCAACCTGTGCGACCTCCTCCTCTGCACGACGAACGTTGAATTGCCATATCGGAACAACGCGCTGGTTCGCAGCTTCGGGAGACGACTCCATACGAGCCAAAACTCTCCGATCATTCTCTAGCCGTTCCCGTGCGTCGGCCTCACGATGGTCATATAGCTTTTCGATACGGCTACGGGCCGTTTCGTAGTCCGCCTCGGCCTTTTCGCTGTAGC
Source organism: Dehalococcoidia bacterium (assembly GCA_034420775.1). GTDB lineage: Bacteria > Chloroflexota > Dehalococcoidia > SHYB01 > SHYB01 > DAOUKH01. The sequence continues at coordinate 8,226 of DAOUKZ010000082.1, forward strand.
TATTGGCTAGTTCATCCCGACGGCGGAGGACCGCCTCTTCAGCCGCCTGGAATGCGGAATCTAAGTGTTCCAGGTCTGAGGCCGTCAGCGAGCCATTCTTCGGTGTTTCCGACGGGAAGGTGCGGGATTTCGTAAGTAGCAACCGGGCGGTCTTGGGATGCGGGGTACCGTCGTCGTCGACGAAAACGGGAAACACCCATTCCCGCGGTTCGGCTGCATTCAAGCGTAGTCGCCAGTTGAACTGCCACCCATGGTCACCTCCGGGAGTGTCCTCGCTCGAGATCTGCCGTATGGTGGCAGACCCGCTTAGTTCATCGTGCGTCGCACGCCGGACCAAGGCGTCAACGACAGGGTGACCGAATCCGAAGTACTCCACAGTCTCGGAATCCACGGAGACTCTGGGGTCGAAGCAGACAAGACGCTGCTCGAGGCCGTCGAGCAACTCGCGGTGTTCTTCTGTGAAAGGTGGGCCAAAGTCGACCCGGCGCTGACCCATCGGGAAGCGAACCCCGTCCCCAGCGCGTGTCACTCGGGCGTTGGCGGCAGACAACAGCTTGACTAGAAGCGAGTCAACTTCGTCTTGGCTCACCGTGTTGGTTCTTGCTTTACCGATTAGTTCGTCGATCTCTTCCCTATACTCGCGTGTATCCAGATTCAGGTCGGCCAGTTCGCTGTCCGCTTCGCGCGCGGCCTGGACCTGCTGTTCAAGCCGGCGGCCAAGCTTCTCAAGCTCCTGTTCCTGCCTTTGAGCCCCTTTCCTTAGCGCCGCGCGAATATCGTCTTCAGCCTCTCCAAGGATCGGCTCAAGGCCGCCAACGGTGTCCTTGAAGAGTCCTATCCGTTGATCAAGGATCTCCAGGATGCGCTCTTCGATTGTTCCTCGAACGCGGAAGTTGAAGATCTGGACCGGTTTTTCCTGGCCGATTCTGTCGACGCGGCCGATCCTCTGCTCAACGCGCATTGGGTTCCATGGCATGTCATAGTTGACGAGGATATGCGCGAATTGCAGGTTCCGCCCCTCGCCCCCTGCTTCAGTTGCGATGAGTGCCTGTAGGCCATTGCCATCACGGAACCGCTCGACTGCTTGATCCTTTTCAGTAGCGTCGAGCTGACCATGAAAGACTTCGCAACCCCAGCCGTCTTTGCTCAACAGCTCCTGTAGCATCGCTTGCGTCTCGCGAAATTCCGTGAAGACCAGGACCTTTGCATCAGGCTCAACCGTGCTCAACTCGCGCAGACCCTCGATCAAGCGCTGCGCCTTGGAATCGATTGGAATCTCACGCAGGAGATCAATCACTTCTCCAATTCGATCTGCCTCCCGTTCTACGCCTGCCCGCAGCTTCTTAGTTACCTCAGCTGCGGGAGTGTCATCCGTAAGGTCCTCCTCCGCTCGTTGCTCCCCCATTTCGCCGACTTCCAACGTCAACAGTCGTTCACGTCTACCTTCCAGGGATCGGAGCAGGGCCCGACTTGAACTCGCGGCTAGCTTCTGGTAGATGACCATCAAGAAGCCGACGGCGTTTGCTTGGCTGGTGGATGCCTCTGCTGCCGCACGATATCCGTCCCTCACGATGGCATCCATCTGTTCCTGAACAAGCTCTTCTTGCGGCGTCAAGTCCACGATCCACTCACTTGCCTGTCGTGGCGCAAACCCGCCGACTCCGGCCCGGCGGTTTCTCAGGATCACCTCACCCAGGCGGTGGTTCGCGCGTAACTCGTGCGCGAGGTCGGTGGCCGATTGCACAACACCATCCCGACCGTCGTGCAACCACCGAGAGGCGCGCGCCGTGTATTTCCCTAGTTCGTCCCCGATAGGCACACGCTCCTCAATTTCGGCGATGAGGCGAGTTAACTCGGCACGCTGATCGACATGTTCTTCGAAGTCTTCCTCTGAAGGAAACAACGTTGGTTGCAATAACTCGACTAGTGAAAACAACTCGTGGAGCTGTAGCTGCATGGGCGTGGCGGTGAGGAATAGAACAGAGCGGCGGCCAAGCCCCGATTCGGCCGTGAGATCCCGCACGAGTCGATAAAGGTTGGTCTCGACTATGCGCTTGCCTTGACGACGTCGACGGGCGTGATGTGCCTCGTCCACGACAATTAGGTCCCAAGGTACGGCAGCGATTTCGGTGCGGCGCGCGGGCGTTCGTGCTGCGAAACTGTGGGACGTGATCACCGACTGCGCGGTGTGCCACGGGTTCAGTACGGCCTGGTTTGCAAGATGGCGTAGGGTTTCGCGGTTGTAGATTTGGAAGGTCTCATTGAACTTTGTCTTGAGCTCGAACTGCCATTGCCGCTGAATGTTTGCGGGCGTGAGGATGAGTACCCGTCGCGCCAAGCCGCGGCTTCTAAGTTCTTTCAACACCATCGCGGCTTCGATGGTCTTTCCAAGCCCAACCTCGTCGCATAGCAGAAATCGATGTGGTCGATTCGAGGCGACTCGATGCAAGACTCTGACCTGGTGTGGCATGAGATCAAAGCGGGCGTGTGAGAGCGACACGAGCTGTTCGGACCGATGGCGGGCCCATAGGTCAGCCGCAACAGATCGAAGGTTGAATGCCTCTGTGGAGCCGAGCATGCCCGCCTTCATTCTCGCGACGGGATCGACAATTTCGGCGCGGCGCAGCGCTCGCTCAGGAACCTGCGTGGTGGAAAGGTCTGCCCAGGCGACTTGCCAAGTGGGAACAGCGGCGGCTCGAACGTCTTGAATGATCACGCCACTTGTGCCATCTGTGCGCGTGACCTGGGTTCCGATCGAGAAAACATCGCGTTCGAGCCCGCCGGAGTTGAGCACGACTTGGTGTCGGTCGCCGTTCTCCAGCACCACGAACGCTAGCCGCCCTTCAATACGGTCAACGTACCCCGACTGGTCAAGCCGCACCATTCGCACTCGAGCGCCGGAGACGATCCTTGCGTCACTCACAGTTCACACCTTCCAGTTGATTAATCAGAACCTTGGATTCTGGGGAGCGTACCAGGCCCGCCCCCTACCACTGCTGCTTCTTGAACGACCAGTGCTTCGAAATCGGCTCGTAGTAGTTGTTCAGCACGTCGGTGGTTAGGGCGTAGTAGGGCTTGGCGGCGGGGTCGTCCCAGAAGGCGTTGGCTTGGGGGCCGCGGCGGGCGGGGTCGCCGAGGTCGAGGGCGGCGTCCTTGTCTTCGAGCTCGAAGAGGGTCAGGTAGCGGTAGCGGGGCTCCTCGTCCCAGCCCTCGGTGGTGATGCCGAACCAGCCGCCGGCGACGACGCCGGGGAGGTCGAGGAGGGCGGGGAAGCGCTCCTTGCCGTACCAGTCGCTCCAGCGGGCGGCGTCGGCTTCGGGGACGGCGACCATCTCCATGCCGAGGTGCCGGTTCTCGGTGAGGAAGGGGTCGTCGAAGGTCGCGCCGGCGAGCTGCTGCCAGCCCCAGTGGCCGGTGTCCTTGCGGGCGCCGCCGTTGAACATGAACTGGCCAGTGTCGGCGAACCCCCGCCTCTGCTTCTCCGCCCAGTCGGCGCGCAGCGCGGGGTGGAGCTGGTGCTCGATGACCTCGGTGCGGCCGGCCTCGACGTCGGGCCAGCCGTAGACCTGCTCCAGCGACTTGTAGTCCTCGACGCGGTAGAGGGCGAGGTACTTCTCCTCGCCGATGAGGGCGTGGTACATGCGCGCCCAGGTCCAGCCGGGCATCTGCATCACCATGTAGTGGTGATAGTCGTACCACTCGATCCACGCGTCCTCGCGGTCGAGTCCGACGCTCCGGTAGAAAACCCATTCCAACAGTGGTCCGCTCACGAGTTGCCTCCTCTTTGCGTAACGAAAGGGGGGTGCCCTCCCTCAGTCCCTCCCATAAAGGGAGGGAGGCTTAAGGTGGCCTCACCTCCGTCATGTCCGGGTGTTCTCCGGGACGACGCCGGACGTCCTCGGGTCGAGGAAGTCGCGCATGCCGTCGCCCAGGAGGTTGAGGGCGAGCACCACGACGAAGATCGCGATGCCGGGGATGATCGCTATGTGGGGGCTGGTGCTGATGAAGGCGCGGCCGTCGGCCAGCATCGAACCCCAGTCGGATGTTGGGGGCTGGCTGCCGAGCCCGAGGAAGCTCAGCCCCGCCGTGACGATGATCTTGTAGCCGACGTCGATGGAGAGGAGGACGGAGAGCGCGGGGATGGTCGCGGGGAAGGCGTGGCGCCACATGATGCGCCGGTCGGTCGCGCCCAGGGCGCGGGCGGCGGTGACGTAGTCCATCTCGCGCTCGACGAGGATGACCGACCGGACCATGCGGGCGTAGAGGGGGATGCCCATGATGCCGGTGGCGATGAGGGCGTTCCGCAGGCCGGGTCCGAGTGCGCCGACGATGGCGACGGCGAGGACGAGCGGGGGGAAGGCCATCAACACGTCGACGATGCGCATGATGAAGACGTCCCACTTGCCGCCGAGGAAGCCGGCGCTGAGTCCGAGGAGGGCGCCGATGCCGACGGAGATCAGGGCCGCGAAGATGCCCGCCGCGAGCGACACCCGGGCTCCCCAGATCAGGCGGGCGAGCATGTCGCGGCCGACCTGGTCGGTGCCGAGGGGGTGGTCGCCCGACTGGAAGGGCGACACGAGCCGGACCGACGTGTCGAGCATGTCGGGGTCGGGGATCGGCAGCAACGGCGCGAGGATGGCGGCGAGGGCGACGAGGAAGATGACGACGGCGCCCCAGAACGGGGTCTGGCTCTGCCAGGCCGTCGTCCACCACCGGCGCCAGGCGCTGGGCCGGGCGTAGGCGTCAAGTGCTTGGGTGTTCTGCGCCATGGTTGCCTAGGGCGTCCTCACTGCGCCTTGACCCTTGGGTCGATCAGGCCGTAGCTCATGTCGACGAGGATGTTCGCGAGCACGACGGCGTGGGCCAGCACCAGGGTGACTCCCTGCAGCAGCGGGAAGTCGCGGCCGTCGACGGCGAGCACCATCAGGTTGCCCAGACCGGGCCAGCCGAAGACGGTCTCGACGAGGATGCTCGCGCTCAAGAGATAGCCAAGCTGCCAGCCGACGATGGTGACGAGGGGGATGAGGATATTCCGGAGGGCGTGGCGGCTGAGCACCATCGACTCGCGGAGGCCCTTCGCCCGGGCGGTGCGGATGTAGTCCTGGCTGATCACCTGCAGGAAGCTCGACCGCGTCAGGCGCGACGTGATGGCGATCTGGGGCACGGCGAGCGTCACCGCGGGCAGGATGAGGTGCTTGGCGACCTCGCTCACCTCCGTCGTCAGCGACCCCGGCGGCCGCATCCCGGACGTGGGCAGGAGGTCGAGCTCGACGCTGAAGATGATGATCAGCAGGAGGCCGAGGGCGAACTCGGGCATGCTGATCCCCATCGAGCCGAAGACGCGCGAGAGGCGGTCCATCCACGTATTGGGACGGCTGCCCGAGAGGAGGCCGAGCGCGATTCCGACCGCCGCCGCGATGGCCACGGAGGTGAAGACCAGGAGGGCGGTGTTGCCGGCCTTGTCGACGATCTCCTCGGTGACGGGGCGGCGGAACTGGATGGAGCGGCCGAGGTCGCCCTGGGCGGCGTCGCCGATCCAGTTGAAGTACTGGACGATGATCGGCTTGTCGAGGCCGAGGGTCTTGCGCAGCTCCTCGATCTGCTCTTCGGTGGCCACGGGGCCGGCCGCGATCGCCGCCGGGTCGCCGGGCGTGACCTGGATGACCGCGAACACGACCAGCGTCACGCCGAAGATGGTGGGGATGGCGATGAGCAGTCTTCTGGCTAAGAACGCTGCCAACGAGCGGCTCCGTCGTACGTGGGTGTGGGGTGCGCCCGGCGGGCTGCCGGGTGATGGATTATAGGCGCACGGGACAAAGGGCCGCCAATGGGCCGGTCGTTCTCGCCGAATGAGGGCCGCCAAAAGAAAGGGGGACGGCGCGGTGGCCGTCCCCCTTTGTCGTCGGCGTGCTACCCGTAGGCCGCAGTGGGCCTAGGGGAGGCGTTGTCGGGTTACTTGACCCAGACGTCCTCCATCTCCATGGCGTAGTTGCCGGTGAAGCCGATCTCGCCCTGGACCTCGGTGCGGCGCACCATCGCGTAGACCTCGTGGTAGAGGTACACGAAGGCTTGCTCCTCGCTGAGGCCAATCTGCACCTGGTCGTAGATCGGTTTCCTGTCGTCGAATCCGATGCCCCTGTCGGCCATCGCCATCAGCTCGTCCAGCTCGGGGTTGCTGTAGCGTCCCCAGTTGGAGAACTGGCCGGTCTGGTGGATCAGGGAGAGCTGGTTCCAGGGCTCCGCCATCCAGTACGTGATGCCGTAGAGGAAGGCGTCGTGCTGGCCGTCCTGCAGGCCCTGGTAGAGCGTGCCGAACTCGACGACCTCGACCTGCATGGTGATGCCGACCGCGGCCAGGTCGGCCTGGATCACGGTCGCGAGGTCCCTCGGCTCGAGCTGTCCCGCTCCGCCGGAGGGCACGAGCAGGCTGAACTCGAGGCCGTCCGCATAGCCGGCTTCGGCCAGCAGCGCCTTGGCGCGCTCTGGGTCGTACGGCCACTTCGGAATGTCGTGGTTGGCCCAGATGTTCGACCGCGACGGGATCGGGCCATGGGCGACGTAGGCGATCGGGTCGAGGATGTCGGCGACGAGGCTGTCCTTGTTGATCGCCGAGGCCATAGCCTGGCGCACCAGCTTGTTCTGGAACGGCTCGAAGCCGTTTTCGCTCTGGTTTGGCCAGATTGCGGCGAAGTGCCGCGCCTCGGGGAGATCGACGTTGATGTTGGGGTCGGCCTGCGCCTCACGGATGGTGGCCGCGTTCAGCTCGGTCGCCAGGTGGATGGTGCCGTTCTGGATTGCCGCCCAGCGGGTCTGCGCCTCGGGCATCACGACCCAGGTGAGCTGGTCGAGGAGCGGCTTGTCGCCGTTCCAGTAGTTGTCGTTCCGCTCGTAGACGGTCTGCTCGCCCAGTTCGGCGTCGACGAGAACGAAGGGGCCGGAGCCCGTGGGCATGTCGAGGAAGGCCTCGAGGTCGGCCTCAGCCGCCGCGGGGCTCATCTGGATGCCGCAGGGGAGCGTGCCCGCCGCGATGATCGGGCCCAGCGTCTCGTTCAGCGTCATCTTGATCTGGTGCGACCCGGTGGTCTCAACCGATGCGATGTACGGGTCGAACAGGATCCAGGAGCAGATGAAGATGGGAATGCCCCCACCCTGCCCCTGCGGATGCTCGGGGTCCATCTGTCGGTTGAAGTTCCAGAGGACCGCCTCGGCGTCTAAGGCGGTGCCGTCGTGGAAGGTCATCCCCTCGCGAATGTCGATGAGGAACTCTAGGCCGTCGCTGCTCACCGTCCAGCCCGTGGCGGCCTCGGGGCTCAGACTACCGTCCGCCTCTTCGAGGAAGAGCCGGTCGTAGTTCGGGTACATCAGCCGCATCTCGGTGCCGGCGCTGATCTGGTGTCCGTCGCGCAGGCCGGTGTCGGCCGAGACCGCCGCGATCAGGTGACCGCCGCTCATGGCCTCAGGGGTTGCCGTCGGGGCCGGCGTCGGGGTTGGCGGGACCGGCGTGTCGGTCGGCGGGACCGGTGTGTCGGTCGGCGGGACCGCCGTCGGCGCCGCGGTCGGCGCAACTGTCGCCGCCGGAGGCACCGGCGTGGAGGTCGGCTCGGGATCGCTACAGGCGGCAGCGACGAGCGCGACCACCAAGAGCAGGGCTCCGAGGGTCATTATCTTGTGGGTCAATCGAAAGCGGGTCAGCATACGCTCCCCCTCCAGATGGGGTGATGGCGGTGCCCCAGATACACCCGGTCTTGCCGGCCCTGTCCACCATGGGCCGTCCTGGGCGCAGGCACACCGCTCCTAGGTTTGCGCGATGGTAGGCGACAGAAGTGGCCTTTGTCAATAAACCACACTGTTGGCTTTCCCCTTTGCTTGACACCGCGCCGGGCCGTGGTCTAATGGCGGCATCCTGGTTTGGGGAGGCACTCATGGCCGACAGAAAAGTAGCGATCATAACCGGAGCGAGCCGCGGCATCGGGCGGGGCTGCGCCCTTGAGCTGGCGAAGCACGGCTATGCCGTCGTCCTCGCCGCCCGCTCGGTGAAGGAAGGAATGGCCATCGAGCACTCCTCCACCGTCAAACGCTCCGACACCGTCCCGCTTCCCGGCAGCCTGGAGACCACGGCCCGCGAGGTCGAGGAGCTCGGCGGCGAGGCGCTCTCCGTGAAGCTCGATCTCTTCGAGCGCGCCGACTGCGACAACCTGATCGATACTACCCTTGAGAAGTACGGCCGGATCGACGTCCTGATCAACAACGCCCGCTACATCGGCCCCGGCCACATGGACCACTTCATCGACACGCCGATCGAGGTCTTCGAGCGCCACTTCCTGGCGAACGTCATCAACCCCCTCTATCTGACGCGGCGCGTGCTCGACCCCATGATCGAACAGGGCGGCGGGATCATCATCACCGTCACCTCCGGCGCGGGGAACCATGAGTCGGCGAAGGACATCGGCGAAGGCGGCTGGGGCCTCGGCTATTCGATCTCCAAGGCCTCCGTGAACCGCTCCGTCGCCGGGCTCGGCAAGGAGTTCCGCAAGCACAACGTGGCGTACATCGGCCTCGAACCCGGCTTCGTGGTGACCGAGCGCATGACGCAGGACATGGGCGCGTTCGGCTTCGACATCCCCGGCCTCACCACCGATGTCCCCGGCGCGGTCATCGCGTACATGTGCGAGCACCCCTACCCGATGGTCTTCGCGGGGAAGACGATCAACGGGCCGTCGTTCGCCCCCGAGCACAACCTCGTCGACGGGCGCAACTTCCCCGACCCCTACGGCCCCGGCACGTGGGGCCTCCCCACGGCGCCGATCCTCTGAGGTCTGCTGCCGAATCCATGCCCGCAGCGCCGTGCGTACAAGTCCATAGGCCGGCCGCCTCCGGCCTCTTCTCCACTGGGAGAAGATTGAGATGAGGGGCACTCCGACAACCGTCAATGGTCATTGAATTGCGCCGACAGTTGAGAAAAGCGCCTCCGGCATGGTCTCCCAACGGCGAATGTTGGAAGATGGGGCCGCGGGCTACGTTGACGTTGGCGCACCCCACCCGGCCCCCCGCCCTCACCCCAACCCTCTCCCAGCGGGAGAGGGGGCGGACCGCCCCGCCGCACCCGATTTCCAGCCCGCCGGCCGCTTCCGGCACCCCGCCCGGCCCCTCCGACGCGCCTGACGGCGCGTGCCCTCTTTCAGTTCCCCCCAAGATGGGGGAAAGGCCGGAGGGGAGGGCGATTCGCGAAGTGCCCCTCTCCTGATGCCGAGCGAACGTGACTGAGTAGAGATGCCGTTCTTTCGCCGACGTGAAAAGGTCGATGCCGGCCTGAAGAAGACGCGCCAAGCCTTCTTCGGCCGCATCGCGGGCCTCCTGAACCGCTCCACCGTGGACGACGCGCTGTGGGAGGAGCTCGAAGAGGCGCTCATCTCGGCCGACGCCGGGGCCAAGCTCACCATCGACCTGCTGGACCGTGTCCGGGACCGGGCGAGGTCCGCTGGCGCCGCGACCGGCGAGGACGTGCGCGGCATCCTGCGCGACGAGATCGAGTCCATCATGCGCGTCGACGCGCCGCCGTCGCCGCTGGTGGGCGAGGACGAGGCCCCACTTCCCGCGACGCCCTACGTCGTCCTCGTCGTCGGGGTGAACGGCGCGGGCAAGACGACGAGCATCGCCAAGCTGGCCAACCTGCTCTCAGAGCAAGGGAGGAAGGTCGTGCTCGCGGCGGCGGACACCTTCCGCGCCGCCGGCATCGAACAGCTTGAGGTCTGGGCGGACCGTGTGGACGCCGACATCGTGGCGCACCGCCACGGCGCCGACCCCGGCGCGGTCGTCTTCGACGCGCTGCAGGCCGCCAGGGCGCGGAAGGCCGACGTCGTCATCATTGACACGGCGGGCCGGCTGCACACCAAGACGAATCTCATGGACGAGCTGCGCAAGGTGCGGCGTGTGGTGGAGCGCTTCGACGAGGGCGCCCCGCATGAGACGCTGCTCGTCCTCGACGCGACGACGGGGCAGAACGGCCTGGCCCAGGCGAGCGCCTTCGCCAAGGCCGTCGGGGTGACCGGCATCGTGCTCGCCAAGCTCGACGGGAGCGCGCGCGGCGGCGCGGCCATCGGCATCGCCGATACGCTGAAGCTGCCGATCGTCTTCGTGGGCGCGGGCGAGGGAATCGACGACCTCGTCCCATTCGACGGCGGCGAGTACGCGGCAGCCCTGTTCGCCGACGGAGCGCCCGCCGCCTAGGCGGGCTGCCGAGGGAGACGGCACGTGGCCGAAGCGGTCCTCTGGTGGGGCACCTTGCTCGGCATCGGTCTGGCCGCCCTCCCCATCACCCTCGCCGTCTTCCGGTTCCTGCCCGACCGCGGCTACGGCCTTGCCAAGCCGTTGGGGCTGCTCATCTTCGGCTATCTGTTCTGGCTCCTCGGCATGGTCCGGGTCATTCCCAACAGTCAGGCCGGGGCCATCGGCGTCCTCGTCCTGCTGCTCGTCATCTCCGGCGTCGTGCTCTACCGGCGCCGGGAGTCGCTGACGGCGTTCTTCAAGGAGCACTGGAAGAGCGTCCTCGCCACCGAGATCGTCTTCGCCGCGGCCTTTGGCGTCTGGGCCTACATCCGCAGCCAGACCCCGGCGGTGGCCCACACCGAGCAGCCGATGGACTTCGCGCTGCTCAACGGCATCCTTCAATCGCCGCACTTCCCGCCGGAAGACCCCTGGTACGCCGGCGAACCGATCAGCTACTACTACTTCGGCTATCTCATCTCGGCGGGCGTCACCCAGGCCACGGGCTTCGCGTCCGCTATCGCCTACAACCTGTCCCTGGCCTCGTTCGCGGCGATGTCGGCGGCGGCGATCTTCAGCGTCGTCTTCAACATCGTCGTGGGACTTCGCCAAAAGGTGAACGGGGAAGGCGGCTTACTGGGCCCAATCGCTGCTGGGGTAACCGGCGTCGTGCTGCTGCTGTTCATCGGCAACCTGGTCGGCGTGCTGGAGTTCTTCCACGCCAACGGCCAGGGGGATCCCGACTTCTGGAAACGCGTCTCCATCGAGGGGCTCGACGGCACGGGCGCCGGCGTGGCCTGGTATCCCAACGAGTTCTGGTGGTGGTTCCGCGACACGCGCGTGATCAACAGCTTCGCGGAAAGCGGGGCGTTCGCCGGGTCCGGCGTCGACTTCACCATCACGGAGTTTCCCTTTTTCAGCTTTCTGCTCGGCGACATGCACCCCCATGTCATGTCGATACCGTTCGTCATCCTGGCGATCGGTCTGGCCTTCAACGCGTTGAGGTCGCCGGAGCCGCTCGACCTGCACTGGCTGCGCCGGCGTCCGTGGGAGGGGGCGCTGATCGCGGTGGCCATCGGCGCGCTCGGCTTCCTGAATAGCTGGGACGCGCCAACCTTCCTGGCGCTCTTCCTCGCGGTGGTGGTGCTGCGCGGCTTCCACGACCGTGCCGCGGGGGGCGACGTGGAGTTCAAGAGCGTCGCCGCGCTGATGGTGGTGATCGCCGCCGCCGCCGTCGCTCTGTACGTCCCGTTCTACGCCTTGTTCGACTCCCAGTTCGCCGGCATTACGCCGGTGCGCTTCCAGGTCACGGGGCCCATCCATCTCTTCCTCGCCCTCGGACCCCTCATCGGCGCCGCGCTCATCCTCGTCCTCTCGTTCACGTGGACGGAGGTGGGGGCGCTCGATCCCATGGCCCCCGCCGACCCACCCCGCCGCCGCCCCTTCCTGTGGGCCGTCGTCATTCCACTCTTTCCGTTCGTGCTCTGGGCGCTGGTGGAGCTGGGGCTGACCATCGCCGGGGTCTCGCACGGCCTGCTCGAGGGAAAGCGTTCCATCGGCGAGGCCTTCCTCGCCATCGGGGCGCGGTTCGGGGTGCTGCTGCCCGCCCTCGTCGTCATCGCCGCCGTGCTGTGGGTCCTGTTCCGCAAGGCGTCGCGCGACGGCGGGGCGACCTCGGCGATGCAGTTCGCCCTGCTCCTGCTCTCCTTCGCCTTCGGCTTGCTCCTAGGGGCGGAGCTTTTTCACATCGAGGACCAGTTCGGCGTCACCCTCGACCGCATGAATACCGTCTTCAAGTTCTACTACCAGGTCTGGATTCTGCTCGCCGTGGCCGGCGCGGTGGCGCTCTCCTACGCGGCGGCGCGGGTGCGGCGCTCGGTCCCGGCGGTGTTTGCGGTGACGGTCGTGGGCGTGCTGATCGCGGCCGGATTCGTCTACGTGCCCGCCGCCGCGTACACCAAGGCCAACGAGTTCTCCGGCCCGACCACGCTCAACGCCCTGGTCCAGGTTGAGGAGCGGAACCCGTGGGAGTACGAGGCGATCCAGTGGCTGAACGAGAACGCCGCTCCGGGTACGGCGCTGATCGAGGCGGCGGTGATCGACGATTTCGGGCAGCCGCAGGGCGGTTACGACGTCGGCGTGGCCCGCTTCTCCCAGCGCACGGGCGTTCCCACCGTCATCGGCTGGGGCGGCCACGAGCGGCAGTGGCGGGGCGAGCCGTTCGAGCCCATCGCCGAGCGCGGGCAGGACGTCGACACCTTCTACCGGACGGACGACGTCGAAGAGGCGCGGGCGATTCTCGACCGGTACGAGGTCACCTACGTGATCCTCGGCGACCTCGAGCGTCGTATCTACGATGCGGAGGTCGAGGAACGGCTGGCCGCATTTCTCGAACCGGTCTTCGAGAATGAGCGTGTCATAATATACGGACGCTTCCTCTCCTGAGCATGAGCTTCACCAGCGGCGACACGCCGGAAACCCCGCCCGAGTCCCAGCCGGGGAACCCCGCCCCGGACCTCTCTCAGTGCCCCCCAGAGGGGGAGCGGGGGGAAGAGGGGGCGGGCCTCGTCATCCGCATCGAGAGGGTCCCGTGGGAGCTGATCGGGTACGGCCTGATCTTCCTCGTCGCCCTCGTCATGCGGCTGTGGGAGCTCGACGGCCGCGCCTACCACTACGACGAGACGATCCACGCCTTCGATAGCTGGCGGATCGCCAACGGCGAGGGCTACCTCCACAGCCCGTGGTCGCACGGGCCGCTTCTGTACCACCTCTCCGCGGTCGCGATCTTCATCTTCGGGGACAACCTGGCCGCTCCCCGGCTGCCGACGGCGCTCTTCGGCGCGGCCCTCGTTCTCATGCCGCTGCTGCTGCGTCACCGGCTGGGTATGTGGGGCGCGCTGGCCGCCGCCGCCATGCTCGCCTTCTCCCCAACGATCTTCTACTTCAGCCGTTTCATCCGTAACGACGTCCTCACCCTCGTCTTCGAACTTGCGCTGGCCATTTCGATGTGGCGTTTCCTGGAGACGCGGCGGAACGTGTGGTTGTTCGCCGCCGCCGGGGCGCTGGCGCTCGGCTTCTCGTCTAAGGAGACGACGTTCATTTCCTTGGGCATCGTCGGCCTGTTCCTCATCGCGTGGTTGCTCGCCGACATTCGCTCCGTTGCAGACCTTCTCGGTGGGGTCGCGCACTGCCTGCGCCGCGTCGGGCTGGCCCCCCTCGCGAACCTCCTGGCCCGACCACCGGCCGCCGAAACGCCGGAGGGCGATGAGCAGGTGGACGAGGCGGCAGAGGCGCCACCCGGCGCCGATGGTCCCGAAGGGTCGGCCTATGCCGCCGAAATGGGCGGGGCCCCGGCTGCCTCGGAGGCCGCCGCCGACCCGAATGGCGAGCCGGAGGAGGCTGATCCGGCGGGCGAAACCGGCGAGGTTGAGGAGACCGGCGAGGAGAGCGGGGTCCGTGAACTGACGCCGGCGTTGGGCTTCCTCATCTTCCTCATTGCGTTGACGCTGCCCCTCTTCGCCGCCATTCCCGGCCTCGTGCTCGACCAGATCGGGCTCTTCACGACGGTCGTGACCGATGCGTCGCTCTCCAGCGGCGCGGTGGGCGCGCCGAGCGGCAAGAGCGGCTACACGTTCGCGATCATCATCGCCGGGGTCTTGTTCGTGGCCGGGGCATTCCTTGGCTTCCGGTGGAAGGGGAAGACGTTCCTGCTGGCGTGGTCGCTGTTCTACGGCCTCTTCCTGCTGTTCCACACCACCTTCTTCACGAACATGCTCGGCTTGGGCACCGGCGTGTGGCAGTCGCTCGGCTACTGGCTCGCCCAACAGGAGGTCGAGCGCGGCGGCCAGCCCTGGTACTACTACTTCACGCTGCTGCCGGTCTACGAGTTCCTGCCGTTCTTCTTCGGGGTCGCCGCCGCCTTCTTCTACATGTTCCGGCGGCGGCTCGGCCTCTTCCCGGTGGTCTTCCTGGTGCTGGCCGCGGCGGGGCTCGCGGCGTGGGGCGTCTACGCAGTCGTCGGCGGTCCGGGCGTGGGCGGCAAGGCGCTGTATCTGCCCATCGCCCTTGGCGTGTTCATCGTGACCGTGCTTGGGCTGCGCGGCGGCGACCGGTTCGAGTGGTTCCTGGTGTTCTGGGCGGGCTTCTCGCTGCTGGCCTACATCGTCGCCGGGGAGAAGATGCCGTGGCTGACGACGCACCTGGCGCTGCCCTTCATCATCCTGGCGGGTAAGTTCATCGGCGACCTGATCGGCGCCGTGGAGTGGAGGCGCGTCGTGCGCGGCGGCGCCATCGCGCTGCTGGCGACCGCGCCGCTCGCCCTGGCGCTCATCTACGCGCTGACCACGAGCATCCCTTGGGAGGGCGACCCCATCTCCTTCTGGAGCTTCATCTTCCCGCTCGTCATCGCCGCCTTCGCGGTCGCGGCGTTCGTGTACGCACTGGTCACGCTGGGCGCGGGACGGGTGCTGCCGCTCGCTCTGCTGTCGCTGGCAATTCTGATGAGCGTGTTCACGGTGCGGGCCGCCCTCCAGACGTCGTATGCCAACGGCGACAACCCCGACGAGCTGATCGTCTACTCGCAGCTCTCGCCGGAGGTGGGGTTGGTGTCGGAGGAGATCGACCGGCTGGCCCGGCTCAACGGCAAGCACGAAGACTTGCGGGTCTTCGCCGACGCGTCCCACGCCGCCGTCGGGCCGTGGCGCTGGTATCTGCGCAACTACTCGGAGGTCGCCCTCGCCGACCTGGGGACCTACGAGGGCGAGCTCGACCACGACGTGATCCTGGCCAACACGGCCAACCAGGGCAAGCTCGAAGCGGTGGAGGAGAACTACGGCCCGCCGCTGCGGATTACGTTCCTGACGTGGTTCAATCCGTTCGAGGTGTACGCCAACTACACCCCCGGAAGGTTCTGGGACGACGTGCGCAGCGCCGGCTCTTGGAACAGCGGGCTGCGGTACTTCGCCTACCGGGACATATCGACCGAGCCTTCCACCGGGGAGGTGCTGGTCTACTTCCACAAGGACTTGAAGGGCACGCCATGACGCGCGGCCCCGGCGAGGCATCGGCTATACTGGCCTCCTGAGCCGGCCCGCCCAACGCCCGGCCCCGTTCTCTGGAGTCCGACCTGTCTCTTCTTCTCAGTAAGCGGTTTTGGCTCGGCGTTGCGTTCAGCGCCGGCTTGCTCGTCCTATTCTTCTGGCAGCTGGACATTGGCGATACGCTGGAGCACCTCCGGGACGCCGACTACATCTGGCTGATTCCCGCGCTCGCCCTCTACTTCCTCGCCGTCCTCTTTCGCGCCGTCCGCTGGCGGTTCCTCCTGATGCACATCAAGGAGGTCCCGGCGATTCGGCTCTACTCGCCGGTGGTGGTGGGCTATATGGCCAACAACCTCCTGCCGGTGCGGCTGGGCGAGTTCGTCCGCGCCTGGTTCTTCAGCGAGCGGGAGGGCGTGAGCAAGAGCGCGGCCCTGGGCACGGTGCTCTTGGAGCGCGTCTTCGACGGTGTCGGCCTGCTCATCATCGCGCTGATCGTCTGGCCGTTCCTCGACGTCTCGGAGGTCTTCAGCGCCTTCTCCGACGACATCGGCATCCCCGAGGGCGTGCTCATCGGCCTCATCCTTTCGCTCTTCCTCGGCGTCCTCGCCCTCATGTTCGGCGTCGCCATCTTTTCCGGCCTGCGCGACGTCGTCGTCAAGGCGCTCGTCAGGTTCCTTCCCCGGCGCTTCCGCGAGCCCGCCCAGAACATCCTCTACTCGTTCGTCGATGGCCTCTCCGGCCTCCGCAACCCCAAGCGCGTGGTCCTGATCCTCGCCGTCACCATGCCGGTGTGGCTCGCCGAGGGGGCGATGTACCACATCATCGGCTGGGCGTTCGGCCTCGACGTGCCCTACAACGGCTCCCTCTTCATCACCGCGATCGCCAACCTGGCGGTGAGCCTGCCCTCCGCGCCCGGCGGCATCGGGCCCTTCGAATACGGCACCAAGGTCGTCCTCGAGGGCTTCAACGAATCGCCGGAGGTCGCCGCGGCCTACGCGGTGATCCTCCACGCCGCGCTGCTCGCGCCGGTGACCATGCTCGGCCTCTTCTTCATGTGGCTGCACAACCTCAGCTTCAGCGAGATGACGCGCCGCTCGACGGAGGTCGTCGAAGAGGAGCCCGGGGAGGGCGACGACCCACCCGCCTAGCGTCCACGCCCCTCCTCCATTTGCGCTACCCTATGCGCGTCATGCTCTCCGGCAAGGTGGCGAAGCGCGGAGGCGCGGCGAACGTCAACGGGACTTCCCGCGTCGAGCATTCGATAGCGAGCACCGTCGTCCTCGACGTGGAACGCGGCGCCGCGATCAAGACGTACAAGCCGCCCTTCGCCGTAAGGCTGCTCTACCGGCTCGCCTTTCAGGCGCCATTCCCCTACGAGTCGAACGAGCGCGCGCTGACCGCCGCCGTCCACCGGCGCGGCATCGCCGGTTTTCTGACCCGCTGCCGCTTCGGGAAGGACCTCGTCGCCCCGATCTCGGCGGAACGCATCGACGGCCGGTGGCGCTTGGTCGGCGAGCTCGTCCGCGGCGACAAGGTGGACAACGACGCCGAGACCCAAACCTTCCTCCGCGACCTCACCGAAATGTTCGCCGAGGCCGGGCTGAGCGTCTGGCAGATCAACCCCCGCAACCCCCTCGCCCGCACCAATCTGATCCGCAACCGCGACGGCGACCTGATCATCATCGACCTGGAGTCGGCGGTGGTGACCCCGTTCCCCGCGCCCGGCCAGTGGCGCGCCGCCCTGCGCAACGGCAGCTTTCCGGTCTTCGACGACATCGACTTCGACCGGCTCCGCGCCTGGATGGGGGAGAACGAGGCCGCGGTGCGGCGCGCGCTGGGGGACGATGGTTTCGACGCCTTCCGCCGCGCCGTCGACGAGGGCGAAGCGTCGATGGCCGCGTGGAAGGGCGCGGAGCCGCGCCTGTGGGGGCGGCTCATCAGCGGTCTCTGCCGGCTCATCATCCGCGCCCCTCGGTAGCCTCCGTCCTGCCTTGTTCGACCCTGGCCGGTGTGCTAGCATCCCCGTTAGTTCCGCATTTCACGAATGCCCCGCCGGCGCGGGTGAAGGGGACTCGGCTCCGCCATGGACTCCAAGATGCGGGAGATCCTCGACTCCCAGAAGGGGCGGACGATTACCGTCCTCTCCTCCCTCATTCGCATCCAAGAGCGGCTGACCTACCTCCCGCCCGACGCCATCCCCGCCGTCGCCGAGTACACCGGCGCCTCGGTCAACGAGGTCCACGGCGTCGCCACCTTCTACACCCACTTCCGCTTCGAGCCGCCCGGCGACCACACTATCGAGCTTTGCTGGGGGCCCTCGTGCCAGCTCTTCGACTCGAAGGGGCTGATGCGACAGGCGGAGGTCTTTGCCGGGGCCTCGTTCGACGGCTACAGCGAAGACCGTAAGTACTCGCTCCGCGGCCTTGAATGCGCCGGAGCCTGCGCGCTCGCCCCGGTCGGCAAGATCGACGGCAAGCTGGTGGGCCGGTTGGATTCCGACCGTCTGGGCCGTCTCCTCGACGCGACCTCGGAGAACGGCGCATGACCGAAGCCTTCGAGAAACTCGCCGAGCGTGCCGAACGAGAATGGGCGGCCTTCGCGCGCCCAAGCGAGCGAACGCAGATCGCCGTCGGCATGGGCATCCACGGTCTTGCCGCCGGCGGACCCGACGTGATCGACGCCCTGAAATCGGCCCTTGCCAAGGCCGGCGCCGAAGCCGACATTCACGAGACCGGCGGCCTCGGCCTGGACTACGCCGAAGTCATCGTCAGCATCGCCAGGCCCGGGGGGCCGCGCGTCTACTTCGCCAACGTCACCCCCGACTCGGCGGCGGCGCTGGTCGAGAGCTACGTGGCGGGCGGCGCCATTCCCGATGGCGCCGACGTGCTGGGCGCCATCGGTGACGTCGAGCCCGGCGGGCCGCCCGACCTCTTCTCCCGCGAGGAGTTCTCCCTCCAGCGGCGGGTGGCGACGCAGAACTGCGGCGTCATCGAGCCCGCGAATCTCTGGCACTACATCGCGAACGGCGGCTACGCCGCGCTCGACAAGGCCGTGAGCGGCATGTCGCCGGAGGACGTCATCGGCGAGATCGAGAAGTCGAACCTGCGCGGTCGCGGCGGCGCGGCGTTTCCGGCCGCCATGAAGTGGAAGTTCCTCATCGGCGCGCCCGGCCCGCCCAAGTACCACCTCTGCAACGCCGAGGAGGGCGACTCCGGCGCCTTCAACGACAAGCACCTGCTGGAGAGCGACCCCTTCCGCGTGATCGAAGGCATCACCATCGCCGGCTACGCCACCAAGGCGGGCGGCGGCAAGGGCTTCATCTTCATCCGCACGGGATGGGACCTGCCCATCGACCGCGTGCAGCTCGCCCTCGACACGGCCTACGAGCACGGCCTGCTCGGCAAGGACATCCTCGGCACCGGCTTCGACTTCGACATCGAAATCTCGCTGACGGGCGAGTCCTATGTCTCCGGCGAGGAGACCGCGCTCATGGAGGCGGTCGAGGGCAAGCGGGCGATGCCGCGGTACAAGCCGCCGTTCCCCGCCGCCGCCGGTCTGTGGCAGAAGCCGTCCAACATCAACAACGTCAAGACCTACTCCTACGCCCCCAGCATCGTGGCCAACGGCGGCGACTGGTTCGCCGGCATCGGCACCGAGCGGAGCAAGGGCACGGCCCTGGTATGCCTGTCGGGCCGCGTCAACCGCCCCGGCCTCTACGAGGTGCCCTTCGGCGTGACGCTGCGCGAGGTCATCGAGGTGCTCGGCGGCGGCGTGCCCGGCGGCAAGGCGCTGAAGTTCCTGCAGACCGGCGGGCCGCTCGGCGGCTTCCTCCCCGCGTCGTCCCTCGACATGCCCATCGACTTCGACGCCATGATCGCCGCCGGCGCGATGTTCGGCTCCGGCGGCATCATCGTCGGCGACGAGACCGACTCCGTAATCGAGATCGCCGCCGTACTCGGCGAGTTCAACGCCGAGGAGTCGTGCGGCAAGTGCTTCCCCTGCAGGCTGGGAACGCGGCAGATCGCCAACATCCTCGACCGCCTGGAGCATAAGAAGGCGACGCGCAAGGATCTCGACACCGCGCTCGTCATCGGCGAGACGATGAAATCGGCGCTGTGCGCCCACGGGCACCTCGCCGAGAACCCGATCAAGTCGGGCTACCGCTACTTCCAAGACGAGTTCGAGGCCTCGATCCAAGAAGGGGCCGCGCAGGCGGGCTGATTGAGGGGCGCCGACGGATGAGTAACGACAAGATCAAGCTCAAGATCGACGGCATCGAGGTCGAGGCCAAGCCCGGCCAGACGATCATCGAGGCCGCCCGCGACCACGGGGTCTACATCCCGTACCTCTGCTGGCATCCCGTCCTCAAGCCCTACGGCGCCTGCCGCATGTGCGTCGTCGAGATCGAGGGCGGGCGGGGCTACCCCGCCTCCTGCCACACGACCGTCGGCGAGGGCATGTCGGTCCTCACCAACCCGGCTCCGGTCGAGGAGATACGGCGCGACATCCTCGCGCTCACCCTGTCGAGCCACCCGCACGGCTGCCTGACCTGCTGGCGCATCGAGCACTGCGGCCCCACCGACGTCTGCCTGCGCAACGTCAGCGTGATCGACCGCTGCGTCGTCTGTCCCCAGAACGAGCGATGCGAGCTTCAGGACGTCACCTACTCGGTCAAGCTCAACGAGGTGCCGCTGCCCTACCAGTACCGCAACCTCGACCTGGAGACCCGCAACCCCTTTATCGACCACGACATGAACCTCTGCATCGTCTGCGGGAAGTGCGTGCGCGCCTGCGACGAGATCGAGGGCGTCAACGCGATCACCTTCGAGATGCGGGGCAACGACACCATCGTAGGGACGGCCCAAGGCGGGACGCTGGCCGAGTCGGGCTGCACCTTCTGCGGGCTGTGCGTCGACGTCTGCCCCGTGGGGGCCATTACCGAAAAAGACAGCAAGTGGGCGGGCCGGGCCGACGAGATGGTCACCTCGGCCTGCTCGCAGTGCAGCGTCGGCTGCTCGCTTAACCTGAACGTCACCGACGGCAAGCTGATCCGGGTCACGCACGACGTGGACGGCGAGGCGAGCCGCGGCCAGGAGTGCGTCCAGGGCAAGTTCGGCTACAAGTGGGTCTACAGCAAGCAGCGGCTGATGACGCCGATGGTGCGTGGCGCGGACGGGCTGGAAGCGGCGTCGTGGGACGACGCGCTCGCCGCCGTCGCCGATGCCCTGGGCAAGTATGAGCCGGACGAGGTCGCGTTCCTCGGCTCGGGGAAGGTCACGAACGAGGACAACTATCTGCTCCAGAAGTTCGCCCGCGGCGCCATCGGCTCGCCCAACGTCGACTTCCCCGATCCGCTCTGCCCGCCGTCCGCGCTCGACCCGCTCATCGACGCCTTCGGCAGCGCCGCGGCGACCAACTCGATGTGGGACCTGCACGACGCGCAGACGGTCCTCATCGTTGACTCGGATATCACCTTCGAGCATCCCGTGGCCGGCCTCCAGGTCAAGGAGGCGGTGAACCGGGGCGCGCACCTGATCGTGATCGACCCCCGCGACACGGAGATCGGGCTGCTGGCCGCGGAGAAGGCGGTCTGCGCTCCGGGCTCAGAAGTGGCCGTGCTGGCGGCCATCGCCAAGGTCATCGTCGACGAGGGTCTGTTCGACGCCGAGGCGGTGCAGAAGCGGGCGATGGAGCTCGACCGGTTCGTCGAGTCGCTGGCGCCCTACACGCTCGAAGCCGCCGAGAAGCTGTCCGGCGTTCCCGCCGACCAGATGCGGCAGGCGGCGCGCCTGCTGGCGGCGCGGAAGCCGACCTCGTTCTTGTTCAGTCCGGCGCTGGCCGGCGACGACGGGCTCGCGGCGGCCGTGGCGGGCCTCGCCATGCTCACCGGCAACGTTGGCGTCCGCGGCGGCGGGGTCTACCCTCTGCGGGGCGAGAGCAACAGCCAGGGCGCCGAGGACATGGGCTGCAGGCCGCACCTGCTTCCCGGCGGAGTGTTCCTTGAGGAGGCCGGGACCCGCCTGCGGCTCGGCGCCCACGCCGCCCGTCCCGTGCCGGACCGCGCCGGCGTCGGCCTCCCCGACCTGCCCGCCGCCATCGAGGCCGGCAAGGTCAAGGCCGTGGTGATGATCGGCCAGAACCAGGTGCTGCCCGACCCGACGGGCGAGCTCGGCCGGGCCTTCGGAAAGCTGGAGTTTCTTGCCGTGCACGAGACGTTCCTCAGAGACCTCGAACCGTTCGTCAGCGTGGCGCTGCCCGCGACGTCGTTCGCCGAGAACGACGGCTCGTCGACGAGCTTCGAGCGGCGGGTGCAGCGGGTGCGTCCCGCCATCGAGCCGATGGGCGAGTGCCGCCCCGCCTGGCGCGCCATCGCCGGCTTGGCGGAGCGCATGGGCGCCGAGGGCTTCTCGTACGAGAGCCCGGCGGAGATCATGGATGAAGTCGCGCGCGTGGCGCCCGCCTACGGCGGCGTCTCCCACCGGCGCCTCGACGACCGTCCCGTGCAGTGGCCCTGCCGCTCGGAGGACGACGCGGGCACGCCGATGCTCCACGTCTCCCAGTTCATGCGCGGCATCGGCCGCTTCCTGCCGCTGCCGCCGCCGGAGAAGGCCGACGCGGACGGCATGGTCGCCCTAGCCGCCGTGGTGCGGGAGATCAAGGGGACGGTCGAGCTTGCCGGCGCGGCGGCGGTCGAGATCAACACCGCCGACGCCCGCCGCCTCTCCATCAAGGACGGCGACGCGGTCACGCTGACCGCCGCGATGGGCGCTGTCTCGGCGACGGCGCACGTCAACGGCCGCGCCGCGCCCGGCGTCGCACTCCTGACGTTGCCCCACGAGAAGATGGTCACCAACATCTGGAACAAGCCCACCCCGGGCGCCCTGACCCCCTTCTCCCGCGCCAAGCGCTTCCCCGTCGAGATCGCCAAGGCGTAGCGGTCGGCGGCGCCGGCACTCCCGTCGGAGACCTTTGCCCACCCTTGAGCCGAGTGGGGGAGCAGCGCCCTGCGGGCGCTCGCGCGCCTGACGGCGCGCGCCCTCTCTCAAATTTCCCCCAGAGGGGGAGAGGCTTAAGTCGCTCGGCTTAAGGGAGCGGCCGGGGGGAGCGGAAAGGGCGGCTTGCCGCCTCCCAGGTTGCGCAAAGGCCTGAGGTGGGAGAGACTTCCGCGCGGCAATAGCGCGAAGGGCCATAGAATTAACCCTATGGAGTTCGACCAAGACAAGCGGCTGATCGCTCCGTGCGTCGCGGCCTGCCCGGCGGAGGTCGACGTGCCGCGCTACATGGGGTATATCGCCGAGGGGCGGTTCGCCGAGGCGCACGCGACGGTGCGCGAGGCGATTCCGCTGCCGGTGGTCTGCGGGCTGATCTGCTACCGCCCCTGCGAGCCGTGGTGCCGCCGCGGCATCATGGAGGAGCCGGTGGCGATCAACGCCGTCAAGCGGGCGGCGGCGGAGCACGGCTCCCACGGCCCAGCTCCCACCGTCGCCCCGCCCACGGGGAAGCGGGTGGCCGTCGTCGGGTCGGGGCCGGCGGGTCTGACCGCCGTCTACTACCTCGCCAGCCGCCGGGGCCACGACGTCACGCTGTTTGAGGCGATGCCCAAGCTCGGCGGGATGCTCGCGGTGGGACTGCCCGAGTACAAGGTTCCCCGCGATCTGCTGGAAGAGGAGATCGGCCGCATCTGCGCGACGAGGGTCGAGGTGCGCACCGGCTTCTGGGTGGAGTCGATCGACGAGCTGGCGGACGAGTACGACGCGGTGCTGCTCGCCGTGGGGCAGACGAAACCGCGGGCGCTTGACGTTGCCGGCGGGGCTCCGGCCGGGCGAGTCGAGTACGCCGCGGCCTTCCTCCGCGATGTGAACTTGGGCCGGCGGACGAGCGCCCCGTCGAGCGTCGTGGTGATTGGCGGCGACAACGTGGCGATGGACACGGCGCGGTCGGCGCTGCGCATCGGCGCCGAGCGGGTGACGGTGCTCATGCCGTCCGACCGCGCCGCCGCCGAGGCGCACGACCACGAGATCGCCGATGCCGAGGCGGAGGGCGTCGAGACGCTGCCGCTGATGCGGGTCACGGCGGTGCGGGGGGCCGACGGCGGTGTCGAAGTAGATGCGGAGGCGCTGGAGGTCGTGGCCACCGACGAGCTGGGGCGGGAGACGCTCGGCGTCGTCGAGGGAAGCAGCCGGACCGTCGAGGCCGGCGTGGTGCTGGTCTCGCTCGGCCTGGAGGTCGAGGCGCCCGCCTCGTGGGGGCTCGGTCTGGGCCCGCGCGGCCGCATCCTGACCGACCTCGATTCGTGCATGACGAACCGCGCGGGCGTCTTCGCCGCCGGCGACGCCGTCACCGGCCCCGGCAGCATCGTCGACGCGATGGACCAGGGGAAGCGGGCGGCGGTCGCCATCGACCGCTACCTCGGCGGCGACGGCGACATCTCGGAGGTCTTCGCCCCGGCGCCGGGCTCGGAGATGGCGATGCGGGCCGACATCGCGGCGCAGGG